>CAIPFN010000392.1 GCA_903864265.1 uncultured Bacteroidales bacterium | reverse complement strand
GGTATAAACACGAACGCAAACGCCACGGCGCTGCGGACAGGAATCCAAAGCAGGAGACTTACTTTTATCTACTAATTTTTTTCTTCCTTTACGAACCAGTTGCGAAATCGTAGGCATATCAATGGTTTTATAAACTTTATATTCATTTTCCCCAAAACGGGAGTGCAAAAGTACAAATTAATTTTACACTACCAACATTTTATGGTCTTTTTTTCCTTTATCCACAGGTTTAAACCTGTGGATAGAGAGGAATCTCTCCCTGAACTATAGGCTGGAAATAATAAGGAAGGGTATGAATTTCGCGAAACTTTCTACCGCACATCGGGTTGACTGCGATTGAAACCTATAGTTGTTTCACTTTATCAGGTTTCCTTGCCGTTTCCGGCTTGTAATTCAATCGAAAACATAATAAGGTTTTCGAGGGTGCAAAAGTACAACTTATTTTGGACTGAACAAGGAAATTGTGAAAAAAAGTTAAAATAATTATTTGTTTCTGATAATCATTACAGTTCCGCTGATATCGGGCAAAAGGACCAGGTTTTCAGGGATGGTTCGCATAAAATCATCCACAGCCTTTATAATTCCCGGCCATTTGTGATTGTAATCATGCACCATGATTACCCCACCGGGGGATAACAGGGGATAGAAGAACTCAAGTCCGGCTTTGGTAGGATTGTAGAGATCGGCATCCATGTTGACGAAGGCCACTTGTTCCCGGAAATCGCGGGCAGTTTCGGGAAAATACCCCTGGTGGATGATAATATGATGATTCCCGCCAATTTTATTCAGGACCGTCCCAACGCTGGTATCTGCAAAATTATCGGGCGTATAGGTTGCGGCTTCCCCCGTCTCCATGCCCAAATCCCGTGACGTAAATCCCGAAAATGTATCGAACAGATGAAACGGGCGGTTTGGGTCAAGATGATGCAGAACCCGTGCACTGTCGCCCTTGTACACGCCCAATTCTGCAAATACACCCGGAACCCGCTCCCTGTTGATCCGTTCCACCTGGAACCACCAGTTAAAAAACCGGACTTTATCGGGATATCCCCTCTTCAGCCTTTTTAGGGTGGAAGATATATGCCCGTTTTTCATCGCGAACTGCCATTGTGCCGGTTCGGTCTCTGCACCGGCAAATACGATCCAGAGATACCTTATAAATAACACAAGGAGTACAAGGATGAGCAAATAGTTCACTATTTGAAAGACAGACAGGTGCACAGGAATATGTTGGAAGGCAAATTTATGAATTTTCACGGACACACAAAAAATCGCCCGTTTCCTTTTTTAATAGAAAAATATTGTATATTTGCATTTAATGAACCATATCATCATATCCTGATATTTCAAAATATTATCATGTATCAGAAGGCATTTTTAAATGGCACCATATATTCAGCCACCCGATTTTTAAGAACATTTCCTAAGCCTTCCCTAAGCCTTCTCTAAGTCTTCTCTAAGTCTTCTCTAAGTCTTCTCTAAGTTACCTACTATCTTCCTTCTATCTTCCTTTTATCTTCCTTTTATCTTCCTTTAATTTTCCTTTAATTTTCCTTTAATTTTCCTGATATTTGTCAGACATTCCTTCGACAATTCCGAAACAGGTTCAAAATTGCCTGTTCCGGGCTGTTTTAAAAAGTGAACTTACATAACGGCAGGTATCAACAGGTAAGTTGAATCTTTCTCCTGCTTTTCCATTTCAAAACTCGCCGGGTCTGCAATTTTAAGCTAATTTTGCG
>CAIPFN010000391.1 GCA_903864265.1 uncultured Bacteroidales bacterium | reverse complement strand
TATATGTGACAGATACCGGATTTCAATTTCATGGAAAAGTCAATTGAGCAGGTATAAAAGAACCGGAGTATGAAACTGACTTTACTTTCAACTTAATCGTTTTAAGATAAAACGTAATATCTCTTTAGCACATCAAAATAAGATTCTGCCATATTATTGACATTTCTTTACGGAAGGCTGAAAATGAAATAATCCAGTGACGTATGCTTTCCGAAAAAGGGAGACAAACCGCCGGCCCAGTACTCCCGCTTCTTATACGCAGCCCATATTCGCAGGCCTGATGCATGCCTGCGCAGCTGACGCTTTCCTGCATCCCTGATTTCTGTAATTTTACCCCGATTTATCTGCGTCATAGTATTATCTTCCTATCTTCGCAAACCAATAATTAATCCCATGAAATATATATTCATTCTTGCGGTTTCAATTCTCTTCCTGCTGGCTTTTGGTTTCAAAAGCCAGGGACAGGCTCTTGAAGCAACGATGACCATGAGCGTTGCTGACAATACAAGGGGTGTAGATAAAAAAGAAATGGCTGCAAAGGTAAAAGCCGAATTCCTCCATGCCTGGAATGGATATAAAACCTATGCCTGGGGGTACGATGCCCTTCAGCCTTTGAGTAAAAAACCACACAACTGGTATAAAAAATCATTGCTGATGACCCCGGTTGATGCCTTCGACACCATGCTGCTGATGGACCTTACTGCCGAAGCCGGCGAGGCCAAAGAACTGATTTTTAAAGACCTGGATTTTGATGTGGATATGGATGTCCAGAATTTTGAAGTGTCGATCCGGATTTTAGGTGGACTGCTTTCGGCTTATGAACTCGATGGTGACCGCCGTTTCCTTTCGCTGGCCGAAGACCTGGCCCAACGATTGATGAAAGCCTTCAACTCACCCACCGGCATGCCTTACCGCATGGTAAACCTGAAAACAGGGGCTGTTTCCGGCGAAATCTCCAATCCTGCCGAAATAGGCACCTACCTGGTTGAATACGGAACCCTGAGCAGGCATACCGGAAATCCTATATATTATGAAACGGCCATGAAAGCCATGAAAGCTTTATATGCGCTGCGTTCACCCATTAATCTTACGGCCGAAGGAATCAATGTTGAAACAGGAAAGGTTACTAACCCGGAAAGCCATATTTCGGGATGTATCGATTCGTACCTCGAATACATGCTCAAAGGAAGCATCCTTTTCAACGACCAGGAACTCACTGCCATGTGGACTCCTACCATTGAAGCCGTGAACAAATACCTGGCTGACCCTACACCGGGAGGCTTATGGTACGGACATGCCGATATGTACACCGGGAAACGCACCTCAACTTCATATGGAGCACTGGATGCCTTCTTTGCCGGCACCCTGGCCATGAATAACGACCTCGAAAAGGCTGCAGCCCTGCAAAACTCTAATTTTCGGATGTGGATGCTGGAGGGCGTTGAACCCGAACAAATGAACTATGCAACAATGAAGGTTGAAAATGGATCCTATATACTGAGGCCCGAAAATTTTGAAGGCGCCTATTACCTCTACCAATATACCCACGATGAACGATACCTCGAAATGGGCAAAACCATGTTCGAAAACCTGGTGAAATACTGCCGCACCGATGAGGCCTACGCCGCCATAAAAGATGTTCGTACCAAAGAAAAAAGAGACTATATGGAAAGCTTCTTTTTTGCCGAAACCCTTAAATATGCGTTTTTGCTCTTCGATGATTCTGATAAACTGAATTTCCATAAGGTTATATTCAATACCGAAGCGCACCCGTACAAAAGGGAATAACAGGATTTTCCCTGAAACTGATGCTTTACTTGCACAGAATGAATCGCCTGTGATGAATCGGAATCAGGCAGGAATGCAACTGAATCCGAATTATTGTTCCAACGCTTCCTTCAGCGTCATGGTCTCCTTTACCTTGATACCTTTCTCCGTCACCTCCAGGGTGCAGCACTCGCAGTAGGCATCATGCTCAAAAAACAGTATAAAGTTTTTTTCGGCAGCCTCTGACAGAAAGACTTCCTTTTCGGTAAGCGAAATCAAGGGTTGTGTGTCGTAACTCATGATGTAGGGCAAAGGCACGTGCGCCGCGGTGGGAGTGGTATCGGCAACAAAAACAACAGTGTGCTTGCCTGTGGTAATAAACGGGATGGCCTGACCCACTGTATGCCCGTCATAGAGCCTGACTTCAAAACCGGGTATCAGTTCAAAGGGGCCGTCGAACAACTGCAATTTACCGCTTTCGTATACCGGGATCATATTTTCGTACAGGAAAGATGCCTTTTCGCGGCGATTGGGTTGTGTTGCCCAGTCCCATTGCGGCTTGCTAACCCAATGGGTTGCATCAGGAAACGTCAGCTCAAACCCGCCTGTGGCTGGATTGTTTATTACCGTTCCTCCGCAATGGTCGAAATGCAGGTGGGTAAGGAAAACATCGGTGATGTCAGCGGGTGTAAAACCAGCTGCCAACAGCGATCCTAACAGGCTGTAATCGCCATTCAGATGGTAATGACCAAAGAATTTTTCGTCCTGCTTATCTCCTATTCCATTATCGATCAATATCCTGCGATCGCCATCCAATACCAGCAGACAGCGCATAGCCAGGTTAATCAGGTTGTTTTCGTCGGCGGGATAGGCTTTGTTCCATATGCTTTTGGGCACCACGCCGAACATGGCGCCGCCATCGAGTTTCAAATTACCGGTATGAACAGGGTATAATTGCATGTATTGACATTTTATTAAAGAGTATTTAGAACACCAACGGCTCTATAATGTTGCATTCACTTCACTTTTGTCTGCGAAATCGCATCAAACAGTGTTACCCTGTCCAATCACAGCCAACTCTTGTAACCGGCCAGCCATTGTGCGAATCAGCTCATAGCCTCACCTGGCGGAAAGCCTCCCGGCTGAGGGTAAAATTACGGGTAAACCAGCCCGGTTTAACCTTTTTTACGATTTTTGCCTGGCCGGCCGAATCATCAAGGCATAATTATCCATAAATTCGAATGTTTTTAACCCCTGTATCATGTTAAAAGAAAACTACACCCGTTTTGTCTGGAACAGCATACTTGAAAACTGGGACCGTACTGCTTTTACAAATTATGAATCAACAAGTTATACTTACGGAGAAGTTGGCCGGACCATTTATTACCTGCAGAAGCTATTTGCCAAATGTGGAATTAAAAAAGGGGACAAAATTGCCCTGATCGGTAAAAACTGCGCCGAATGGGCCATGGCCTACCAGGCTACAGTCACCTATGGGGCTGTGGTCATCCCTATTCTTCCCAACTTCACCCCTAACGACGTTCAGCACATTATCAATCATTCCGAGAGTGTCATGCTCTTTGCCAATAAGGCCAACTGGGACGTGCTGGATGAGGATAACCTGCCCAAGCTTAAATCCGTTATTTCTCTCGACGATTTTTCAGCCCTGCACACTCATAACAAACATCTTAAAGAGCACATCAGTACTTTTAAATGCCTGCTTGCCAAACCTTCCACTTTCACCAGGGAAAAGATGCCGAAGCAGATCATTCCCAACCAGGAGCTTTTTGCCATCATCTATACCTCGGGCACCACCGGTTTCTCGAAAGGAGTCATGCTTACACACAACAATATCACCGGCAACATGGTGTATTCACGGGCCAACATGCCGCTGGTGCCCGGCGATCATATCCTGAGTTTCCTGCCTCTGGCCCATGCCTACGGATGTGCCATCGAGTTTCTCTATCCCTTTACCTGCGGATGTCATGTTACTTTCCTCGGGAAGATGCCAACACCCCAGTTGCTGCTCAAAGCTTTTGCCGAAATACGCCCGAGACTGATTCTTTCTGTGCCCCTGATCATCGAAAAGATATTCAAAAAACAGATTAAGCCGGTGCTGGAGCAAACCAAGGTTAAATTCCTGATGAAGATTCCTTTTATGGATACCGTGATCCTTGGAAAAATAAAAGCCAAGCTCACCGAGAGCTTTGGCGGCAATTTCCATGAAATCGTAATAGGAGGCGCCGCGCTGAATGAGGAAGTGCAGGAAGTGCTGCGCAAAGCAGGTTTTGCCTTCACCATAGGATATGGCATGACCGAATGCGGCCCCCTGATCAGCTATGCGGGTTGGCGCGAAGCACGCTTTAACTCGGCCGGCCGTTGTGTGGATCAGCTACAGATGAAGATAGATTCGCCCGATCCCGAAAATATAGTAGGTGAAATATGGGTGAAAGGTGAAAACGTGATGAAAGGCTATTACAAAAACGAAAAAGCTACCCGGGAAGTGCTTGACCGTGCCGGATGGCTGCATACAGGCGATCTGGGAACTATTGACAGCGATGGATTCCTTTATCTCAAGGGACGCAGCAAGAGCATGATACTCGGCCCCTCGGGACAAAATATCTATCCCGAAGAAATTGAAGCCCGTATCAATGCCTTTCCGCTGGTACAGGAATCTATTGTGGTCGACCGCAAAGAAGGCCTGGTGGCCCTGATCTACCCCGATATGGAAATGGTGGATGCCAAAAAAATGAAAGAACATTCCCTGGAAGCCATTATGGAAGTGTACCGCAAACACCTCAATCTCGAAATCCCTACCTATATGCAGATTGCACGCTTCCAGGTTGTGTCGAGCGAATTTGAGAAAACGCCCAAACGCAGTATCAAACGGTTCCTGTATAGCTAAAGGTGGTGTTAATCAAAAAGTTAATTGCCGTTTTTAACGGAAGCGAAAAATGATGGGCCAAAGTTAAAAAACCTAAACCCTCTCCTTTACCGACAAACATCAGCAACAAAACCTCCGGCAACCAGCTCAGAACTAGTCCGAAAACAGGAATAATAACGTCCCCTCCACGAAAAAAGCGAATAGTTCCCGTTTAAAAATTCTCTTTCCCCGGAAAACAGAGCCTGCCTCCCGGCCCTGACTCATGTCCTTTACTTTCACAGAAATTATTTTAAAAGCGTTCCGATTCTATCGTAATTTTGCAGTCACCACCGCTGCACGATTAAAAACATCTGACCTTATGCGAAAACACTACTTCTTACTGGCTTTATTGACCATTTCATCCCTTTTAAAAGCACAGACTTTTTCAGGAAGCGGTGGCGTAATTCCGGCCGACGGCACAGCAGCCTATTACCTGATACAGCCCGGCTCGCTTGGCGCTTCCGTACTCAGCACCAATTTCGGACTCCTTAACGTGTGTATTAACCTGAACCATACGAAGGATTCGGACCTGGAAATAGCCTTATTTTCGCCCGACGGAACCCAGGTCATGCTTACCCATGCCAATGGGGGCGACGGCGACAAATTTATCAATACCAGCTTCGACGACAGATCCGACAGATCCATAACCGATGGCAGCGCTCCCTTTACAGGCTCATTCAGGCCCAACGAAAAACTGGGGTCTGTTAATAACGGCCAAACCGGGTATGGAACATGGAAACTGTATGTTCACGACCTGAATCCCTTTTCCGACAATGGCACACTCCTCAACTGGAGCATCACTTTCGGACCCGGTGCCTCCGGCCCCATGGTGTTTAATTCGTCCAACCTGCCCATTGTTATGATTGATACCTACGGGCAAACCATCCCGGATGACCCCAAAATCCCGGCCGGGCTGAAGATTTTCAACAAGGGCCCCGGAATACGGAATTATATCACCGATATGCCGGAATTCAGCGGACGTTCCGGCATCGAACTTCGGGGATCGAGTTCACAATCGTTCCCTAAAAAAAGCTATGGATTTGAATCATGGGACAACTTCAATAATTCCATCGACACTTCCTTCCTGGGCATGCCTTCGGAAAGTGACTGGATACTGAATGCCAACTATACCGACAAGTCGTTTGTGCGAAACGTGATGGCTTACCAGGTTTGGCATAATATGGGGAATTATTCCACCCGTTATCATTTTGTCGAACTGGTCCTCAACGGCCAATACCAGGGCATCTATATCTTCTCCGAAAAGATAAAACGCAACAGCAACCGCGTCGACATCGCCAAACTGAAACCCGATCAGAATACAGGGGATGTGCTTACCGGCGGCTATATTTTTAAAATCGACAAGCAAACGGGTTCGGGCGGATCGGGCTGGACATCTTCCTATGCGCCTTCGGCAAGTCCGAACGGGCAAACCATATTTTTCCAGTATGAATACCCTAAAGAGACTGATATTACCACCCAGCAAAAAAGCTACATTCAAAGTGATGTGTACGACTTCGAGACTTCCCTTAAAACCCAGGAATTTGTAGATACCACCAACGGATTCAGAAAATATGCCGTTGAGAGTACCTTTATTGACTATTTCCTTGTGAATGAGCTAAGTAAAAATGTGGACGGGTATCGCTTAAGCACTTTCCTGAATAAGGAACGCGACAGCAAAGGCGGGAAATTGCGCATGGGTCCTGTGTGGGATTATGATATTGCCTGGCATAACGCCGACTATTGCGGTGGCGATGTTACTTCAGGCTGGGCCTACCAGTTTCCGTGCCCCGACGATTACTGGCAGGTGCCCTTCTGGTGGAGCCGTTTGCTACAGGACCCCCTGTATAAAAGCCATCTGAAATGCCGTTGGCTTTACCTGCGTCAGAATGTTCTCAGCAACGCCTGGTTCGACAATTATATCGATAGCATTTCGGGTCAGCTGATGGAAGCGCAGGTACGTAATTTTACCACCTGGCCGATTTTGGGAATTTATGTATGGCCAAACCCCTGGCCCTATGCCACTACTTACCAGGGTGAAGTGGACGGCCTGAAAACCTGGATGCACAACCGCCTGACATGGCTGGATGCAAATATGCCCGGCACCTGTGAAACCACCTTTAACGTGGATTATGCCGAAGCCACCAATTCGATTAACATATACCCTAACCCGGTTTCGGAACAGCTGAATGTTGAATATCAAACTTTCCGAAAAACTTCGGTCGACATCTCGATAGTAAATCAGCAGGGATCCGTACTGCATACCTCCAATACGGTTACCCGTTCAGCCGGCGAATGGATCGAAACCATTGACATGTCACCTTTCGCTCCGGGTGTTTACCTGCTGAGATTAACCATGGATGGAAAACTTTATACGCGACGCTTTATAAAAATCGGGTAGTCATGGAAAAAGCAAATAAGTTTTGCCAGAGTTGCGGCATGCCGATGAAAAAGGACCTAAAAGGCGGAGGCACCCATGCCGATGGCACTTTAAGCCCGAAATACTGCAGCCTTTGCTACCAGGATGGCAATTTTACCCGTCCCGATTTCACTGCCAAACAGATGCAGGAACTGGTGAAGGGAAAAATGAAGGAGATGGGGTTCCCGGGCTTCCTTTCCGGGTTCTTCACCTATGGTATCCCTAAACTGGAACGGTGGCGGAAGTAGAAACCGAAGGATGACAGGACGAAAAGCCGGCGGGAAGGATATTGTCATTTCAAAAATATGCTTATCCGTCGCACGACCCCGTTTGATGAATTAAACGAGGGAAGGGTATTATTTTTTCATACTCCCGAGTATACGGAAAGCTTCGGTCAGACTCCCGGAAATAGGGGTAAAGGTAAAACCGAAAGCAGAACGGAATTTTTCGGCCGAATAGCTGGATTTCGACATGGCTGCCCGCACATTTTCGCGGGTTATCAATGGGCGGGATCGCGTAACACGGCTGCGCGTTTCTTCGAGCCAGGCAATGAGGGCCATCAAAGTACCATTCACTGCAACCCGGGGATAGGGCTTACCGAGGATAACCGCAGTTTTTCCAAAGAATTCCCTGAGCGAAAGATTTTCGGAGTTCAGCACGAAACGCTCTCCGCTGATATCGCTTTCCATCAGCAAAACCATGGCCTGTACCACATCGCGCACATCAACATAGCCGTTAATACCCGTGGTATAAAACGGAATGAAGTTTTTTATACTGTGAAACAGGCTGTTGGTGGCTTTTGGATGGCAGGCTGCGCCTATAATTACCGATGGGTTCACTATTACCGCATCCAGTCCTTCTTCGATACCGCGCCATACTTCACGTTCACCCCCATATTTGCTCACTGCATACCCGCTGTTCAGGCGCGAAGTTTTCCATTTGGTATTTTCATTGATAATTTCTCCTTTCTCGGCCTGCCCGAGTGAAGCAATGGAGCTGACATGGCAGAGTTTTTTAATGCCGTTGTCGAGGCATGCGTTAACCACATTCGCCGTTCCGTCAATATTCACTTCAATCATTTTCCCCAGGTCGCGGGGATTAAATGAAATAAGCGCGGCACAATGATACACATAATCGACTCCCTGCATTGCCTGCTGAAGCGAAAAGGGATCAAGCACATCACCTTCCACCCACTCAACCAGGTCGGACAGGTGTTCGTTTTCAGCCGAAAGGCAACTTAGTAATTTACGGGTTTCGTAAGGCTTTTTGCCAGGACGCAGTAAGGCTTTCACCTTATGTCCTCTGCGAGTAAGCTCATATAAAAGATAGGACCCAACCAATCCCGTTCCGCCGGTAACAAGTATCATCCTGCAAAACTATGAATTTTTAACCTATTCACACGTATGCCGCTGGTATCTTGCCGTTTCAAATCCCCTTCAGGCATTTTTTATGCATTTCTGATGGACAGCAAAAGTAAAACCCTCCATCATTGCACATCAATGCCTTTGCCCATACGGCATTAAAACAAGGGTACTGTCAGCCATTATTGTGACCTGTTGCGAAAGTTTCACCATTTCATCTTCCTTCGGATAATATTTACTGAGGGATAAATTTAATCAATCCGGCAACATCAGGGAAAATGCGGTATGCGCCCGGTGATAAGGAAATCATGGATCACTCCCAAAAGTTGGGGAGTAAATGGAAAATGTCTGATTTAAAATGTCCTATCATTAGAAGAATTTACTTTCGATTTACTATTTTGTTCTTTTATCATGACATAAAAAGGCCAAATGTCAGATAGCTATAGTCACCAGGCTTAATATGAATTTCACAAATAGTTAAACCTCGAATAATCCCGGAATCACCGGGCCAGGAATGATAGGTTTGAACAACATTCTGGCAGATAGTGAAGCTGTGTTTTGCTACGCACCAGCCTGCGCTTTTTGCC
>CAIPFN010000390.1 GCA_903864265.1 uncultured Bacteroidales bacterium | reverse complement strand
CATTGAAAAACAAGGCGGAAACCTCCGGATAACCAGCAAGGAAGGAATCGGAAGTGAATTTTGCTTCACACTTCCGGCAGAGGAGAATCACTCCATTTTGTAAACCTGTCAGCCAGGTTCAATGTCATTCACTTTCCTTTATATCCCAAGCATCACAGCTTCCAGATGCTGAAAACCGGCTCCAAAATAATTCATTTATAGACTGTGGACGGAAGTCGCTATTTCACTGATTTCGCCTTTGCATAGTTACCTTCAGTATCAGGTACTTCTTTGACTATTCTGAATCCTTCCGGGTTGAAAATATTCTTCGGAATAAATGTGTTATAACAGAGTAATTAATACCTATAAAAAATTAATTCACTCCTGATTTCTTACCCAAAGGTTTCTATCTTTACCAAATTAAAGAAATAAACTCTTCAACGCATGGAACACAAAATCTGGTATGACGATGAACGGCAAGTGGTTCATCTGCAAATAAAAGGAGACTTCAGCACCGAAGAAACTCTGTATTTTGGCAAAAAATACATAGAGTTGCTCGAGGGTAAGCCTTATCGACAAATGATTGTCGATTTGCGTGATGGCGGCAATATGGAAAGCCGCGAAACTCGATCAATTTCAAATGACATGTTAAATCAGGCTAAAATTACTGATGTAGCCTATGTTGGAGCTAATGCAGCCGGGCGGATGATCGCGAAAGTTTTGATGAAACTCGGTTCTTTAAAAGCCGGATCTGATTTCTTTAAAGAATTTGATGAAGCCGTAAAATGGATTGAAAAAAGGAGAAAATAACTATGAGCGAAACATTACACATTGCAAACCTGCAGGAGCGGATAAACAGGATTGAAGATATTCTGACATCCATAGCAGCCGGGGATATGGACGCACGTATCCTATCGGAAGTTGAAGATGATTTCAGTGGTACAGAGGCAGCCATTGACCTGCTAATCAATGATCTGACTGAAGAATTACGTCAGCGTGATACTATGCAGAAAGAGCTGGAATCTAAATTAGCGAAAATCCAGGAGCAGCAAAAAACCATCGTACAGCAACAGGAAGACCTGCTTGAATTATCAAGCCCGGTGAGTAAAGTATGGGATAATATACTGATACTGCCGGTAATTGGCACCCTCGATAGCCAGCGTACTCAGGTAATGATGGAAAACCTGCTCCAAAAAATTGTAGAAACCGGTTGCACCATTTCAATCCTGGATATTACAGGGGTGCCAACCGTTGATACCCAGGTAGCCAATCACTTGCTAAAAACAGTCACTGCAGCAAGACTTCTGGGAGCTGAGTGTATAATCTCCGGGATCAGCCCGGCAATTGCTCAGACCATTGTTCACCTGGGAATTGATTTATCCTCCATCCGGACCAAAGCAACCCTGCAGGATGCAATGATATTTGCAATGAAGCAAAACAAACGCGAAAATGATTCCAAACTGCTGAGCAGAATGGCACTGCCCAATGAATCAGGAGAATAGAAAACATGAACTTACACGAAAAGAGAATACCTATAATCAAAATCCATGATTTTCTGATTGTACCCATTCAGGTGGATATGCACGATAAACTCGCTATCCAGCTACAGTCTCAGATTCTGGAAGAAATTT
>CAIPFN010000389.1 GCA_903864265.1 uncultured Bacteroidales bacterium | reverse complement strand
TGCAGAAGCATATTGTAGCGGGCTGCCTGGTCGAAAGCTTTTTCGGTAATCTCCACACCCGGAGCTTTGCATTCCACCAGCAGCAGCGGGTTGGCATTGCGGGTGAAAACAACCAGATCGAAACGCCTGGGCTGCCTGTTCAGCAGCAGTTTCTTTTCCACACCTATCATCGACAAGGGGTATCCTTTAATGAGCGTGAGGTAAGCAATTACATGCTGGCGCACCCACTCTTCGGGGGTAAGTGAAACGTATTTATGCCGTACCGGGTCGTATATTTCCTGCCGGTTGTTGAGGCTCCTGAGTTTAAACTCAAATAAAGGGAAGTTTAAGGGCTGCATTTTATTAACATTCCGGAAATATCTGTCCGAAATCACTGCAAAGATGGCTTAAAAAATCTAAATTTGCCTTAAATACTAATTTATAGCCAATTCAGGATGAGGACAAAGAAAGAAATAGTTGAAAACTGGTTGCCCCGGTATACCGGAACACCCATTGAAGATTTCGGGGAATACATTCTGCTGGTCAATTTTGGTGCATATCTCGAAACATTTGCCCGGCTCAACAATGTTGAAATACAGGGGAAAGACAGGTCGATGCCCAGTGCTACCGCCGGCAATATTACCATGATTAGGTTTGGGATGGGGAGCGCCAATGCAGCTACAGTCATGGATCTGCTGAGTGCTATCAACCCTACGGCCTGCCTTTTCCTTGGAAAATGCGGCGGGTTGAAACATATCAATGCCCTTGGCGATTATATCCTTCCGATTGCCGCCATCAGGGGCGAAGGAACCTCCGACGACTATTTCCCTCCCGAAATTCCTGCCCTGCCGGCATTCAACCTGCAAAAAGCAATTTCGACCACCATTCGTGAGATGGGGCTTGACTATTATACCGGCACGGTATATACCACCAATCGCCGGGTTTGGGAACACGACGAAGATTTTAAGAAATACCTGCAGGCCACCCGTGCAATGGCTATAGACCTCGAGACGGCTACCATCTTCATTGTCGGCTTTGCGAACTTTATCTCCACCGGCGCCTTGCTGTTGGTTTCGGATCAGCCTATGATCTCCAGCGGCGTGAAAACAGAGCAAAGTGATAAAATAGTAACCGAAAGCTTTATGGAAGATCACGTTAAGATTGGAATTGAATCACTTAAACAGCTAATTGAAAAAAGGGTTACCGTTAAGCACCTTAAATTTTAAAGGGTGTAAACAAAAGCTAATAAGTTAACAGCCTTATATAGGCCCCGGATGAATGAAACTAAGGCAGTCAAGCTGAAGCGTAAGGTGAATTCCCTTTTATGTTAAGCCTGTTTTTTTTTGTTCTTTTCACCAGCTACATTTAACACTTTCTTTTTTTTGAATTTCAGAATCAGCAATGACATCAACCTACAACCAGTTAGTTAAGGATTTTCAGAAAAGATCATTCGCCAGCGTTTATCTGTTTTATGGTGAAGAACCTTATTATATTGATGAATTATCGGATTATCTTACCGACCATGTTTTAAGCGGGGTTGAGAAAGAGTTTAACCAGGTAGTATTGTATGGCCGTGACTCTTCGGCTGCGCAGGTGGTAAACAGCAGCAAGCAGTTTCCAATGGTTGGCGACCGCCAGCTGGTAGTATTGCGTGAAGGTCAGGACATGGATATCAAGAAAGAGGAAAACCTGGGCATACTTCTTTCCTATATCAACCGTCCACAACCATCGACCATACTTGTTATATGTTACAAATATAAGACACCTCCGGCTAAGCTGCTGAAAGCTTTAACGGCGTCTGACAATTCGGTGACAGTTGAATCGAAACGGAAATACGATAATGAAATGCCGGCCTGGATAACCACCCAGGTGAAAAGCTGCGGTTATTCCATTTCGGATAAAGCCGCACTTATGCTTGTCGAATTCCTTGGCAATAACCTGGAAAAAATCAATAATGAACTGGGGAAACTCTATATCAACCATCCGAAGGACAAGACAATTACGGAAGAGGTGATTGAGAAATACATTGGGATCAGCAAAGACTATAATATTTTTGAATTTCAGCGGGCACTGGCCAAGAAAAACATTATGAAAGTGAACCAGATTGCCCGTCATTTTGCACTGAATCCCGGCGAGAATTCGATTTTCAGAACCATCCCTATGTTGTTCGGGTTTTTCAGCAAAGTTCTGCTCATACATTCCCTGCCCGACAAATCGGAATCCTCCATCCTAAGCAAGGCCAAACTGTCAAGCTTCAATAAGCAGGACTACCTCGATGCCTGCCGGAACTACAATGCCATTAAAGTGCAGGAAATTATAGGCTGGCTTCGTGAATGCAATGTGCGTTCGCTCGGTATTGATAATTATTCAACCGACCAGGGAGAACTGCTCAGGGAACTGGTGTTTAAGATATTGCATTAAAGGGGATTGAGGAGATTGAGGGGATTGATGGGATTGATTGGGGACAAGGGGACGAGGGGACAAGAAGAAGGGGAGACAAGAAGACAAGGCGACAAGGCGACAAGGGGGGATTGAAGAGATTGATGGGATTGATGGGATTGATTGGGGACAAGGGGACGAGGGGACAAGGGGACAAGAAGAAGGGGAGACAAGAAGACAAGGCGAGAGGCGACAAGGCGAGAGGCGACAAGGAGGGGATTGAGGAGATTGAGGGGATTGATGGAAAAATTAAAAACAGTTTGCGATATTCAGCATATATAATACAGCGTCCGATGCTTACCGACAGAAAGATCGAAATTTAATGCCCCACTTCAGGTAGTCTTGTACATTTCCTCGATCAGGCTGTAATATTTCTCATGCAGGAATTTCCTGCGGAGTTTCAGGGTAGGCGATAGTTCGCCGGTTTCGGCGCTCCAGCGGTCAGGAACGAATTCCCACTTTTTAATTTGTTCATGATGCCCGAAATGCTGGTTGATGGCGTACATTTCTTCCCCAATACGGCGGACGACGCGGGCATGGTGGATCATGTTGCTGTTGGTTGTAAACGGAATTTCCTTCACCCTGCACCAGCCTTTGAGGTACTCGAAATCGGGAATGATTAAGGCTGCGGGATGTTTACGGTTTTCGCCAATAACCATTATATGCTCAATAAACGCGGATTCCTTAAACCTGTTTTCCATCACCTGCGGGGCAATATATTTGCCTCCTGAAGTTTTAAATATTTCCTTTTTTCGGTCGGTAATCTGCAGAAATTTATTCCCGAGCAGATGGCCGATGTCGCCGGTATGAAACCATCCATGGATATCAATAACTTCGGCAGTGAGTTCGGGCCGCTTATAATAGCCCATCATCACATTAGGCCCGCGGACCAGGATCTCGCCATCGGGAGCAAATTGTATTTCAACCCCGGGTAACACCGGCCCGACCGTACCTATACGAACGCCGTCGGCCAGGAAATTGCTGACGGCTACCACGGGCGAAGTTTCTGTAAGGCCATAGCCTTCCATGATCCGGAACCCGGCCGACCAGAATATCCGGGCGATGCGGGGGTTGAGACTGGCTCCGCCCGAAACGATGGTAGCCAGATTTCCCCCAAGAGCCGCATGCCATTTACTGAAAACCAGCCGGCGTGCAAGGGCAAGCTGAAGTCTATATCCTAAGGTGAATGTTGCCCCGGGTTCAAATTGTTGGCCTATTGTTATAGCCCTGTGAAAGATGAGTCGCCGGATACCCTTTAGGTTGCGGCCCCGGGCCATGATGGCATCAAAAAGCTTTTCAATAATGCGGGGTACGGCGCAAAAAATTTCAGGTTTTGTCTCAGCCAGGTCTTCGCGCAGATGGTCGAATCCATCGATATACCCTATAGTAGTTCCAGCGTTCTGATAGGTATAGTTGAGTATTCGTTCATAAATATGGCATAGAGGCAGTATGCTGGCTGCCTTGCTTGCAGGCTGTTGCCCAAGTATGCCTGTCAGAGCGGTAAAGTTACTTACCATGTTGCTGTGCGAGAGCATGACACCCTTTGGCCTGCCGGTTGTGCCTGAAGTATAAATAATGGATGCCAGGTTGTCGGGCGCCACTCCTGCTGCCATGTCTACTACCATTTTCTCCGGGTAAAAGGAGCCATATTTAGCCAGAAGTTGATCCATGCTGATCAGGCCGGGCACAGGCTCAACCGCAATGACAATCTTCAGCGACGGGGTTTCGCTAAGTAGAGGTTTTATTCCGGTCCAGAGCAAATCGTCATTTACAATGAGACCTGCAATGTCAGCATCCTGAAAAATAAGCCTGAGGTGATGTTCACTGATTGTAGGATACACCGGCACCTGTATGGCGCCAATCAGGCTGATAGCCATGTCGGCGAAATTCCACTCGGGCCGGTTTTTAATAAGGGTGGCTACCCTGTCGCCAGGCATGATACCCGATTCCATCAGGGCATGAGCAAGTGTGTAGCTGTTGCGCCGGTAGGTCTGGAAATCAACTTTTATTAATACGCCCTTGTGTTTAATTGAAAATACCGGCCTGCCGGAGGAGTAGCGCAGGCTGTCAGTTTGAAGCAGATCGAAAATACGGGTGACTTTGGTCATCATTCGTATTTTAATACGGATAATTCTCCTGCTAAATTACTGAATTATAGGATGAAGTTGTTGGATTTCCCAAAAACAGTGATCTGAATCCGGACCAGCAGCCGAAATCAGCGTTTTTCGGATGTAATTTGGGCGTTCTGACAGTAATAAACTTACAAAGGAGCCTGCCCGAATATGTGGTTAAGCCAGACAGGACACAATCCAACCAGAAATGGTAATTGTTTAGCCAGCAAAGCTGTTTTGTTTATGAATAGAGGCTTGCGTTTGCTTTCGTGTATTGCTTTAAGCCTGACTACAAAGGCATTTAAAAGGAGAAGTTTTCATCAGGGAAGGAAGCTGAAGCTAATATATGCCGGCTTAGTTGAAAAGTTTTTCGATGTCGGTTTTGTATCTTTCATTTACCAGCGTTCTGCGGAGTTTAAGCGTTGCGGTAAGTTCACCCGAATCGACAGTCCATTCAGTCCCGAGTAGACCGAAGGCTTTAATTTGTTCGGTTGCTCCAAGGTGACGGTTATATTTATGTATTTCCTTATGAAAGCGTTTCTGTATGCGTTCGAGTGCGATCATTTCGGCGTTGGTGGTATAGGGTATGGCTTTGATCTGGCACCAGGAACGGAGGTGGACGAAATCGGGAACAATGATGGCTGCGGCATATTTCTGGTTTTCACCAACCACCATGAGCGCATCAATAAAGATAGACTCCTTCAGCATATTCTCCACCATTTCGGGGCTTACATATTTACCGAAGGAGGTTTTAAAGATTTCCTTTTTACGCCCGGTAATTTTGAGTTGTCCTTCAGGTTCCATCTGTCCGAGGTCGCCGGTATGGAACCATCCTTCGCTGTCGATAGCCGCCGCCGTCAGGGCGGGTTCTTTATAATACCCCAGCATCAGCCCGGGGCCTTTAACCAGTATTTCATGATCTTCGGCAATCGCCACGGTGGTATTTTTCACCACCGGACCTACGGTTCCGAATTTCACTCCTCCTTTTTCGAAATTATTCACGGCAATCACCGGTGAAGTTTCGGTGAGGCCATAACCTTCGAGCACCGGGATGCCGGCAGCCCAAAAAACGTGAGCCAGCCTGGGTTGCAGGGCTGCTCCACCGCTGACAATCACTTTAAGCTTTCCACCCAGGGCTTCCTGCCATTTGCTGAATACCAGTTTGCGGGCTACTTTTAACCGCAGGGCGTAATAAGGTCCCCTGGCGCCATTCAGTTCGTAACGCATGCCTACGTTTACGGCCCAGAAAAAGATCATTTTTTTGATGCCGGTAAGTTTCCGCCCTGAAGAGATAATGCGTTCATACACTTTTTCGAGCAGGCGTGGAACGGTACTTAAAATATCGGGTTTGATCTCCCTTAGGTTATCGCCCACGGTGGCAGGGTTTTCGGCATAGTACACCGAAATGCCGAGGTATTGATACAGATAAACCAGCATGCGCTCATAAATATGGCAAAGAGGAAGGTAGCTGAGTGCTCTTCCTTCCTCTCCGATAGGCGGGATGTCCCTGACTGCCATAAAATTGGAAATAATATTGTAATGCGAAAGCATAACCCCTTTAGGGTTGCCTGTGGTGCCTGAAGTGTAAATGATAGTTGCCAGGTCGCCGGGCAGTATGGAATCCTTGATTCCCTGTATTTTTTCAGGTTGTGGATTTTCACTGCCCAGGGTGATCAGGTCGTCAAGGCGTTTTACGCCTTCGGTATCTTTAAAGGCATAAATGGCAACCAATCCTTTAAGGTCACTAAGCAGGTGTTCGATTTTACGAAAAGTGTCGCGCCCTGAAACAAAGATAACTTTTACTTCCGCATGTTCGAGTATGTATTTATAGTCGCTTTCGCTGATGGTAGGATAGATCGGGACGTGTATGGCCCCGGCCTGTTGAATGCCCATATCCACCAGGTTCCACTCCGGACGGCTGCCCGAGATGGTCGCCACGTTATCCCCTGGCTGAATACCCAGTTTCAGCAGGCCATAACTGATATTATCGGCATGCGAAATATAGTCGGCAATGGAGTATTTGATCCAATTGCCATTGTCCTTACCCGCCAGAACATCATCCTTGGGTTTAAAGGATTTGGCATAATGGGGCAGAATGTCGAACAGGCGGGTAACTTCTTGCATAGAGTGGATTTGAGATTACGATGGGTTGTAAAGATAATCATAATATTGCATATGAAAGAGTATTCGTATGCAGGAATTTATGAACAATGCATAATACATGTAAAAGGCGTCATCGGTAATAAAAATCAGGCTCACAGTCTGGATTAAAGCACTTTGTGTATATATCCCGGGCTGGCCTGGGCTGTTGGCATAATAAGCAGGTCGTTGATGTTTACATGTGCAGGCAGGCCTGTGATCCAGGTTACGGCTTCGGCAATGTCTTCAGCCTGAAGTGGGGCAAATCCCTTATACACATTGGCGACTGCTTCCATATCGCCCTTGAAGCGTACTTCTGAAAATTCGGTTTCGGCTGCCCCGGGAGCCACCTGTGATACTTTTATGCCGTGGCTCAGCATATCAATCCGCATGGCGCGGGTAAGTGCATCTACTGCAAATTTGGTGGCACAGTATACATTTCCTTTGGCATAAACCTCTTTGCCGGCAATTGACCCGATATTCACAATGTGGGGGCAGGGGCTTTGGAGCAGCAGCGGGAATATGTTGCGGGTAACATAGAGCAATCCTTTTATGTTGGTATCGATCATGGCTTCCCAGTCATCCATGTTCCCGTCCTGAATAGGGTCGCTACCGGCAGCCAGCCCGGCGTTATTTACCAGGATATCGATATTGCGCCATTGGACCGGGATACTGTCAACGGCTTGTTTCACGGCATCGCGGTCGCGTACGTCGAAGTTTAATGTCAGTACTTCGGCGTTAAATGTTTCGCGGAGAATGGCAGCTTCGCTGTCGAGTCTGTCGGAGCGGCGGCCGGTAAGGATAAGGCGGTGGTGGTTGCCGGCAAAAGCGTGTGCGCAGGCTTTGCCAAATCCGCTGGTGGCTCCTGTAATAAAAATAGTTTTCTGCATAATACGTGTGGTTTTATGTGCTGAAATGAAAATTGTTTCAGTGTCAGACACCCCTCGGGTATACCTGCACTGTTTGCTTTAGTGTTATTGACGACCCTCGGGTGTACAGACACTGAAAACTCATCTTAATGGAAATATTCTCCGCAGTTACCATGCCCTTTGCCTGTTACCTGGCCAGAATTCTTAAACCCGCTATACCGCTGATGATCAGCATTATACACAATATGCGCAACAGATCGGTGGGTTCCTTAAAAAAAAGAATGCCATAAACCACGGTGCCTACGGTACCTATACCTGTCCATACAGCATAAGCGGTACCCATCGGAATATGCCTCAAGGCCATTGACAGCAGGTAAAAAGAGGCGGCCATAGCCAGCAGGGTAAACACGGCAGGCCACAGGCGGGTCCAACCTTCGGTATATTTAATGCCTACAGCCCAAACTACTTCGAATAAACCGGCAATGAAAAGAAAGAACCAGGCCATGGAGAAAGATGTTGGATGTTGGATGTATGATGTGGGATGTGGGATGTATGATTTTGGATGTTGGATGTGGGCTGATATCACATCCGACATTGCACATCCGACATAGCACATCCGACATCCGACATTTATTTATTCTGCCAGCGACAGGGCCAGCTTAGTCATATTGGTAAAGTTAAACTGCCGTTCTTCGGCCGTTACGTGTTCGCCGGTGAGCAGGTGATCGCTTACGGTAAGCAGCGAAAGCGCTTCTATGCCCAACCTTGATGCCAACAGGTACAAACCGGCAGATTCCATTTCAACGGCAAGGGTTCCGTAATTCCTCCAAAGTTGGTATGCGTCGCCTTCTTCAGGGAAATGATAGAAAAGATCGGACGACAGTATATTTCCTGCTTTTAGGGGCATATTCATTTTCAGGGCATTGGCCGATGCCAGTTGAGCCAGTCGGAAGCTGGCCGTGGGGGCAAAAGTCATACCCGGGAAATAGCGTGTAACAGCGGCGGAATCGGTGGATGAGCTGATAGCCAGAATAATATCGCGTAATTTCACTTCCTGCAGTAAGCCTCCGCAGGTGCCGATACGGACCAGGGTTTTCACTTTATAATCGTTGATCAGCTCGGTTGCATATATCATATGTGAGGGTAAGCCCATGCCGGTACCCTGTACCGAAACACGTTTCCCGTTATACAAACCGGTATAGCCCAGCATGCCGCGAACGTTGTTGTAGCAAACGGCATCAGTCAGCAGGGTTTCGGCAATATGTTTTGCCCTTAAAGGATCACCGGGAAGCAGCACAAAATCTGCTATTTCGCCTTGTTTAGCCTCGATATGTATACTCATACGAATAAAAAATAAGGGTGCAAAGATAAGGACAAATGCACACGCAAATTTATTCCATGGTATATTCGCCGCCAAACGCCTTAAATACAGTGTTAACTGACAGTAAATTAAGTGTATAGAAAATAGTGCTAAAAAAACATTTTCTTACTTCCCCTTGCAGACCCTCTTTTTGCGGCTTCCGAATTATATTGTTTGTAGACGAATAATGTATTATATTTGTTATAGGTTTGAATGGACTTGTCCCAGGTCTTTGAAAAAAGTGCAAATGTAAGCTTTAAGGCTACTTTTCCGGGTTGGAAACAACAAACAACGCTATGAAAACATCATCAGCCTTCGAGCTTAATCCACAGCAGATTTCGGTGTTGAAACTGCTTGTTTCGGATCAAATTCCCTCCGCTGACATTCATATTTATGATGATAGCTTTCTGGTACGTTCGTTTAACCGGAGAGCGCGTGATAATGAATGTCTTACAGCAGGAGCTTATGTGGAATTCATGCAGCAGCACCCCGGTGAAGCCGGTCTGTTTCTGGATTCGCTATTCATTAGTTACAGCGAATTTTTCAGGAATGCGCTTACCTTTTCGGTACTGGAGCGGATAGTAATTCCATCGCTGTTGTTTCAAGCGGGAGGCGCACGGAAGAAAGAGATACGCATTTGGTCGGCGGCCTGTGCTGCCGGTCAGGAGTCATACAGCCTGGCCATGCTAATGGAAGAAGCTAAATACGGGCATAAGGGGAAGTTCAGCTACCGCATCTTTGCAACCGATCAGAGTGAAGCCCTGGTACAAAAGGCCGGTATAGGCGAATATGCTCCGGAAGCCTTGGGAAACCTGAGTCTGAAGCGGGTAGGACGGTGGTTTGTAAATGAAGGAAGTACTTATACGGTAGCTGAAGAGCTGAAAAAGAACATGGATTTCTCGGTTTTCGACCTGTTCAGTGATCAGTACAGTTCGCCCCCGGCCAGTATTTTCGGCGATTTCGACCTGGTGGTATGTGCCAACCTGCTATTTTATTACAAACAGGAATACCGTGAAATGATACTTCAAAAGGCAGGAAGCAGCCTGGCCGGCGGTGGATATGTGGTCAGCGGTGAAACAGAGAGAGATATATTGCTGAAATACGATTACCGGGAGGCGTTTCCGCAATCGGCCATCTTCAGTAAAAACAAGTAAAGTATGGTGGCAGGCAACTGTCAATAAAAATAATGAAGAGGAAATAAGAGGAATTGGAAGTCAGAAAAACAAACAAGTGATTCAAATACTATACTCTTGCCGGGCCCGAAAAGGAAGATTCCGGTTTGGCAAGAGTATTAACGCCCTTGAGGTCGACCCTTCGGCTTCCCACGGCCAGGCTCAGGGCTGGCTGCTCAGGATGACAGCCTGGGTAAAGATTGGGCGAATTTGCTGATCATAAGTTTAAAGTCCTGTTAGTTAATCCCCGCTTATCAGGACATCTTTATGCCGAAAGGCAATAGAATCGTTGCCGTAAGTTGCCGGTTTACCCGCTTAGCTTAAAAATCCGGTTCTGTATCAATATTCAGTTTAACAGATACACATCTTTTTCCGGAATGGAAGCAGGAGGTTGCCTGCTATTACCTGGAATTCTGCTGTAACTCCATCAGGCTAAACATCTGCTTTATTTCGAACACATCATCAGCAACAAGAGAAATACCATGAATACGAAAGACATCAATATCGGAACTCAGCTTAAACTTGGCTTCATGGCTATTTTGCTGTTTGTGATTATGCTGGGAGTGGTCTCCTATCTTCAGTCCGAAAAAATTCATCAGCAAATCGAAGATATGTATATGCATCCCCTCAAGGTAAGGGTTGCTGCCGGCACTTTGAGTGTGGATATACTACAAATGCGTTTGCAAATGCGGGGCTTGCCCCTGGTTAAAAATGAAAGGGAAACCGAGAGAATACTCGAAAAGGTGGATCTTTTCGATGCCGACACCCGTAAGCAGCTCGATATTCTGTACGACGGCTATCTCGGGCCTCCTTCGGATATCGATTCCCTTTCGGCCAGTATTGCACATTATAAAACCATTCGAACCGAAACCATTCGTCTGATACATGCAGGAGACATGCAGGAGGCCGCGCTGCGCCTGAGTCCTGATGGCATTGCCGGCCAGCAGGTAATCCGGATATTTGACCGCATCAGGGTCATTGACGATTTTGCCAAAAAGAAAGGTGATACCTTATTTATTAATTCGCGTAAACTGAAAGACTCCCTCACTGGTCAGCTGATCATGCTGGTGGTACTCATACTGTTGCTTTCGCTGCTGATCAACTACATCATAATCCGGAACATACGCAGGCCCTTGGTTGAACTAACCGATACAGCCCTGCGTTTTCACGGCGGGGATATGACCGCCCGAAGTGCGTATGTATCGGGAAATGAATTTGGGGTATTGTCAAACTCCTTCAATACCCTGGCCAAAAGCATTGAGGGGAACATGAATTTAAACGAAAAAGTCGTGAGTCTTTCGGCCCTGATGCTGAGTAAATACGAGGCCAAGGAATTTTTCAGGGAGATGCTTGCCGCTCTGGCTTCGCATACAGCTTCGCAAATGGCTGCGGTGTACCTGTTAAGTGATGATAAAAAAACCTACCAGCATTTTGAATCCATGGGTATGGGCAACAATGCCCGTCCATCTTTTTCTGCCGGGAGTTTCGAAGGGGAGTTTGGCGCCGTTCTCCTTTCTCATAAAGTGGAGCATATCAAAAACATACCTGCCGATACCCCCTTTGTTTTTCACACCGTCAGCGGCAGCTTTAGTCCACGCGAAATCATCACCATTCCAGTGCTTACCAACAGCGAAATTGTAGCTGTTATTTCGCTGGCCAGCGTTAGTAAGTATTCGGAGGAGGCGTTTCATTTGATTGAAAGTATTTTTAATACGCTACGTGCCCGAGTGGAAGGCATTATCGCGTACCATAAAATGAGAACTTTTTCCGATAAGTTGGAGCAGCAGAACCGTGAACTGGAAGCGCAGACAGCGGAAATGGCCGCTCAATCGGCAGAGCTCACCGAACAAAATGCCGAACTGGAAATGCAGAAAAGCCAGTTGGGGGAGGCCAACCAATTAAAAACCAATTTTTTGTCGAATATGAGCCATGAGTTGCGCACCCCGCTCAATTCGGTTATAGCCCTTTCGGGGGTACTCAACAGGCGCCTGGCCCATAAAATCCCCGATGAGGAATACAGCTACCTGGAAGTAATTGAACGCAACGGGAAAAATCTTCTCATGCTGATCAACGACATTCTCGATATTTCGCGTATCGAAGCCGGTCACGAAGAAGTGGAAAATACCCGTTTCAACATTGCCGGCCTGGTGACGGAGGTGGTAAGTATGTTACAGCCCCAGGCCCAGCAGAAACACATAGGGCTGGTACAAAATGACCAGGTGCCGGACCTTTATCTGAACAGCGATATGATAAAATGCCGCCATATTCTTCAAAACCTGCTGAGCAATGCGGTGAAGTTTACCGAAAAGGGCAAGGTGGAAATCACTTCCGGCAAAAATGGTGCTGAGGTTGAGATAGTGGTCGCTGACACCGGCATCGGTATTTCCGAAGCCCATCAGCCTTTTATATTCGATGAATTCAGGCAGGCCGACAGCAGCACATCACGAAGATTCGGGGGAACGGGACTGGGGCTGGCCATCGCCAAAAAATATGCCATACTGCTGGGTGGAAACATTTCGGTGAAAAGCAGTTTTGGCCAGGGTTCGGAATTCAAACTCACGCTGCCGTTGAATTTTGCGAACGGCAAAGTAGTTGTTGCGGAGGAAGTTATTCCCGTCAAAGGATATTCCGTGAGGCAGGCATTTCTACAGCCTGTTTTGCCGCAGGGTATGAAAACTATTTTGCTGGTGGAGGACAGCGAACCCGCAATTATTCAGATTAAGGATATACTGGAGGAAAAGGATTTCCATGTACTGGTAGCCCATCACGGGGCCGAGGCACTGGGCATCATTGCGCATACCATTCCCGATGCCATGATCCTGGACCTGATGATGCCGGGTATTGACGGGTTTGAGGTACTGCGCACCCTCCGCGATGCCGAACCTACCGCCCATATCCCCGTGCTGATACTTACCGCAAAACATATCACCAAAGAGGAACTGGCCTTTTTAAAAAGGAACAATGTGCATCAACTCATACAGAAAGGCGATGTAAACCGCGGCGATTTGCTTCGCTCGGTGGCAGCCATGGTATCGTCGGGCATCACTGAACTGAGTATGCCACAACGCGAACCACAGGTCATCGAAGGCAAACCCCTGCTGCTGGTTGTGGAGGACAATGCCGACAATATGCTTACGGTAAAGGCGCTTTTGTCGGGAACGTATACCGTTATTGAGGCTGTCGACGGCCATGGGGCGGTTGAAATGGCCGGGCGATACCAGCCCGATTTGATTTTAATGGATATTGCCCTGCCGGGGATGAACGGCATAGATGCATTCAAGGTAATTCGCGGGGATGCGCATTTGCTGAAAATACCCATCATAGCCCTGACGGCCAGTGCTATGACATCAGATCGCGAAGCTATTCTGGCGCATGGGTTCGATGCATATATTGCAAAACCCATCGATGATAATTTGTTTTTCAAAACAATCAACGAAGTACTTTATGGAGAATAGGAAGCTGAAAATACTGGCCATTGACGATAACCCGGATAACCTCATTACTATAAAGGCAATGGTAAAGGATATATTCCCGGATGTTGCCATACTGACGGCTTTAAGCGGTGCAAATGGAATTGAGCTGGCTAAGGCCGAAGATCCCGATGTGATACTGCTGGATGTAATCATGCCTTTTATGGATGGCTTTGAAGTTTGTCATACGCTGAAAACCAATAAGAAATTATGTGATATCCCCGTTGTTTTTGTTACGGCAGTGAAAGGCGACAAGGAAGTACGCATCCGGGCCCTGGAGGCCGGAGGGGAGGCTTTCCTTTCGAAGCCCATCGAGGAAACCGAATTTACGGCGCAGGTAAGGGCCATGCTCAAAATAAGGAATGCCAATATCGAAAAACGCGATGAACATGAACGACTGGCCGCAAAGGTAGCCGCACAAACCCGGGAGCTGGTCGAAACAAACCAGGCTACCCTGAACTTGCTTGAAGATTTAAGGAAAGAGAACGAATACAGGAAGATCAGTGAGAATGCCCTACGCGAAAGTGAGGAACGATACCGTTCGGTAACCCAGTCGGCAAACGATGCGATTATCACCACCAACAGTTCACGTACTATTATAGGCTGGAACAAAGGCGCCGAAGAAATTTTCGGCTATTCCGAACAGGAAATCTCCGGTAAAAACATGGCTGTGCTGATACCTGAAAATTACCTGCAACAACATGATAAAGGTATTGGAAATGCCGGAACTGGCGGAAAACATCATATGATCGGCAAAACCATGGAATTACATGGCTTGCGTAAAAACAGGGAAGTGTTCCCTCTGGAATTATCCCTGGCTGAATGGGAAACCGGAACCGAAAAGTTTTTTACCGGGATAATCCGCGACATCACCGGGCGCAGGCAGGCCGAAGAGGCCCTGAAAGAGAGTGAGAAAAGGTACAGGGGCTTATTAAATAACCTGGATGTTGGTGTGGTGATTCACGCTGCCGATACCTCCATTATTATGAGTAACCACAAAGCCTCCGAATTGCTTGGCCTTAGTATGGACCAGATGAAAGGAAAACTGGCTGTTGACCCCCAGTGGAAATTCCTGGATGAAAACGGTGCTCCCCTGCCTCTGGAAAAATATCCCGTAAGGCAGATACTATATAACAGTGCGACCCTGAAAGATTTTGAAGTAGGGGTCTACCGGCCTCAAACCAGCGATGAAGTCTGGCTGCGGGTAAATGGGTTCCGGGTTCTAGATGCCAGGGGTGAAATAACGGAAATATTGATCAGTTTCACCGACATTACGGGGCAAAAGCAAACCCTGCAATCCCTTCGGGAGAGCGAGGAAAAATACCGTAACATCTTCGAGAATGTGCAGGATGTGTTTTACCAGACCGACCTCAGCGGAAAGGTGCTGGAAATCAGCCCGTCGATCAAGCATTTTTCGGAATTTGACCGGGAGGAGGTCCTTGGCAAACCTGTCGAAGATTTGTATTATGATCCCGCTGACCGTGAAATCCTGCTTCGCGAAATAATGAAAAGCGGTGAGTTAAGGGATTATATGATAAAATTTAAAACCAGGACAGGTGCCGTAAAGTTCGTCTCCATCAATGCCCGTATGATTCTCGATGCCGATGGCATTCCTACTCATATTGACGGTTCGCTGCGCGATATTACCGAACGCAGGCAGGCCACCGAGGCACTCCGCGAAAGCGACGAACAGCAAAGGGCCATACTGCTCACTGCCATGGATGGTTTCTGGCGGGCCGATATGCAGGGAAAGCTGCTTGAGGTAAATGAATCCTATTGCCGCATGAGCGGATACAGCGAGCAGGAACTGCTTGGTATGAGCATACATGACCTGGACGCTGATGAAACGGACGATGACACCATAACCCGTATGCAAAGAATCAAGGTACTCGGGGAGAAGCGGTTCGAGACCAGGCACCGCCGCAGGGACGGAAGTGATTTTGATGTGGAGGTCAGTGTTCAGTTTCAGCCTGGCTCCGGGGGCCGTTTCGTGGCGTTTATTCATGATATTACCGAGCGTAACCGCATTTTCCGGGAGTTGATAAATGCCAAGGAGCAGGCTGAGGAAAGTGACCGGTTAAAATCGGCTTTCCTGGCCAATATGAGCCACGAAATCCGCACGCCTATGAATGGCATTCTCGGCTTTGCCGAATTGCTCAAAACGCCTGGGCTTACCGGGGAACAGCAACAGGAATACATACGCATCATTAAAAAGAGCGGCGACCGTATGCTCAATATTATCAACGATATTATTGATATTTCAAAGATTGAAGCACGGCTGATGGTGGTCGATAACCAGCTCTCGGACATAAACGAACAGGTCGAATATATATATACTTTTTTCAAGCCCCAGGCCGATGCCAAAGGCTTGGATATCTGCTATAAAAACGGGCTGCCCGATGCGGAAGCCCTGCGGAGGACCGATCGCGAAAAGCTTTACGCCATACTGACCAACCTGGTTAAAAATGCCATTAAATTCACCGACCACGGATCCATTGAATTCGGATATAAACTGCTTGCTCCCGCTAAGAGAGGGCCTGCTGAACTGCTGTTTTATGTAAAAGATACAGGCATAGGCGTTCCCCATAACCGGCAGCAGGCCATTTTCGACCGATTTGTGCAGGCCGATATTGCCGATACCAGGGCTTTTCAGGGAGCTGGGCTGGGATTGTCGATCTCAAAAGCCTATGTCGAAATGTTAGGAGGCAGAATCTGGGTCGAGAGTGAAGAAGGGCATGGCGCAGCCTTTTATTTTACCCTTCCTGATACCGCCCCTGTCAACCCCGATATGCAGCCGGCAAGCACAGCTACTTACACCTATGCCGGCGATCAGACCAAAGCCCTCAAATTGCTGATCGCTGACGACGATGAAACCTCGGTGCTGCTGATTACCATGGCCACCAAAGCCAGTTGTCGTGAAATCAATGTGGTGACTACAGGCGGGGATGCGGTGGAATCATGCCGTACGCATCCCGACACCGACCTGGTGCTGATGGATATTAAAATGCCGGGGATGGACGGGTACGAGGCCACCAGGCAGATTCGCGAATTCAATCAAAAGGTGATTATCATTGCACAAACCGCCTTCGGGCTTACCGGCGACAGCGAAAAGGCTTTGGCTGCTGGCTGCAACGATTATATTGCTAAACCCATTGATATTGCTTTGTTAAAGGAGATGATGCAAAAGCACTTCAAATAATAGTCCGATGAACTCTATGCCTGGTCGTGGCCTTTCCTCTGCCGGTGAAGAAAACGACATTCAGTTAAGCGATATTTTCGATCCCGGAGAACTGCAACGGTTGCAGGATCTGTTTTCGGAAGCTACCGGGCTGGCTTCCCTCATCACGGATACAAACGGCAAGCCCATTACCCGGCCGGCTAATTTCTGCCGCTTATGCAGCGATATTATCCGGAAAACCGACAAAGGCCTTGCGAATTGTTATAGCACGCATGCTTCTGTAAGCAGCTCCGATCGTGAAGGTACTGCCGTACAATCCTGCTTTGGCGGGGGCTTATGGTATGCCGGGACAAGCATTACCCTGGGTGGCAGGCGCCTGGCCAACTGGCTGATCGGGCAGGTACGCTTTGATGAAAATGATGAACAGCGTATGGCAGAGTATGCACTGGAAATCGGGGCCAACGCTGATGATTTCAGGATGGCGCTTGCCGAAGTACCTGTTATGCCGAAGTCGCAGCTCGAAAAAGCAGCCCGCATGCTGTTTGCTTATGCCACTGACCTTTCCGAAAAAGCCTATACCAACCTGCAACTGAAAAACCGCCTGGCCGAGCGCGAAAGGGCCGATGCTTTACTGCTGGAAAGCGAGGCAAGGTTTAAAAATATGTTCGAACGGCATGCCTCGGTCATGCTGCTTATTGAGCCCGATTCGGGTCGGATTGTGGATGCCAATGCTGCCGCCGTCCAATTTTATGGTTACGGCCGGTCGGAGCTTTTGTCCATGAATATCAGTGAGTTAAATTCCCTTAATCCGGAACAGATTGCCGCCGAACTCAGGAATGCAAATGAGGAAAAGCGTAATTATTTTGTATTTCCGCATAAGCGGGCCCAGGGCGATGTACGTATGGTTGAAGTGCATTCAACGCCTGTTGATATGGGAGGAAGCCGCCTGCTGTTTTCCATCATACATGACGTTTCTGAACGCCTTGAGGCAGAAGAAGCGCTCAGGGCCTCCACCGATTTTGCGAACAGCCTCATCACTTCCATGCACGACGGAGTGTCGGTACTCGACAAAAACGGCATACATATCGATGTAAACCCGGCCCTGTGCAGCATGACCGGTTTTACGAGGGCCGAACTCATGGGCACCGGTATTCCGCAACCCTACTGGCCACCCGAAGAATATGAAACTATACAGAAAGCATTTCAAAAGACAATAGCTGAAGAAGGTGGCAATTTCGAACTGACTTTTATGCGTAAAAACGGGCAACGCTTCCCGGTGATCATCAGCCCGTTTGCCATCAGGGACAAGTCGGGCCATATTGTCAGCTATTCGGCTACCATTAAAGATATTACCGGGCGCAAAAAGGCGGAAGACGAACTCGTGCAAAGCAAAATTCAGCTTCAGCTGGCCCACCGCTCGGCCGGTGCCGGTACCTGGGACTGGGACATGACCACCCAAAAGCTGGACTGGTCCAATGAACTGTATGCCTTGTTTGGACTGGACCCGGATCGCGATGAAGCTACATTTGATTCCTGGACACAGGCGGTTCATCCCGACGACAGGGCCCTGGCCGCCGGTCTCATTGAGCAGGCGGTCAGGGATCAAACACCGCTCAACAGCGAATACCGCGTTGTACATCCCGGCGGACAGGTGCATTGGATCAGTTCGCTGGGCGATACCACTTACGGTCATGAAGGACTTCCACTTCGCATGACGGGCATTTGCACCGATATCACCGCCCGCAGGCATGCTGAAGAAGAGCTTTCAAAAAGCGAGGAACAATACCGCCTCCTTTTCGAGAATTCTATCGACGGAGTGGCTTTGCACCAGATCATACAAGATGATAGTGGAAAGCCGGTAGATTATATTTTCCTGCAGGCCAATGAAACCTTCGGGAAACAGACAGGACTGAAAATTAAGGATATAGCCGGCAAACGCGTCACGGAAATTCTTCCCGGAACCGAAAGAACACCTTTAATCGAAGTGTATGGGAAAGTCGCTCTCAGCGGACGGCCGGTGAGCTTCGAACAATACTTCGAACCCCTGAAACGTCATTTTCATATCAATGCGTACCAGGTAGGGCAGGGTCGGTTTGTAACCGTGTTTCAGGATATAACCGAACGTCGGATGACTGAGCTGGCCCTGCAGCAAAGCGAAGTACGGTATCGCAACCTTCTGTCAGGTCTGGAGGCTGGTATAGTGGTTCATGCGCCCGACACTTCCATTATCATGAGCAACCAGAAAGCATCGGAATTGCTCGGGCTTAATGAAGATCAGCTGAGAGGAAGGCTGGCCGTGGATCCCAACTGGAAATTCCTCGACGAAAATAAAGACCCTTTGCCCTTTAGTGAATACCCGGTAAACCAGATCGTCGCTTCGCAAAAGCCTTTTCATGACAAGATCATGGGAATCATCCGGCCGTCGGCCAATGACCTGGTATGGCTTACAGTGAATGGGTTTCCGGTTTTCGGCCAACAGGGTGAATTATCCGAAATCCTGATCAGTTTCATTGATATCACCCAACGAAAGCAGGCCGAGGATGCACTCCGGCTCAAAAACCTGGTGTTCGATGCATCCCTGGCCGCCAACAGCATTTCCGATACCGAAGGAATACTGACTGAGGTCAATGCGACATTTATCCGCATCTGGGGATATTTATCAAGGGAAGACGTTATAGGCAGGCCCATTTCTGATTTCATCATGGATGCCAAGGATGCACTCACCATTATTGAGACACTCAACAGCCAGGAGGGTTGGGAAGGGGATTATGTGGCCCGGAAAAAAGATGGTTCCACCTTTATGGCTCACGGACTGGCAACCACCATCAGAGATGCCGCCGGTAAACTCACAGGCTACCAATCAGCCGTAATTGACATTACCCTGAGGAAACAGGCCGAGGAAGTGCTGAAGGAAAGCGAACGAGCTCAATCCCAACTGCTTGCCCGCTTAAACGAAGCCCAGCATATCGCCCTGATCGGGAGCTGGGAGTGGGACCTGCTATCCAATCAGGTATGGTGGTCGGACGAAACCTACCGAATTTTTGGGGTAGGCCGCGATTTCGTCCCGGGCTTTGAGGCAAACGGTAAGCTCATACATCCCGACGACCTGGATCTGTACGGCAAATCGTTCGAACATTCCCTGCATACAGGCGAACCTCTGAATATCGACATTCGGATTATTACCGGCAAAAACGAATTGAAATATTGTCGTGCCGAAGGGCAGGTTTTTACGGATGAATCCGAAAGCCTTGTCCGTTTTACCGGAACTATAATGGATGTCAGTTTGCAGAAGATGAAGGAAAACGAAATCCGCGAAAGCGAAAAGAAATTCCGCGAAACGGTGGCCTACCTCGACGAAGGTTATTACAGCGTTACGCCCGAAGGCACCTTGCTCGATCACAACCAGGCTTTCTGCCGAATGCTTGATTTTGATAGTGCAGATGATCTGAGGGGAAGTCACCTGCCCGATTTCTGGCAGAATCCGGAGGATCGTACACGTTATCTGCAAGCCTTTACCGCCACCGGCATCATATCCAACTACGAAATTGCCGCCAAAACAAAGCTAGGCGGTAAGATAACCGTTCTTGCCAGCGCTCATTTGGTGAATGATGAAAAGGGGAAGCCGCTAAGGATAGAAGGGATCTTTCTCGACATTACCGGGCGCATACGCAACGAGGAATCCCTGCAAAAGCTCGCCCTGCGTTTGCAGAATTTAAACCAGATCGACAAGGCCATCCTAAACGCCATTGAATCACCCGAAGCCATTGTACAGTCGGCACTCGGACTGATAAGGAGCCAGCTGGAATGCCAGCGGGCCAGTGTAGGAATTTTCGATCAGCATCAGAAAGAAGTGCAGATCTTCGCAGCCGATATCGGTGGCCTTACCATAGTACAAGCCTGTGAGGTGCTTACCGAAGAGATATACGGCAACATCGATATTCTCCGCCAGAATAAAATGGAAATCATTGAGGATATGGCCCGGGTCAGTTCGCCATCGGCCATCGCCCGCGTACTTATGGCCGAAGGCATAGCGTCCTCCATCAATGTGGCGCTCTTCTCCTCCAAAGGCTTATACGGGGCGCTGAATCTGTGCTGGGAAAAAGCCCGGGCCTTTAAGGCCGAAGAGTTGGAAATCATCGAAGAAGTAGCGGGCCAGATCAGCATAGCCATGGAGCAGGCCCGGCTGCTGAACGAGGTAAAAGGGTATGCGGCCGAACTCGAAAAACGCGTGCACGAGCGTACCGCCCAGCTCGAAATATCCAACAAGGAACTGGAAGCCTTCAGCTACTCGGTGTCGCACGACCTGAGGGCGCCCCTGCGGCATATCAGCGGATTTGTCGACTTGCTAACCAAAAGCTTCCACGGCCGGCTTCCTGAAAAGGAACAGCATTACCTGGATACCATATCCGATTCGACCCGGCAGATGGGGGTGCTGATTGACGATCTGCTCGAATTCTCCCGCACCGGGCGTCAGGAGATGCAGCTAAGCGCTCTGAATATGAATTTAGTACTGCGGGAAGCATTGAAGGCGATAAACCAGGATTCCAACAGCCAGGATGTGATTTGGGAAATCGGGCAATTGCCACAGGTATATGGGGATTATTCCCTGCTGCGGCTGGTATGGCTCAACCTGCTGAGCAATGCGGTGAAGTTCAGGCGGGCCGGGGTGCCTCCCTGCATACACATTGGGTGCATGGAAGTGGGCAGCGAATATGTGTTTTCCGTACGCGATAACGGTGTGGGCTTCGATATGCAGTATGCCCAGAAACTTTTCGGCGTGTTCCAGCGTATGCATTCCCCCCAGGAATTCGAAGGAACCGGCATAGGCCTGGCCAATGTAAGGCGCATTATCCTCAGGCACGGCGGACGTACCTGGGCCGAAGCAGGCCTGGATACCGGGGCTGTTTTTTATTTTTCATTACCCAACATCAATAAGAAGATAAAACCATGAACGAATTTCGTACAATCCTGCTTGCCGAAGACAACCCCAGGGATGTAGAACTTACCCTGGAGGCCCTTTCGGAACACAACCTTGCCAACAAGGTGGTAGTAGTTACTGATGGCGTCGAAGCCATGGAATTCCTGCGTTGCGAAAACAAGTTCAGGCAACGCAAACGGGTTAACCCCGCCGTGATACTCCTCGACATAAAAATGCCCCGCATGGACGGCATCGAACTGCTTCAGGTAATCCGCAATGACCCCGCCTTGAAAATGATACCTGTGGTGATGCTTACCTCTTCGCGCGAAGAACCCGATCTGAAACGCAGTTATGAACTGGGAGCCAATGCCTATGTGGTAAAGCCGGTCGATTTCCGGAAATTTATGGATGTAATCAAGCAAATAGGCGTCTTCTGGGCGCTGATCAATGAAATCCCACCGGAGGGGTGAGGGGATTGAGGAGATTGAAGAGATTGAAGGGATTGATTGAGAGACAAGGGGACAAGGAGAAGGGGCGACAAGGAGAGGATTGAGGAGATTGAAGAGATTGAGGGGATTGATTGAGAGACAAGGGGACAAGGAGAAGGGGCGACAGGGAGAAGGGGCGACAAGGCGTGGATGGGGGAGCAGTAATGAATATGTCTTGTCCTGAAATGCTCGTCTTCGTAAGCCCCTTTAGAGCCTGTCCCGATTT
>CAIPFN010000388.1 GCA_903864265.1 uncultured Bacteroidales bacterium | reverse complement strand
TGCAACAAGAGTAAAAGCTATCATCGTTGATAAGCTGGGAGTAGACGAAAAAGAAGTAAACCCTGCAGCAAGTTTCACCAACGACCTGGGTGCCGATTCACTGGACACCGTTGAACTGATTATGGAATTCGAAAAAGAATTCAATATTGCTATTCCCGACGATCAGGCTGAAAAAATCAGTACAGTAGGTGATGCTATCACTTACCTCGAAAGCAACGCGAAATAAGTAAAAATCATTCGATGAAGTTAAGGCGAGTAGTAGTTACCGGCCTTGGCGCACTGACTCCATTAGGCAATACAGCTCCGGAATTCTGGAGTGGCTTGGTTAATGGGGTTAGTGGTGCTGGCCCGATCACGCATTTTGATCCAAGTAAGTTCAAAACGCGGTTCGCATGTGAAGTTAAAAATTTCGACCCCAGTAATTTTTTCGACCGCAAAGAGGTACGGAAGTTTGATCCTTTTACCCTGTACGGTATGGTATGTGCCGAAGAGGCCGTGAGGGATTCAGGGATAAATTCGGATGGAGTTGATCATGACCGTGTAGGCGTGATCTGGGCTTCCGGAATCGGTGGCATGACTACCATTTTCGACGAAATTATAGGCTATGCCAAAGGCGATGGAACTCCCCGTTTCAGTCCGCTGATGATTCCTAAAATGATTGCCGACATTGCAGCCGGCCAGATCTCCATCCGCTTCGGATTCAGGGGACCTAATTTCGCAACTGTTTCCGCATGTGCTTCCTCGGCCAATGCCCTGATCGATGCTTTCAACTATATCCGTTTAGGTATGGCTGATGCTTTTGTTACAGGAGGTTCCGAAGCTGCCATTAACGTTACGGGTGTAGGCGGGTTCAATGCCATGCATGCCTTGTCGACCCGCAACGACGATCCTTTAACCGCTTCACGCCCGTTCGACAAAGACCGTGATGGTTTTGTGGTTGGCGAAGGGGGTGCTGCCCTTATATTTGAAGACCTGGAGCATGCCCTGGCCAGGGGTGCTAAAATATATGCCGAGGTTGCAGGTGCCGGCATGAGTGCGGATGCATATCACATTACGGCTCCTCATCCCGAGGGATTAGGCGCGCTCAACGCTATGCGTTCGGCTATCCGCGATGCCGGTATGACCGTTAACGATATTGACCACGTAAATACACACGGTACTTCCACCCCTCTGGGTGATATTGCAGAAACTACCGCTCTGGCTACCTTGTTCGGGGAACATTCTTCGAAAGTGTATGTTAACTCAACCAAGTCCATGACCGGTCACCTTTTGGGTGCCGCCGGCGCGGTTGAAGCCATGGCTTCCATTTTTGCCATACAGAACGATATTATCCCCCCAACGATCAACCATTTCACAGATGACGATGAGGTTGCTCAATCACTGCATTATGTATTTAATAAGGCATTGCATACCACCGTCAATACAGCCTTAAGCAATACCTTCGGGTTTGGCGGGCATAATGCAACGCTTATTTTCAAGAAATTTGTCCAGTAATTTTGACTTTCGACGTCATAAAGCCTATCAGGGTTTTTCTCTCTGAAGACAAACAACTTTTCGTAGCACTTAAAAATATTTTCGGGTATTACCCCGGAAATATTTTTTTGTATAAACTGGCCTTCCGTCATAAATCGCAGGCTATCGAGCTCAATAACGGGAGCCGGATGAGCAACGAACGACTGGAATACCTGGGCGACGCTATCCTCAGCGCCGTGGTAGCCGATCACCTGTTCAAGATGTTTCCTTATAAGGACGAAGGCTTCCTTACCGAAATGCGTTCGCGCATCGTAAGCCGTGCCCAGTTGAATAAGCTTTCCCAGAAAATGGGTATCGACACCCTTATAAACGCCAATACCGAAAACAACAATGTGTATCGCTCCATGAAAGGCGATGCCTTCGAAGCTTTGATCGGTGCCATTTACCTCGATAAAGGCTATAATTTTACCCGGCGTATCATTATTGAGAAGATCATCAAACAACATTTCGACCTGCAGGAACTCGAAAATAACGATACCAACTATAAAAGCCGTATCATCGAATGGTCGCAACGGGAAAAACGCCCTGTGGAATTTGTGATCGTGAACGAGGTAGGGCATGGCTACAACAAACAATATGTGGTGGATGTGTTGGTTGACAAAATTTCACTGGGCAAAGGCCGTGATTATTCCATCAAAGGCGCCGAACAGGATGCCGCCATGAAGGCATTGCTACTGATTGATGCGGAAACGGGCTTGAAGTAGAATGTGGGATGTGGGATGTGGGATGTCGGATGTCGGATGTCGGATGTGGGATCTTGGATTTCAGATTTCGGATTTCGGATTTCGGATATTGGGCATTCTTTCTCCCTGACTTAATTCTTATCCCCACTTCACCCCTATCACCTCCCCCATCTCACCACTCACCACTCACAACTCACAACTCACCTCTCCACTTTAACCTTTAACCTTTAACCTTCCTCTTTTAACCTTTACCACCTTCCCCTAAGTCACGCCATCCAAAACCTGTCCCGTTTCTCTTATTTTATTGCCCTCTTATATATTCTGCCAAAAAACGTATATTTGTATCAGTAATCCGGTTTTACCGAATCTACCTGTTTTTCTGAGTTCCACTTTTTCCTTTATAAACCTTAATGAGTAGCCACGGATCGAATAAAGCAGTCGTTTTCGCGCTGGCAGGTAACCTGCTGATCGCCATTATCAAATACATAGTTGCTTTTATCACCGGCAGCGCCGCCATGCTGGCCGAATCCATACATTCTACGGCAGACAGCTTTAACCAGGTTTTCCTGCTGATAGGCCATAAAAAAGCCAGGAAGTCAGCCAGCGAGATGCATAGTTTCGGCTATTCCAACGAAGTTTTCTTCTGGTCGCTGATGGTAGCCGTTCTGCTGTTTTTCGTTGGCGCCTTATTTTCAATTTATGAGGGCGTTCATAAGCTGATGCATCCCGAGGAGATCACCAATGTGTTGTGGATATTTGTTGTACTGATCAGCTCCATTGTCATCGAAGCCAAATCCTTCCAGGTGGCTTATGCCGAATTCCGCAAAACCACGAAACTTCCTTTTTTTAAAGCCATCAGGGCCTCCACCCAGGTGAGCCTGATAGTGGTAGTGCTTGAGGACTCCGCGGCCATGGCGGGACTGGTAGTCGTACTCATTTCGACCTTGCTGGCCTGGCTGGTTAACCCGGTTTTCGACGCGATTGGAAGCATACTGGTTGGAATTATCCTTTTGGGGGTGTCCATACTGCTGATTACCGAGGTGAAGAACCTGATAGTAGGCGAAAGTATGCCCCGCGAAAGGCGGCAGCTGATGCGCAACGTGATTCATAACTATAAACAGATCAGGCATATTAACCGCATGCAGACCATGGTGATGGGCGACAGCCGCTACCTGGTACTCCTTTCGGTGGATGTGAACGATGATATGAAAGGCTCGCAGGTGGAAGATATGATAGAACAGCTAAAACTTCAGCTAAAAAAAGAAATCGCCGAAATAGGCACCCTCTATATCGAAATCCAGGATTCAGTCAGAAACCGAAAAGTATAAAAAATATGAAAACAAAAATTGTAGCCACCGTTGGCCCGGCCTGTGCCAGCCGCGAGATGTTGGGGAAACTGATAAAAGCCGGCGTGGATGTTTTCCGCCTGAACTTTTCGCATGGAGCCTATGCCGACCACCTCAGCATCATAGAGCATGTGCGTTCGCTCAACGAAGAATTCGGAACCCATATTGCCTTGCTCGGCGATTTACAGGGACCGAAAATACGCATCGGCAGTTTTGCCGGCAAGGAGGCGATGATGCCCGACGGGCATGAGCTGGTGTTCACCACCCACGAATCAGCCTGCACGGCCGATAGCTTATATATTACCTATCCCGAATTTGCCCGCGACGTGAAAGCCGGCGAAGACCTGTTAATTGACGACGGCAAACTGCTGTTCAGGGTGATAGAAACCAATGGCGTTGACGAAGTGAAAGTGAAAGTGATACATGGAGGAATCCTGTCCGGCAAAAAAGGGGTTAACCTCCCGAATACCGTGGTGTCACTCCCTTCACTCACCGACAAGGACAAGCGCGACCTGGCTTTTATTCTCGAACACGGGCTCAACTGGATAGCCCTTTCCTTTGTCAGGAAAGCCGACGATATACGCTACCTGAAATCCGTGATCAACGAATTTGGCGCACCGGCAAATATGCCCGGCATTATTGCAAAAATTGAAAAGCCCGACGCTGTACGTAATATGGATGAGATTATCGATGAATCGGATGCCATCATGGTAGCCCGCGGCGACCTGGGCGTGGAACTCCCCCTGGAGCAGGTGCCCCTGGTGCAGAAAAAGCTGATCAGGAAGTGCAATCAACTCGGCAAGCCGATCATCGTGGCCACCCAGATGATGGAAGGCATGATCAGCAATATCAGGCCCACCCGTGCCGAGGTAAACGACGTGGCCAATTCGGTGCTCGACGGGGCCGACGCGGTAATGCTTAGCGGCGAAACGTCGGTAGGGCTGTTCCCCGAGGAAGTGGTTGAAACCATGCAGAAGATCATATGGGAAGTGGAGCAAACCGAAGATATTTACAATAAACCCCATCATGCCAACCAGGCCGATAAAAAACGCCTCATTTCCGACTCCATACTGTCAGCAGCCTGTAACCTGGCCATTGAATCCAATGCCGATGCCATTATAGCCATGACCATCACCGGTTATTCGGCCCAGCGCATCAGCAGCCAGCGGCCCAGGCAGGATATTTTTATCTTCACCAGTAACCGGTTTTTATTGTGCCGTCTGAACCTGGTGTGGGGAATCAGGGGATTTTATTTCGATAAAGTTGTGACCTCCACCACCAAAACATTCAAATCAATTACGGACCAGCTGACAGCCGAAGGCCGTATTAAAAAGGGCGATCTGCTTATTAAAGTGGCCAGCACGCCTATTTATGTGGCCGGGCAAACCAATACGGTGAAACTGGATTATGCGTAATGTCGGATGTCGGAAGTCGGATGTTTAATGTCGGATGTAGGATGTAGGATGTCGGTCCCGATCGCTATAGGGATCGGATGTCGAATGCTGAAAATACCCCCTTTCTCCCTCTCATTTTCGCCCCTCGCCTTGTCTCCGTGTCTCCTTGTCCTCAATCAATCCCATCAATCCCATCAAT
>CAIPFN010000387.1 GCA_903864265.1 uncultured Bacteroidales bacterium | reverse complement strand
TTCCTGTTCGGTAAGTTCATCCATGCTCATGGGGAGAAGGATTTCATCCTCTTTCATGATCATGTCGGTGATGGCTTTCGATGCCGGTGCCAGGATAAGATCGATGGTAGCTGCCATTTCCGATGCGGTGACACGGCCTGCTTGCTGAAGAGCTGTTATGGCATTTTTTAGAAATTCCCTGGTTTCGTCGTGTTTACCCCACATTACGGTGGGTGGACCAGTAATTCCTTTTGATTCAAGAAAAGGGAAAAGCAGGTTCTCTTTCCGCCTGTAATGCTTATCCACATCCGTGAGTGCATTGAAAATGGAAAGCATCTGCATCACCAAACCGTCAACGACTTCGGAGCCGTCAGTGACAGCCTTTTTCCGGATGACTTCAAAAATGCCGCTTAGTTGCAATGCCAGTTTTTCAAGCTCCCGGTTCTCTTTTTTAAAAGTGTCCACCGGGTGGCCGGCAGGAATTTTCTTCGCATCGGTCAGGTCAATATTGCCGTCGAGAACCATGGCGTGTATATCGCAGAGTTTGAGCACTTCCTCCACCGGAAGTCCCTCTTTGATGAGTTCCTGCTCAACTTCAACCACCTCGTCGTAAGGAATTCCTTTAAGCAGGTTGGTCAGCTGCATTTTAACCGTCTCAGGAGCCTCACCCTGGTGCAGTTGCATGATCATATGTTTGAGCAACTCTTTCCGGTTTTCCGAATTATTGATTAATTCGCTCATGATTGTATTTTTTTTAGGTATGAGAGTATGAATTTTATGTGTTTCCCTTGTCCCGATTCTATTCAGAACAATTCTTTGCAAAGATATATAATAATTAAGGTACAACAATACCTAAATAAAAAATAATGAATTTTTTCAGATTGATTTGAATAAACTCAAAAAAGACCTGTTTCATTGAAATTCAAGTAATTAACAACTAATACCCGGGAAGATTGAAACTAGCTTTAAAGGAGATTCGTTGAAAATCAATGAGATGTAAACTGATTTATAATATTAACCAGGATATTAAAACGCAATTGTAAGGAACAGCGCTTTGATTTTCAATCTACCTTATCAAACATTCAACAGTCCGATTTCAGCTCCTATTGAAATATACCTGAATGAGAAAAAAAATTGCGACCTTTGCAGGCGTATTCATAAACCCTGTATAGTTGTGGGATTTTCGCTTATTACATCTTATCCGATCTGGTTTTTGCTGCTTTGTGTGCTGGGCGGAGCATCGTATGCCACCCTGCTGTACTACCGCGAAAAAAACATTGATTTCAGCCGCCTCACTACCCGAATCCTGGCCATACTCCGTGGCACAACGGTAACCCTGATTGCCTTGCTGCTGTTATCTCCCTTACTTAAAAGTTCATCGCGCTACAGCGAAAAACCCATTGTATTGCTTGCACTCGACAATTCGGGTTCTGTAGTTCTGGGAAAGGACTCAGCATATTATAAACAGGAGTTTACACGCAAATTCAAAGATCTCGCCGATAAGTTGTCGCGGAAATACGAGGTGCAGACCTATACCTTTGGTGACAGGATTTCCAAAGGCTTAAATCCTTCGTTCTCTGAGAAGCAAACCAATATGGCAGGTCTTTTTACTGAGATCAGGGACCGGTATTCGAACCGCAACCTGGCAGCCCTGGTGCTTGCCGGTGACGGAATATACAACCAGGGAGCCGATCCTTTGTATGTTTCGGATAATGCGCCTTACAGCATTTACACGGTGGCTTTGGGCGACACCACCCAACAGAAAGATATACTCGTATCCCGGGTGAATTACAACCGCATCGCTTTTCTGGGTAACGATTTTCCTCTCGAAATAACGGTTACCGCCCACAAATGTGCCGGAACACAGGGAAAAATAACGGTTTCGTCGGGCGATCAGCAATTGTATTCGGAGAACTTCCAGATAGGGGAGAAGCTATACACCCATACCTTTACTACCAAACTTACAGCCTCCAGGACTGGTTTGCAGCGATACCGTATCAGTGTTACCCCGGTGGGAGGTGAAATCAGCAAGGCGAATAATTACCAGGAAATATTTGTCGAAGTACTCGACGGGCGCCAGAAAATTCTCCTGCTGCAGGCGGCACCCCATCCTGATGTAGCCGCCCTGAAACAGGCCATCGAGAAAAACAAGAATTATACGGTTGATAATTTCATGCTGAGCGATTTCAGCGGTTCAATTGCATCCTATAGCCTTGTGATATTGCATGCGATACCATCCATAAACGATGTGGGCTTCCAGGTGACCAACCAGTTGAAAACATTGCCTATACCCGTGTTGTATATCGTGGGAACACAATCCAATATACCGGCTTACAACAGCCTGATGACCGGATTGATGATTCCCCCTTCGCTGAGTACATTCAATGATGCCACGGCAGTTCTGAACCCGGATTTCAGCCTGTTTTCGCTTGGGCCTGAAATTGAGCATATGATACCTGAGTTCCCGCCCTTGCAGGTTCCATTCAGCCAGTACAAACCCGGTACCGCCGCCCAGGTATTATTGTACCAGAAAATCGGGAATGTGAATACGCGTATTCCCCTGATTCTTTTCAACCAGGGTGTCGACCGCAAATCGGCTACCATTACTGGCGAAGGCATATGGCGCTGGCGCCTGGCCAACTATGCTAAAGTAGGTAACCAACTGGCTTTTGATGAATTGTTTACACGCATCATACAGTACCTGGCGGTGAAAGAAGATAAGAGCCAGTTCCGGGTGATGATGAAGAACAATTTTTCGGAAAGCGAAGCGGTTGACATGGATGCAGAACTCTATAACGATAGCTACCAACTTGTTAATGATCCGGAAGTGAATATGGTTATTACGGATAGCCATAAAAAGAACTTTCCGTACGCCTTTACCCGTACGTCCAATGCCTACTACCTGAATGCCGGCAGTCTGCCTCCCGGAGAGTACACCTGGAAAGCCAGTACCAGCTTTGGTGGTAAGGCTTTTCAGAAAACGGGCATGTTCACGGTGATGGCCTTAAATGTGGAATCGATGAATACGGTTGCCAACCATATCCTGTTAAATAATATGGCCTCCCGCCATAAGGGTAAAATGATTTATCCTTCTCAGTTGGATCAGATCGAGCAACTGCTTTCGGCCCGCGACGATTTGAAAACAGTGGTGTATACCCAGAAACGTTTTACGGACCTGGTAAGCTTTCTTCCTGCTTTGCTGTTACTGCTGGGACTGCTTTCGGCTGAATGGTTTATCCGCAAACGAAACGGGAGTTATTAAAAGTAACCATTATAGCTGTAGGTCCCTGCATTCCACAATCCTCATCCAACATCCCAAACCAAAGTGACTCATCAGGCATTATACACAGTTATTCTGGCAATTACCATAGCAGGATTTGCCTTCGATCAATGGATCAATTATCTGAATACCACCACTCTTAGTCCAATTCTGCCTGAAGCGCTGAAAGGTTTCTATGACGAAACTACCTACAGTCGGCAGCAGGAATACGAACGCGTTAATTACCGGTTTGGGCTTGTTTCGGATTCACTTTCCTTCCTGATGATACTGGCCATGCTTTTGCTGGGGGGCTTTTCGTGGGTCGACAGTATAGTGAGGACTTTTACAGCTTCAGCAATAGGGCAGGCAATATTCTTTTTTGGCATACTGGCTTTTGCATCTGATCTGTTGAGCATTCCGCTGGATATTTACCATACTTTCGTGATAGAGGAGAAGTTTGGTTTTAACAAAACCACTCCTTCCACTTTTGTGCTGGATAAACTGAAAGGCTGGCTGCTTATGGCAAGTATAGGGGGAGGAATCCTTGCACTTATAGTGTTTATATACGAAAAGTCAGGATCCTGGTTCTGGGTACTGGCCTGGATCAGTATTTCCCTGTTCACCCTGTTTATCAGCTACTTCTATACAACCCTCCTGGTTCCTGTTTTCAATAAACTTACTCCTTTGCCCGCGGGGGAGCTTCGTGATGCCATAGAGCGGGTGGCTGAGCGCGCCGGGTTTGACCTGAGGGACATCAGCATAATGGACGGCTCCAAACGAAGTAGCCGTGGGAATGCCTATTTCAGCGGATTTGGCCGTAAGAAAAGCATAGTCCTTTTTGATACCCTTGTGAACGAGCATGGAGTTGACGAACTGTCAGCCGTACTCGCTCACGAGATTGGCCATTACAAGAAGAAACATGTGCTGAAAGGTTTAGTGTCGGGCATACTTCAAACCGGTGTATTGCTTTTTGTAATGTCGTTATTGCTCAGGAGCCCGCTGCCGGCTTTGGCGCTGGGAGCTTCGGTTCCATCATTCCACCTCGCTGTTATAGCTTTTGGTATTTTATACAGTCCTGTTTCTATGGTACTTGGAATGCTGCTGAATGCCATGTCGCGAAAGCACGAATATGAAGCTGACCGTTTTGCTGTGGTCCTTTCGAAGCCCGGCTCCCTGCAGGAAGCCCTAAAAAAGCTTTCGGTAAAAAACCTGAGCAAGCTGAACCCGCATCCCTGGTACGTGTTCATTCATTATTCGCATCCTACTCTTTTGCAGCGGATTGCAGCAATTGTTCATTCGGAAAACACCCTAAAATTGCAGTGATAGACTGTGAACGAAGGAACTGAATGAAAAATGGAGTATTTTTGTTGCTTAATCTAAAGGAAAGAGATCAACCAGATGAAGGACAGTAACCTGAAGAGTAAGGCAGGCGTCCTCGGTGAGAATGCACTGAGATGGTATTACAGGATCAAATATTTTGTCAAGGACTGGATCAGGATTCCCCACGAATCTCCTTTGTGGTTGAAGGTTTTATTGACGGGTGTTTATGGTCTTGCATTTTTCCTGATGCTTACCCTGGCCATTGATGTGAACCTCTTCTGGCTTTTCGGCCGTTCCCCCAAAATCAGTGAACTCAAAAACCCTGATATCAGTCTTACATCGGAATTATTTTCGGCTGATGGCAAGCAGATAGGAACTTTATATACCGAAAACCGCACTCCTGCCGTGTATGAGGATTTACCACAGAACCTGGTCAATACGCTGATCGCAACCGAAGACGTGCGTTTTTATAAACACCACGGCGTCGATATCAAAGCAACATTTGCAGCTATGTGGTCGGTGGTTCAGGGTGACAAGCGCGGGGGAAGTACCATTACCCAACAGTTGGTTAAAAATCTTTTTAAAACCCGTAAGGATTATTCCACCGGCCTGCTGGGATCCTTACCCGGAATTTCAACCTTGATCAGCAAAGCCAAAGAATGGATCAACGCAGTGAAAATTGAACTGTATTATTCCAAGGCTGATATTATCATGATGTATTTCAATACCGTTGATTTTGGCAGCCACGCCTATGGTATCAATTCAGCCGCTTCAACCTTTTTCAGCAAAAAGCCTGTTCAACTTACTTATAGCGAGTCGGCCGTTCTTATAGGTTTGTTAAAAGCCCCTTCATCATACAGCCCGGTAGCCAACCCCATACGCTCGCTTACCCGTCGGAACCAGGTTATCGGGCAACTGGAAAAATATGGGTTTATCAGCCAGCGTGAAAAGGATTCACTGGTGGCGCTTCCGCTGCAACTTCGTTTTCAGCGTAAAAGCTTCTCAAAAGGAAATATGACCTACCTGCGCGATGCTATCGTCCGCGATTTGCAGGCATGGAGTAAAGAAACGGGCAACGATGTATGGACTGACGGCCTAAAAATATACACCACTATCGATTCGCGTATGCAGAAATACGCTGAAGAAGCGGTAGCCGAGCATATGAAAAGCCTGCAGCGCGTTTTTAACCAGGCAGGTAACCAGGCTGTTGTACCCTGGAAGGATGAGAACGGGAAAGATATACCGGACTATTTCCTGAAAAAAGCGGCCGACCTTCCTCAGTATAAGCTATTATCAAAGCAGTATGGCGAGGGAAACGACAGTATCCGGATTGAACTCAGCCGGCAACATGCCATGAAAGTATTTACCTATAACGGTGAACGCGATACCCTGCTTTCAACCCTCGATTCATTGAAATATTACCAGAAATTTTTTCAGACCGGGTTTATGGCTATGGAACCCGGTACTGGTTATGTTAAGGCCTGGGTAGGAGGGATCAATTATAAATACTTTAAATTTGATCATGTCAACCAGTCGAAACGTCAACCCGGATCGCTTTTTAAAGGATTTGTTTATGCAGCGGCTTTCGACCAGGGATACGGACCTTGTGACGAACTTTCGGATCAGCCGGTATCCATCAAATACAAAGAAAACGGAGTGGATAAGGAATGGAGCCCCCAGAATGTGGATCGCAGCCATGCCGGCACTATGACCCTGAAGCATGCCTTTGCCCGCTCGGTGAACTCGGTAGCCGTTCAGCTGACACAAAAAATCGGATGGCGCAAGGTCATTGAGTATGCACATAAACTGGGCGTGAAATCCGACCTGGCCGATGTTCCTTCTATCTGCCTGGGCTCAAGCGATGTTTCGCTGGAGGAAATGATAAACGCTTACTGCACCTTTGTAAATGACGGGGCTCTGGTGGAACCCATACTGGTAACCCGCATTGAGGACCGCAACGGGAAGGTTATTTATGAAGCCGCCCCCAAGAAAAAACAGGTCCTCAGTCCCGAAACGGCTTTCCTGATGAGCATCATGCTCAGGGCCGGCCTCACAGAGCCGGGGGGTACTACACAGGGATTGTTCGAATATGACCTTTTCCGTTATGGCACTGAGTTCGGTGGCAAAACCGGGACTTCGTCCGATTATACCGATGGATGGTTTATTGGCGTAACACCCGGACTTGTTGGCGGTTGCTGGGTTGGCAACGACGACAGGGCCATCCATTTCAAAACATCCCACATTGGCGAAGGCCTTCGTACTGCCCAACCGGTATACGGCCGCTTTATGGCAAAAGTACTGAAGGACGAAACCCTGAAAGAATACCGGCAAAAATTCCCTAAGCCGACTATCAAAATAGGGAAAGAATACGGTTGCCAGACTATCATCCCGAAAGCTGACACCCTGGTACAAGCGGCTGATTCGCTGGGAGTGGAGGAGGAGAGGTAGGTTGATGGGGATACGGCTTGTTGAAGGACTGTGGAGTGAAAGTATAGAAGTTGAAAAACTTAAAGCCGGCTTCCACGGGTGATTCGAAGTTGTTTTGCCGGTAAGCCTTGCAGCCTTTTCATTTCGCCTACTCTTTTCGCCAGGCAGGCGCAACCGATAGTGAAAATAATATATCAGCGGTACGCTGAAACCATAAACAGCTTTATTTGTTAAATTAATTCCTTAACCATTTAACTTTACACGAATGCAAATTACAAAAAACACAATAGTTTCCCTCAGTTATGTGCTGAAACGCGACGATGCGAATGGTGAAATCATTGAAGAAACCAGGGCCGGCGATCCGTTGGTTTTCCTTTACGGAAACGGACAGATGCTCCCCAAATTTGAAGAAAACCTCAGCACTCTTAAAAGCGGAGATGTTTTTGAATTTACCCTCGCCATCGACGACGCTTATGGCGAAATGGACCAGGATGCCATTATTGACCTCGACAAGAGCATTTTTATGATCGATGGTAAAGCCGATGATGAGTTGCTTACCGTTGGTAATGTAATCCCTATGCGCGACGACCAGGGCCATATGCTTCAGGGTACCGTGATCAGTGTGGGTGATGAAATGGTCCGCATGGATTTCAACCATCCGATGGCGGGCAATGTACTGCATTTCAAAGGCAATGTGATTGAAGTGCGCCAGGCCAGCGACGAAGAACTCAGCCATGGCCATGCTCACGGAGCTGGCGGACACCAGCACTAAGAATAATGAGACCCAGGCTGTATAATTTCCAGCTCCTGGCCTTTGATTCCTGATTTTCCCGGTTTAGATTCAGTTGTTACTATCTCCTGATTTTTAAACCGGGATTTTTATGCCCCAATGCCATTTCCCATATATTTTTCTCAGCTATTATTACACATCACTCACTATTCACCACCCGCCACGCTCGCTCATTTAACTAAAATTACCACCTTGATTATGAGTAATATACAATAGGTTTTAATTGACGTTTCCAGCCTTTTTCTCACTCCTGTTAGTTCCACATAGCGCGATAATAACCGTGTTGATATTTTCACTCGCTATTGCTATAGGGATAACTTTTTGCTTTTTCAAGAATACCCCTCTGCCCTTCGGGCATCTCCCCTCTACGAGGGGAGAACCCTTTTAACTAATTTGAATTAACATTTCCAGCTTTATTTTCCCTCCAGTTAGTTCCAATTAGCGCGATAATGACCGTGTTGGTCTATTCACTTTCATCTATTAAATTACCGGACTGATTATGAGACACATGCAAAGGGCTTATTTTAATATTCCCAGCATTTTTCTCACTCCGATTAGTTCCAATTAGCGCGATAATAATTGCGTTTGTCTTTGACTATTCCTTTTGCGTTCACGAGTAACCCCAAACCTCCCGATAAATCGGGACAGGCTCTAAAGGGGCTTATTGTAGACAAGCATTACTACTCATTATTCACTTTTCATTTTTCATTTTTCATTGTTTAACACTTCCAGCTATTTCTCACTCCGGTTAGTTCCAATTAGCGTGATTAGGACCGTG
>CAIPFN010000386.1 GCA_903864265.1 uncultured Bacteroidales bacterium | reverse complement strand
TGGTTGCTGGTTGCTGGTTGCTGGTTGCTGGTTGCTGGTTGCTGGTTGCTGGTTGCTGGTTGCTGGTTGCTGGTTGCTGGTTTCTGGTGCCGGGTTTCTGGTTTCTGGTGCCGGGTTTCTGGTTTCTGGGTTTCTGGTTTCTGGTTTCTGGTTTCTGGTGCCGGGTTTATGGTTTCTGGTTTCTGGATGATGAGATGTACTGTTTAATCCCGTTTTTAGTATATAAGGACGTGCTGCCAACCTATAGGATGGGATATCCGCCAAAACAGGCGCTTATTCCTGATTTCGGACAGTGGCCTTTTCCGTGTAAATGGTCTTGTTCTCCTGCGACAATTTGGTAATCGCATCAAAAAGTCCTTTGGAGCGGGCCACGAAAAACCGGTTTCCTTTCATGGTGAAATTCTCACAAACGGATTTCGGGACATACATGCCAAGGAAATAATTAATGTCGCGGTATTGTATCTGCATATGCGCAGCAAGGGTTTTAACGATTTCGATGGAGCCGTCAAGTTTCCTGACTTTTGCTTCGAAAACCTGGTCCGTGCGGGTCTTTACCGGGAACCGCTGTTTCAATACATCTTCCGGGCAATGCACAAACGACAGGAAATGGGTATCGACGCCCAATCCGGCAATAATGCCGTTGTACTTAACGATTTTATAATAGGGGCTGCTTTCGTCGCAGGGATATATGGAATTGCCGTGTTCGCCAACCATTTCCTGTGCATGTTTCCCGATGGCCACAATCGAATTAACGGGATGAATGCTGCGGATGGCGGTGGGATAGCGGCGGGCGATTTCCGAAAGCAGTCCCAGCACCGAGGGCGAACGTTTTACATCGAAAACGAGCCCTTTGTTCAGGTAATCTTCAGCCCTGCCGGTGAAATGCCAGGCAGGGAAAACCAGGGTGCCTTCCGGGCCCACCGTTTCGAGCAGTATATCCAGAAGACGGTAAACCGAAAAATCCAAATTCAGGGTGTCGACCGAACTGTGTATAAAAATGGTGGATCCTGCCCTGATTCCCATCCGCCCTGTAAGAACAGAAATAAATGCCTGTTCCGAAAGTGGCCGATATGCTTTTTTTATGGCCAGCCGATAGATCTTCCGTAATGAAACAAAGGTGCTTACAGGCAGTATTTTGAAAATCAGTTTTTTTAGCGGCATATCAATATATCTTCATTTCGTCGGCTAAGGTATTGAAGGTGGTGAATTCAGCCTGAGGGTATTTTTCGCGCACCCGCATCACAAAGGATTCCATCAGCCCGAACGAATAATCGCCCATGCTTTTCGGATGACCGCTCACGCTCAGTATGGCGGTATCGTAGTTTTGGTATTTCTTTACGTTATAATCCAGGGTCTTCATCAGGTAATCGATGGAAAGCGTGTAGTTATCGAACGACAGCATGCGTGCCGAAAACATCATCCGGATCTTCGATTTCAGGTCGGCAGGATTTCCTTCGTGGATCTGGAAGCCGTGATCTTTAGGCGCCTGACCGGACATTCCGGCCATTTTAAAACGGGTTGGAACCTCAAATGGGGTTTTGGGTATGCTGGCAATAGGTACTTCAAATATGCCTGATGTGGCTTCTTTGCGCGTGTCTCCATCCAGACCGATATACCAGTTGGGCGGTGAAGGCATATGGCGGCAATCCACTTCCGAAAGCCCCGAACGGAAATAATATCCTTTAGCTACTGAACTGTCGAAACGGATTCCATATTTGTATAAGGCCGTGAGGATTTCCGAAGTAGCCGCTTCAATATTATAGCCTCCGGCGCGAAAAGCGTTGCAACGATAAGCCGGATCTGACTGCAGGCAAACCTCGTTTAAAAAATCAATCCCTATTTTTACAATTTTGTCGATCGAATGGGTTTTACCAGTAGTAAAATCAGCCAGGCGGTAATCTTTTGAGGGGATAAAAGTATTGTTTGCAAAATCCGAAGTCAGCCAGTGCGGATGAAGGTGAAGTTGCACATCATGCTGTTTTTTAACCGCTTCCTTTAATTGTTCGACGTAAGGGTCATAAAAGGCGTTTTTGTCCCATTCCTTAAAGCATATGCCGCAAAGCACATCGGTAAACAGCACTACCGGCACCTCCAGTTTCTCAGCCAGTTCAAAAAGCCGGTAAGTTGGGTCGAACATGGCTTCCTTATACGAAGTGCGTACACCGCCAAGGGGCAATTCATGGTCAAAAGTGAGCAGTATCTTTAATTTCATAGTACTTCGTTTATTGAATCCTCCTGATCTTCTTCATACGGTCGTTGTAAGCAATGGCATCCACAAACGATATCTTTACCGGAACTTTATACCGGTTGATCCGGCCCAGGAGGAAAGAGCGTATTTCCTGTTTCTGTTCAGCGAGAGGGCGTTCAGAGTTGGAAACCACATTGGCCACGACCACGTTCCCTGTGATAATGCTTTTTTCGGCATACACCTGGCAATCACTTATAAATGGAATTTGCAGCAAAGCCGATTCTACTTCCGAAGGAAACACTTTTTCGCCTCCCACATTGATAATATCAGACGTACGGCCTAAAATCCGGATATTTCCGTCCTCATCCGTTTCAACCCTATCGCCGGTATTGAACCAGCCTTCGCCGGAAATGGACTCAGCAGGAGCATCGAGGTAACCGGCAAAAACCGATGGCCCCCGCAGCCATAATTCATTTTCCACTACCTTAAATTCCACCGAAGGATCCTCTATCCTGAAAAACAGGCTATCCTTCGATTTGCTGTGGATACGGATGGCATTGGTTTCGCTCAGTCCGTATTTTTGCTGAAATGAAACCCATGGAAATGCGGTGTTCAATCTCTCCAAAAGCCAGGCAGGCATGGGTTCCGAGCCATAGCCTATAATACGGAGCGAACTAAGGTCGAAGTCGCGGTACGCTTCACTCAGGAGCAGAAGGTTCAGGAAAGTAGGAGATGCGGATATTACATTTATCCCGTATTTTTCAATGGTTTCGCATATGTATTCCGGGGTACGGCTTTCGGGTATGGTAAGCGTGGCTCCTATAGCCAACTGGCTGAGCAGCATATCCATACCGCCTATATGATCGAATCCAAGTAAAGGAATGATATTCAGGTCCCGGGTATATTCCCGTTTGTATTGATCAATAAGAGTGTCAAGATTATGCAGAAGGGCTTTCGGCTGTCCGCTGGTGCCGCTGGTAAAAAGCACCAGCCCGGCATTCCCTGCTGCTTTGAGCGATTGAACCAATGTATGCTCTTGAACAGATTCTCTTTTGGAAATCAAACAGTCACCGTCCCTGATTTCAATAACCACAGTGGGCTGAAGAATTCCAAGTTTGAATTCAAGTTCCGTTCCTTCATCCCCGGTAAACAGCGCTATTATCTGGTTGGTTTCGCAAAGGGCTAAGAAAGCAGAAACGGTTTCGAAGGAATATTTTCCAACCAGGGCCACCGTCGTACCCGACGCAAACTGCTGCTTAAAGGTTTCTGTATAAAAACTGATTTTCAGATGAAGCATAGTATAGCTGTACCCATGACCTTGTGCGATTATAGCCAGGCGATCAGCAAACAGCGCAAACTTCTCGGGAAGCCATTTCATGAGTTATGGGTTTACCCCGCCTAAATATATGGTCTGGCCGGTAATAAAATCGCTTTTATCATCGATAAAAAAGCCGATCACGTTGGCAATGTCAGCTATAGTTCCAAGTCGTTTGATAGCCTGAAGGTTCAGCAGTGCTTCCATTTTATCCTTAGGTACGGAGCGGATCAGGTCGGTGGGCGTAGGAGTGGGACCTACTGCATTAACGGTAATAAAATATGGAGCAAGTTCCCTGGCGGCAATTTCGGTTAAGCTCACCACCGATGCCTTGCTGGCCGCGTAGATGGCTTCGCCTTCGAGGCGCAGGGGGGTGGCCACCGTCGAAAAGTTAACGATACGCCCTTTCTTCTGCCTGATCATCACTTTGCCGGCTTCGCGGATAAACAGGAAGGTGCCGAAGAAGTTGGTATTAAATATATTTACAGCTGTTTTATAAGGCGTTAGCATAAGCGGATTCATGCTTGCAATGCCGGCATTATTGAGTAACACATCAATTCTTTTATACTTCTTAATGGTTTGACGTACCATGTCCTTCACGGCCTTTTCGTCCGAAACATCAAAGATAAAATGGGTATATCTTTCATGTTCAAGGTTTGATGAACTGCGGCTGCAACCGGCTACCAGGTGGCCCAGGTTTAAATAATATTCGCAGAGATCACGGCCTATGCCCCTGCTTGTACCCGTGATCAAAAATACTTTTTGTTCCATACCTATAAATCTGCATCCTTTAACAGCGTTTCGATATAGTCGGATAAGGAAGCCACGCTACGGAAAGGCGAGGACTTCTGACTCATCGCTTTTTCATCGGCCAGGATGATGTCTTTCTGTGAATGTTCGTAGATTATTTCTTCCAACTCGGCAATTACCCTTACCAAACCAAGGCTGTCGAGAACGCCGCCTTTGCCGTAAAGTTGCGAATCGGGGGTGACGGCCACCTCTTTGCCGGCTCCGTCTTCATTCAGCGCATTTATTGTACATTTGATAATCAATTCATTCAATATACTTTTTTCCATCTCAGTATTTTTCATAACATGCCTTTGCCTTTTAGTATACAGGACAGAAACAGCATTCAAAAGTAGCTAAAATAGTTGAGGCGCTTCCCTGCTTCCGCAAAATTAAGGGCTACATAATATTTTGATGTGCTGGAGGAACTTACTATCTGTATCTAGTAGTGCGGAAATGAATTTTAGTTAAGGTTAAATCATGGGTCAGTATCAAAAGTTGGGGAGTGAGTAATATAGTCCAAGATTTTTCAAAGATTGTATGTCAGGATA
>CAIPFN010000385.1 GCA_903864265.1 uncultured Bacteroidales bacterium | reverse complement strand
TTCTCATTAGGGTTACCCCCTATATACCCCCGAAAGATAGTGATCTATTTGCACACCACAAAATTTTCAAAGAACTATTATTGCATTTATTTGCAATTAAATCAGGCTTTTATGTAGCTTTGCTTAACTAAACGACATTGATACAGGTATAGGCATCGCAAAATATTGGAAAAATGGGACGGCTATTCCTTTAACAAATGGAGAAAGCGACTCCCAGGCTACTTCAATATTTGTGAGTGGCGCGGATGTATATGTGTCGGGCTATGAGTGCAGCGTTGTTAACAACAATTCAATTGCGAAATATTGGAAAAATGGAGTGGCTGTCAGTATAACTAACGGTACTTACAAAGCCATTGCCACTTCATTGATAGTAAATGGTACAGATATCTTTGTTGCCGGGGCAGAATACAACGCATTGGCAAATAATGTGGCAAAATACTGGAAAAACGGGCTGGCTACAAATTTAACGGCAGCAACAAATTATGCATTCGCCAATTCAATATTTGTAAAATAGGCTGGGTTGCATCAGCCCGCCGTTCCTGTCTGGTAATGGAGGAATCAGGAGGAGGAATACTGTTTTTGGTGATTAATATTGTTGGATAAAACTTTGTCGGGATTGGGAAATAATGAACGCCAGATTGATATTACCCCTACACAAATAAAATCTACCTTTGACCAGAAATTCAGCCCTAAAAATCTATAAAAATGAGAAAAAAATTACTCTTCCTGGCCTTGCCACTTATTATGCTGGCTGCCGGATGTAACAAACCAACAGGTTCAGTTATGGAAACAAAACCGGCTTTTATCAGTCAGTCAGCCGTCGACAAGGTGGTTAAACAACTTACCGACTCCTGCGGTGAAGCATCAAAAGCGCGTATCGAAAAAGGGGTAAAACAAGTGGCTTCGCTCTGGGAAAAGCAGGATGGCGAAACAGAAGTTTTCGCCGCATTCTGCCAGGCACAATTTATAGGCGACACATCGAAACTCGATGTGCTGTTCAATAAACTGCAGCGTAGTTTCGAGGTATTGTACGGCAACTACAACAAAATGAGTATGGATTTACGGGTACCTGTCGACCTGAGCGGTGCCGAACTCACGCCTATTGACGAAATGTTTGCGTCCTTCTCGCCCTCATCGCATCTTACCGACGACTTGTTTGCCAATAAAATTGCTTTTATCGCCATGCTGAACTTCCCGTTTTATACCCTTACGGAGAAAACCGATATGGGAAAATCGTGGAACCGGCGCGAATGGGCTTATGCCCGCATGGGTGATGCCTTTACTTCGAGGGTGCCTGCCGCTCTTAACCAGCAGGTGAGCGATGCCCTTTCAAAAGCCGATATGTATATTTCGGAGTACAATATTATGATGGATAAACTGGTGGACGCTTCGGGGAAGACCTATTTCCCACAGGGTATGAAACTGATTACCCACTGGGGCTTGCGCGATGAGCTGAAATCGCATTACGGCCAGGCTGACGGATTGCCCAAACAGCAAATGGTTTACACCGTCATGAAACGCATTATCGACCAGAGCATTCCCGAAATGATTATCAACAACGCTGAATACCAGTGGAATCCCGCCGACAACAAGGTGCTGAAAGACGGAAAGGAAGTGAAGTCTACACCCGAGCCTGACCGTCGTTACGAGATGCTGCTGAATAATTTCAAGGCCATACATGCTACCGATGCGTATTATCCTGCCCTTCCTACCTACAGCCAGCGTTCGTTCGAACTGAACATGGAAATCCCGGAACAGGATGTGGAAAAACTTTTTATTTCGCTTATGACATCCCCTGAGATCAAACAGGTGGCTGCACTTATAGGCAAACGCCTGGGCCGCAATCTCGAGCCTTTCGACATATGGTACGATGGATTCAAGGCGCGCAGCGGGTTAAACGAAGATGATCTGACCGCCAAAACGCAGCGCCTGTATCCAACCCCAACTGCTTTTGAGCAGGATATGCCAAATATGCTCCGCAAGTTAGGCTGGAGTGCCGAAAGAGCTTCGTTTATAGCTTCCAAAATCCAGGTGGACCCGGCACGCGGATCGGGTCATGCCGCCGGAGCCTACATGAAAGGCGATAAAGCCCGACTGCGCACCCGCATGGCTGATAAAGGCATGAATTACAAAGGCTACAATATAGCCGTTCACGAATTCGGGCATAACGTGGAACAAACCGTCGACCTCTACAATATCGATTACTATATGTTGCAAGGCGTCCCGAATACCTCGTTCACCGAGGCCCTGGCCTTCCTTTTTCAGAAACGAGACCTCAGCCTGCTAGGCATAAACGATAATAACCCGGATAAAGAACACCTGGCTTCCCTGGATGCGATATGGTCGGCTTATGAAATCATGGGCGTTTCGATGCTCGATATGCAGGTCTGGCGCTGGCTGTATGCCAATCCCAATGCAAGCCCGGCCGAATTGAAAGGTGCCGTGATCCGCATAGCAAAAGAAGTATGGAATACCTACTACGCTCCTGTTTTTGGAAGGAAGGACGAGCCTATACTGGCCATTTATTCCCATATGATCGACAATCCCTTGTACCTTCCCAATTACCCGGTGGGGCACCTGATCGATTTCCAGATTGACGGATTTATAAAAGGAAAGAATTTTGCTTCCGAAGTGGACCGGATTTATACCCTGGGACGGCTTACACCCCAGGCATGGATGCAGGATGCGGTGGGAACCCCCATCTCCATTGCTCCCATGCTCAAAGCAGTGGATGAAGCACTTTCAGTGATCAAATAATAAGCACGGGAAAAAAGAAAAGGATCAGTCGGCTGTTCAGGCGGATTGATCCTTTTTTTTATGTGGGATGGTTGCCTGAAGCGGGAGGCATTTCAAAGGGGAAAAAGCCGGGAAAGAAGTCCACTCTGGAGATTTGCTCAGCTCAGGAAATAAGGGGCTGTCTTTACTTGCTCAGAGATAGCAGGGTGATAAATGGAAAACTGCCGGATTTCTCCGGCAGTTTTTTGCTGTGTAGCGGCAAAGGGAAGTAATCCGAGTTAATGTAGTACTTCAAAAAAACCTTTGACGTGTGTGACAGCGTCAAAAGCAATAATAAAACCTACCGATCTCAATCTTTCCTTACGGACCGGCCGAGACCGGATTAACCAAAAACCAAAGTTAACCAAAAACCACTTTAATAACTTTGTTCATTAGTTTATCACCTTCAACGATAAAAGTAATAGGTTAAAAGTGAAAATAATAATTTTTATTACTGAATAAGTAACTTCTCCGGGTCCCTATGTCTAAAAATACGGATGCGGGGATCACAACTTGCTTTCAAACCACTGTTATTTTCCAACATTTTCCCTGAGCTGCTTTTCCCGGCTTGTTTTTAACCTGCTGAAGGTATTGGATTTAAATAAATTTCCGGCAGTTGTCATAAAACCCACCTAAAATCATAGAGCTTTTTCAGTATACCGACAGACCGCCGGTATAAAATTTTTAAACTTAAAGCAGGAGTGGGACGAATTTGTAAAAAGCGTTCTATTATAGAGATTTCCTCTATATAGTGGTCATTTGGGGCGCCGAAGACAGTTTTTTTTGTATTTCGCAGTATGATGCATAGAGAGGGATTCCCTAAAATGAAACTGCCGGATTTCTCCGGCAGTTTTTTGCTGTGTAGTGGCAAAGGGTAGTTAAACGAGCTACTTGTAGTGTACGTGTAATGCTTTAGTTGTACAGGCTTTATGGAGTTTACGAGTAGTGAAAACTTTGTAGTCTGTTACAAGGAAGGTGGTTTAGGAAGGTTAAACGGGCCTATTTCACCTGAAGCGTACAATTATTAATAGACCTCAAAGGTAAAGGTAATACCCAATAATCAATAAAACCAACGCATTATTTTGAAAATAATTAGCAACTTGT
>CAIPFN010000384.1 GCA_903864265.1 uncultured Bacteroidales bacterium | reverse complement strand
GCCGAGGTTGATAATATCGGCTCCGGCTTTCCGCATTCCGTCAATCTGCCTGAGTTTATGCGAAAAATAATACTCCTGAACCAGTTCAGTCCTCGACGATGGTTTTATTTTCACTTGGCCGTTGTCCATTTTGATATTCTCCCAGTATTTGTAAATGTTCGGTTAAAGGTTTCACGGCATCCAGTGCCTGCTGGTACCGGTTGTAATCGGCAAAAACCAGGTCGATGTAAAAGAAGTATTCCCACTCAATGCCTACTATGGGCAGCGACTGAATTTTTGTGAGGTTCATATTGTAAAACGACAGCACCGAAAGTACATGCGACAACCGTCCTTCCTCATGGGTAAGCGAAAAGCAGAGTGTGGCCTTGTTAATAGTTTGATTGGCGATTTGCTCCAGTTCTTTTACCTTGTCGCTTTCGGTGATGATCTGGAAGCGGGTAAAGTTGCGTTTGTTGGTTTCAACCTCTGTTTTTAGGATTTCCATGCCGTACATCTTTGCCGCAAGTTCGCTTCCCAGGGCGCCGGTTCCGGCCAGGTTTTGTTCCCTGATCCATTTCACGCTGAGTGCCGTATCAACCGAGTCGATAATCCGTACCCCCTTGCGGCGGAGTTCATTCAGGAAAACATGGCATTGCTGTATGGCAATAGGGTGGGAGTGGATCTCCCGTATATCGGATAGGGTTTGCCCCGGCAGCGCTATAAGATTCTGAACAACCCTCAGGTATTGCTCTCCCATAATGGAGAGTCCGCTTTCACGCAGCAAGGTGAGATTCTGGAGTAGACTCCCTGCAACGGAATTTTCCATGGCTACAATCCCACAGTCGGCTTTCTTGTCCTGGAGTTCATTAAACAGGTCGGTGAAGGTTTCGCAGGGAATAATCTCAATGGGAACATTCCCGAAGAACTGTTTCGCGGCTATTTCGTGAAAGGCTCCAAATCCGCCCTGTATGGCAACGCTGATGATATTTTCTTTAAGTGGGGTCATAGTTTCAGCAAAAAAAAAAGTCCCGAATCATCCGGGACTTCTACATTATTATTTTTTTAAGCAATAACGCATCAGTCCGGCTCCGGCAGATAATAAAAAGAGAAGAAGAAAAAATTTGCAGCTGTTGCTTTCATAGTTCAGTGGTAAGGGTAAAATGAATCAGACCTCAAAAAAATGTCATATGTTGATCCTGACATGCAAAATTAAACCTTTTATCTATACCTTTTTAGTATTAACAATTGTTTAACACTAATCCGTTTCCGATTCCGGCTTCTTCTGGCTGCATGGTGCTGAGTAGGAACCGGGTTTTCTTCTAAGTTGTACAGGCGAAGTTCTGCCCTGACTCTGACGGAAACAAACAGTTTACGAAATTCGTTAATTGCCTGAAATGCGCAGCAAACGGGCTCCGTGCGGCAATACCTCCGGTCGGATCCCTGATTCGAAAGTACCCAGATTATCCCCGGTCCATAGATCAGTTATGCTGCAGTTTGAATTAAAGCCTATTTCCTTAAGGTCAATATGGATCAGCTGATTCCGTTCGCCCAGGTTAAAAACGGCAACATACTTATCGTCCGAGCCCGGAACCTCTGCTATCCAGGCAATCTGCTCCTCGCTGCGGAACAATTGCCTGTTGCCTGAGCTATTCTGGTTTACCTCCAGCACGGCTTTATTCTGCAGCAACTGAAGTTCAAAGGGCTTGATCATGCTCAGGTCGCCTCCGTACATCAGGGGCGAACGGGCTATGCACCATAAAGTCATCATGGTAACCAGTTCGTTCCGGGTCAGGTTCGATCGCCTTGGCTCGCCTATGGGTCCGCGGCGGGAAAGCAGCCCGATGCTGAGGTTGTCAGCATCCGGAAAATGGCCTGCGCCAATATGGCTTTCCCAGGTGTGCAGTAAGCCGAACATGTTTTGCAGCGAATTCCAGTTATCACGGAAATCGCCCGAAATGTGCCAGGTATCGGCATATTCCTTTACGGCTGCAGCTTTGTCGAACGGTGTTTCACCGGGAGATAAACTCAGCACAATGGGTCGTCCGCAGCGATCAATGGCTTTCCTGATTGCTATAATTTCTTTTTCGCTGAACGGGTAGGCGATATCATCCACGGTTACGTAGTCGACGCCCCAGCGGGCATACTGTTTAAAGAGTGAATTGTAATATGCCTGGGCTCCGGGTTTATCCATGTCTATACCATACATATGATTCAGCCAGGTACAGGTGCTCGTCGTGTCGGCGATATCCAGGGCATGGTATTTTGATCCTTTGATCCGGGTATTTTTAGCTACAGCCTGCCTGGGTATGCCCCGCATGATGTGGATGCCGAATTTTAGTCCTTTGTGATGAATTTCAGCAGCCAGGTGTCTGAAGCCCTTGCCTCCGCGTGCCGAGGGGAAACGATCAGCGGCAGGCAGCAGCCGGCCGTATTTGTCCATGCCGAACCAGGGTATAAACCCCTGTAACTGCTTAGGGTCATTGAGAGCTCCCGGGTATGGATAATACCAGCAATAATCAACAACTACATACTGCCAGCCATATTTTGCCAAATGGGTTTGCATGAATCCCGCATTGTCGAGTACCTCGTTTTCCTTTACCCCGGCACCATAACAGGAATAACTGTTCCACCCCATGGGAGGCGTGAGTGCCGTTTTCGGTCGTTGGGCATACGAGCTGATGGCCAGCAACAGAGAGATCAATAGTAATAAAGTAAACCTGCTGATTTTGATCAGCCTTGCTGGTATTAATGTGTTTGTCATCTTTTTCTTTATGTGTTCTGGTTTTTGTTTCCTAATTAATCTAAAGCTTTTCAAAAATATATGGGGCCAAAAGTAGTGGGAATTTTGTTAACTCTTACTGTGTGTATGGGGCCGTAGCCCATTCGGACAAAAGCTTGAGGTGCAAAAAAATCAAAGGAATATGAGAAATAAGGATTGGAAATGGCTGCCGGAAAATCAATTCAGTTTCAATCCGGCTGCTGTTTCACGTATCAGTTCCCAGGCATTTTCAACATGTAGCTGAGTGGTAAGAGTGCCTGCAATTGACATGCGTAAGGTATATTCCCCGTTCAGTTTGGTGTGGGTGAGAAAGAGTTTTCCGCTGGCATTGAGTTTGGTGAGCAGCTCAGCATTAATCCTGTTCAGTTCGTCGGTGCCGCTTATACTTTCAGGAGCGTACCGGAAGCAAACCAGGCTCAGGGGTACCGGTGCCATGACTTCAAATCCGGGTTGGGCAACAAGCTGAAATTTAAACCATTGGGCCATTCGTATATGTTCTCTTATTTTTTCCTGCAGTTGGGTAAGCCCGAATGAGCGTATCACAAACCAGAGTTTTAGTGACCTGAACCTGCGACCAAGCGGGATGCCCCAGTCGCGGTAGTCGTTTACAAGGCCACGGTTTCCTGTTTTAAGGTATTCGGGCAGGATTTCAAAAGTGCGAATCAGGGCTTCCTTGTCTTTCACAAAATAGGCCGAGCAATCGAAGTTGGTGAACATCCATTTGTGCGGGTTAAATACGAAACTGTCGGCCTTTTCGATGCCTTCAATCATCCACCGGTATTCGGGCAGTAACAGGGCCGTGCCGCCATAGGCCGCATCCACATGAAGCCATACCCCGTATTCGCTGCACACTTCGGCTATTTCATTCAATGGATCCACAGAAGTGCAGCCGGTGGTGCCCAGGGTTGCCACTACTATGAGCGGTCGGAAGCCTGAAGCGATATCCCGTGCTAAGGCCTGTTTCAGAAGTGTGGCATCCATGCGGTATTCTGCATCTACGGCAATCTTGACCAGGTTTTTCCGTCCTATACCTGCTATTTTAACTGCTTTTTCGGCCGACGAATGGGTTTCGGTGGAACAGTAAGCCCGTAGCTTTTCCATGCCGGTAAAGCCTGTATCGTTAATATCGTAAGTGGAAGCTTTTTCGCGGGCACTCAAAATGGCTGCCAGGGTGGAGGTAGAGGCCGTGTCCTGTATCACGCCCTGCCAGTCAGGGGGCAAACCGGTCATGGTTCTTAGCCAGTTCATCATCATTTCTTCCAGTTCGGCAGCAGCCGGTGAAGTATCCCACACCATGCACTGCGCTCCCAGTGCAGCCGTAAGCATTTCGGCCAGTATGCTGGGGTAGCTTCCGTTGGCAGGGAAATACGCGAAGAAATCAGGGCTTTGCCAGTGTGTGATGCCGGGCATGATAATGTTCTCAAAATCGCTCATGATCTGCTTCATGTCTTCGCCTGAAGCAGGAGGTGCTTTCGGGAGCTGAGCCATGATTTCACCCGGTTTAACGCCTGACTTTACGGGGTAAGTTTCGATATTTTCGTAATAATCGGCCATACGGTCTGCCAGACGGTGTGCCCATTTCCTGAATTCGGCATTGTTCATGAATTTGTATTTTCCGGTAAAAGTATAGAATCTGCCACTTGCCGGGCGCAAAATGTTTGAGGAACCGGCTTTTAATCCAATATATGACTGAGTTGGTCCAGCAGGAAGGCTGTGATTTCCCGGCTTGAAACCCAGGCCGGTTCATTTATCGGGGGCGATCAAATGAATGCCGACATTCACACGAAAAGTTCATACTTTTGCAAACCTATTTTTTCGTGGATTTATCCTGCTCCCGTCAGCGGGTCAATGTTGTATTAAAAACTGTATATCGGCAAACTACACCCGCACTTATTTAATGAACAAGAATTATATCCCACAGGCTTTTTACTTCACCCTGGCCATTGCAGGCATTTTGGGGATATTGTCCCTGTTCGGGAAAGAAAGGTCTATACTGGGCTTTGCTATAAAACCGGTAGGTATATTTTCCGACATTATAAAAGCCGACAGTACGGAATTGAAGCAAATGCATTTCAAAGATACTCTCACTTCGGCAATGGAACCTTGCCCTTCAGGGATAATCTGCTTCAGGAACTTTACAGCCGAAAAATACCCGCTCGATAAACTGCTTGACCGTTTGCTTAAGGTTAAGGAAAAGAAGTGCAAGGTGCGCATAGCCTGGTATGGTGATTCGTTTTCGGATGGCGACATACTGGTGAGCGACCTGCGCGATACCCTGCAAAGCCTGTACGGTGGAAATGGAGTGGGCTTTGTACCCATAACATCCGAAATTGCCGGTTTCAGGCAGTCGGTCATTCATTCCTTTGGCGGATGGAACACTTCCTCTATACTGGCTAACCCAGGGGCTCATCAACTGGGAATCAGCGGATTCAGCTATACACCCGATTCGGGGAATTATGTTTTTTATAAAGGAAGCACTCATTTTAAACATACATACTCATTCAATACCTTCAGGCTGTTTTATACTTCGGCCAGCAATCAGAAAGTCCGCATTGTGATCAATAAAAAGGACAACCGGGTACTCGACCTGGCTGCTTCATCTACTCCGGCCATGATCACCGTGCAGGCTGATACCATCAGGCAGGTTATCGCCAGGATGAACCAGGGCGGGTTAACATGTTACGGGGCTTCCCTGGAGGATGAAACAGGGATATATATCGATAATTTTGCCATCAAAGGCAATTCCGGCCTGGGCTTGCAGGCCATACAGGAAAAAAACCTGGCTGCCTTCGACAGCCTGCTGCATTACGATCTGATTGTGCTTCAGTTTGGACTCAATGTTTCAAATTCGCCAACCACGGATTTCACGGCTTATGTAAAAGGAATGAGCAGGCTTATCAACAGGCTGAAAGAAGCTTTTCCTTCCACTCCCATACTGCTGTTATCCGTTTCGGACCGGAGCCAGCGCCGGCAGGGTCAGTTTGTTACCATGCCTGTGATTCCTTTCCTGATACAGGCCCAGGAAAAAATTGCATTCGACAATAAACTGCTTTTCTGGAACCTTTTCGAAGCCATGGGGGGCGAAAATTCAATGGCCCAGTTTGCCAACGCCAGGCCTGCCCTGGCTAATAAAGATTACACACACCTGAATTTTGCAGGGGGGCGTAAAATTGGGCTGGCCTTCGCCCGCAGTTTTATACATGAAGTAGGAAATTTTCAGAAAAGGAGGAACAGCCTTGCCGCTATCAGGAATTAGATTCATTTTCACCGTCATGATACTTTGCGCCTGCCTGGGAAGCAAAGCCCAGGTCAGCATGGCCGATTCAGCGAATGCTGCCGAATATCCTTTTGTTAACTACGAAGCCGACACCCTGACGAATGCCAGGCTCCTGCTTCCTTTTTTCAACAAACTGCTGAAACTCGAAAACGGGGATACCGGCCAGGTAAGCATACTTCATATCGGTGATTCACACATACAAGCCGATTTCCTGACCCGTGAAGTTCGCAGGAGTTTTCAGCTTCGTTTCGGCAATGCCGGCCGTGGACTGATTTTTCCGCTGCGGGTTGCCGGCACCAACGAGCCCAACGATTATCGTTCATCTGCCAATGCGGGATGGTCGGTTGCCAAAATAAACAGCCCCGCCCGCTTGCCCGAACCCGGGGTTTCAGGTATTTCCATATCTTCGGACCAAAGCGGTATCTATTTCGATGTTACTACCTATAATCACGACGATCTGGATTATGCATTCAATCAGGTTACACTTATACATGCCAAGGATACGGCACAGTTCGACTGTCGTTTTACCGATTCCCCGATCAAATTCGGATACCTGATGTCAGCGGGCCCGCAGGTGCCCGGTGAAAATACAACCGTGGTCAGGTTTGAACAGCCTACCAATTATGTCCGCATTCAGGCAGAGCAAACCGAAGCTGCGCAGAATTCGATTACCGTTAACGGGCTGATACTGGTCAACGGTAAGCCGGGGGTACTCTACAACAGTGTTGGCATCAACGGGGCTCACTACAACGATTATAACAAATCGCCCTTGTTTTTCAGGCAGCTGCAGGTAATTAAACCCGACCTGGTGATCATTTCCATGGGAACCAACGAAGGCGCTAATGTTAAAATTACTGAAGATGAAATGATAGCTTCCGTCACTACCATGGTGAATATTATCCGGCTGGTAAATCCTGAAAGTTGCATACTGATCGTTACCCCGACCGATGATTATTATCGGAAAAAATATAAAAACCCGTTTTTAAGAACCGTTCATGATGCATTGCTGAAAAGTGCTGAAACGGAAAAGGTGGCCTGCTGGGACTTGTATACACTTACCGGCGGATACGGATCCTGTGTTGAATGGCGGAAGGCAGCCATGATGCAACGCGATGGTGTGCACTTCAACAAACAGGGGTATGAATTACAGGGATCATTACTCTACAAAGCATTAATTGACAGCTATCTGAAGTATGCAGCAGATTGATTTCCATAAACTCTTCCAGGAGTTTGTTTATAATCCCAAAGAGCCGATGATTTTCAGCAGCGGGTTCTTCCTGTTCCTGTTCCTGGGATTTATTGCTGTATATAGCCTTGTTTACAGGCACAACAGGCTCAAAAACATTTATCTTACCCTGTTTTCCGTCTTTTTTTATTATAAATCGAGCGGGCTGTATTTTATACTGCTGCTCATCACGGCCGTGGTTGATTACAACCTGGCCCGGCAGATTGCCCGCACGGAAGATAAAAACCGGCGGACGTTTTTCCTGATCCTGAGCCTGTGTGTGAACATCGGCATGCTGGTTTATTTCAAGTACACCAATTTTTTCCTGAGTATCGTTTACGAAGTGGCGAACCGGCCTTTTGATCCCCTGAATATTTTTTTACCGGTAGGGATTTCGTTTTTCACTTTCCAGAGTCTCAGCTATACCATCGATATATACCGCCGTCATATCGAACCGGTAAAAGATATTTCGGAATTTGCCTTTTTCGTGACCTTCTTTCCTCAAATGGTGGCCGGCCCTATCGTCAGGGCATCGGTTTTCCTGCCACAGGTTCGTAAGACGCCTTTTGTCAGCAAAGCTGATTTTGGAAAGGCTGTATTCCTGATCTGCATAGGGCTGTTCAAAAAAGCGATTATTTCCGACTATATCAGCCTCAATTTCGTGGACAGGATTTTTGATAATCCCGGGCTGTATACCGGCCTCGAAAACCTGTTTGGCGTGTATGGCTATGCCCTGCAGATATACTGCGACTTTTCGGGATATACCGATATGGCCATAGGGATTGCCCTGCTGATGGGATACAAACTGCCGGCAAACTTCAACTCCCCATACCAGTCGGCCAGCATTACCGAGTTCTGGCGACGATGGCATATATCCCTTTCCAGCTGGTTGCGCGACTACCTTTATATTTCGTTGGGCGGAAACCGCAAAGGTAAAGTCCGGACTTACATCAACCTGATGATAACCATGCTGCTGGGAGGGCTCTGGCATGGGGCCGCTCTCCGCTTTGTGATTTGGGGAGCCTTGCACGGTATAGGACTGGCATTCGAGAAATTTATCAATTCGGTTGTCAGCATTCCAAAGAATAAACTCACCCGCGTTTTGGGCGTTATAATCACTTTCCATTTTGTGTGTTTCGCCTGGGTGTATTTCAGGGCCGATAATATGACGGTTGTCAAAGCCATGCTTACGCAGATAACCACTTCATTCCATGCCGGGATATTTTATGATTTTGTAAAAGGATATCCTTATGTGCTTTTCCTGATGCTCCTGGGTTATGTGCTTCATTTTATTCCGGCCGATACGGAGTTACAGGTGCAACAGCTGGTGACAAAATCGCCCTTTGCTTTAAAAGTGGTGTACCTGCTTGTCATTGTGCTGGTTGTGATCCAGATAAAATCGTCCGAGATACAGCCGTTTATTTATTTCCGGTTTTAAACTTAACTTATTATAGTTTTGTCCTTATCCATATTTTTAATATTTGGATTATTCCTCAATATGTCCTTAATTTGACCTACCCGTTTTTCAGGGTGTTTTTTTTTCTGAATGCCGAACGATCCTAACGTTCAAAGCCTGCCAGCGCTTGCTAAAATGTAT
>CAIPFN010000383.1 GCA_903864265.1 uncultured Bacteroidales bacterium | reverse complement strand
GCGTTTTACTTGTATTGACTCGGATGTTGGGTTTAATATCAATTAAAATCAGGATATGTATGTTTGAGCCCATTAAGAATTATTTTAATTTTAATAAAACTGAACGTGGCGGAATATTGGTAGTTATACTGCTTATGATACTGGTATTAGCCTTCCCCTATCTTAAAAGAGTAACATTCCCCGACAATAGTGAGGAGTTCCGGCAGTATGTTATGGATATTGATAAATTTGAAAAGAGCCTGAAAAATGCCAGTGATTCCGTTAACCTGGCCCGGAGCCTCGATTTTCAACAAATGGATCGGTCAATAGCCGAAAATAAGATCACCCCTTTCGTTTTTGATCCGAATGGCCTGCCATCCGAACAATGGAGTAAAATGGGGCTGAGAGACTGGCAGATTAAAATGATAAAAAAATTCGAGGCTAAAGGCGGTAAGTTTTATAAAAAGGAGGACGTTAAAAAGATGTTTTGCATTTCGCCTTCTGAATATGAATTGCTGGAGCCTTATATCTCCATTCCTGAACAGCAGAAAGCGTTTGCTGAGCGAAAAGCTGAAATAAAAGAAATAAAGAAAAAAGTACTCATCGATCTGAACACAGCTGATTCGGTGACCTTGCTTTCCTTGTATGGAATAGGCCCCTCGTTCGCTAAACGGATCATTAAATACCGCAGTTTACTGGGTGGTTTCTATAGCAAAATGCAACTTTTGGAGGTTTACGGTTTTGACCAGGAAAGACTCGATAAAATAGATGCATATTGCGAGGCCGGTGCCGGGGAAATAAAAAAAATCAGCTTAAATACGGTGCGGACTGACGAATTGAAAAAACATCCGTATTTCGATTATTATACGGCTAAGGCTATCGTTGACCAGAGAATTATTCTGGGGAAATTCACTTCCCTTGAACAAATAAGGACCATTCCGTTAATTCATGAAGAATTGTTTAATAAAATTAAAAACTACCTTTCGATAGAATAATAAACCTAACGGGCTATCTCACACTCATGACAAAGATGATCCAGTTAAAAACTTTTTTTGCCGTCGTATTGCTCTGCATTCCGATGCTGTCCGAAGCCCAGGAGGAAGGACTGCTATTGATGGAACGGATGAAATTATGCGGGGGAAAAGCGAAAATCGATATGTTGAATGAATTATCGGTAATTTACCGGAAAACCGAAAGATACAAGGCCATGGATTTTGCCAGGCAGGCCTACAGGCTTTCGGTTGAGGGTAATTACCCTGCAGGCAGGGCCCTGGCTAAAAAGAATGAAGGGATTTGCTGGTTTTTTATCGGGCGCAACGACTCAGCCGGGCTTTGCTATAAGGAGGCACTTGAGGTATTTACGGGAATAGGTGATAAAAAAGGAATTTCAGCCTGTTACAATAATCTGGGCCTTATCGCCCAGGAAACCGGCCATTACGATGAGGCTATTGAAAAATACCAGCTTTCGATCGATATGGATCATAAACTCGGTGATGAAACCGGAGTGGCTCAAACCATGGAAAATGTGGCCGATATTTATATGTACCAGGGCAAGGCGAAAAGAGCGCTATTGGTGACAAACCAATGCATGGCGATCTATTTTAAACAGTCGTATAAGCCCGGACTTTTGGCGAGTTATAGCAACAGGGCTGCCGAATACGACTATCTTATGCAGTTTGGCGAGTCGATACGCGATTATACCAAAGCGCTTCAAATTGCCGTCGAGTTACACGACAAATACCAGGAAATAATGATTAACAGTAACCTGGGGGTTACATACTGGCATATGGGCAAAACAAAAACAGCCTTGAGTTACCTGAATCTGGCTTTGGGCATGAGCGATGAAAATGACGATGGATACAATATCGACAATACCCTGAAAACCATGGCCCAGATCTATACTTCGCAGAAGCAGTATGAAAAAGCGAATGAAATACTGGCAAAAATATTAAAACGAAATGATGAAAAAGGGAATAAGCGACAGGTTGCCGTCATTATGACTTCCATGGGGCGTAACTTAATGGAATTGAACGAGATTGATAAAGCCTCAGCCTATCTGAATAAGAGCCTGGAAATCACAATCGGTTTGAATGCGCCTTACGAAATGCTCGAAAATTTCCGGAACCTGGCACTCGTGAATGCCATTCTGCATAACTTTAAAGCTGCTGACAGCCTGCAGGACAGGTTTGCGAAAACCTATTCCGAACTGAATAGTTCCGATACCTCCGTTGTAACTACGAAAGTGAATTCAGTATACAATGAGCGGATCAAACCAGCCACTTCTTCAGTTAGTAATTGGATAATAGCCTTTTTGCTGTTTGCACTCATTGTTACAATATCGGGCTTTACTTACCAGGGAACAAAAAAGGAAGGTTAGTTATCGGTGTAACAGTAGTTGAATCGTCAATATTCAATTTGTACCCTTTTGCTTCAGCAAGAGTAATATTGCCGTAAGATGCAGGCACACCCCGATGCTATAAAGCCACCAATCAAATGAACCGGGTACAAATTCGGCCGATAAAAGAAGGATGTAGTTAGAGTTGATGTTTTGACCTGGAGGCAGAGTTTGCATGTGGTGAATCGTATAGCTTGCGAAATCTTCCATATAGGATGTTATAACTATAAGTGAACCTGCAGTCAGTAAAATCCAGATTCGCGGACTGAGGCTCAAAGTTGGTTTCGCTCCTTTGCGGTTGATGAGTATAGTGCCGGCCAACACTAACATGAGGATGGAATTTATGAGCGGGGCAACTATCGGGCCGGTCCATATGCAGGGGATCAGGAACAAAATATCGGTGGTGAAGAATGAATCGGGCCAGCCAATAAGCACTTTCAGGAAGACATAATAGGCAATATCCCAAATTCCGAAAACGATCAGGAACCAGGCAAACCTGTGCAGCCGGTATTTTGCAAGCAGTATGCCGATGGCAACGATCATCACAATGGTGGCTGCTTCCCTGTATATTTCAGTAATTGAAAGGATTTGCGACATCATTTTCAGCGGGAAGTCAAATCCTGAGGGATAATATATCGCCCTCAGGTAAACCACCACGGCTGATTCCATGTAACCCATGGCAACGGCAAAAAGGAATACCCAGGCAAATTTGGTCAGAGGCTTCATGGATTTCGATTTACAATGAGGTAACAAAGTTAAGCAAGGATTTAGCAAACTGCCTGAAGGAACTAGTTATATTAAGTTTTAGCTTTTTGCGTCTACTGTTAATCAGGTTTCGTAATTTTAGCATCTCTGCCGCAGTCACCGGCACTACAGTCATATTAAAATTAATTGCATCCATGGATAAACACATCATTCTGCTTCCCTTATTCCTGATAGCCGTAGCACTTCAAGCCCAGAAACAGGATTTTCTTATCTCGGCTCCTGCCGGTAACCAATATACTCATATAAATAAAAGTGGAGAAACCGTCATTCCCAATGGTCGTATCATTACTCCTGCAGGGAAATGCTATACCATTGCTCCACATCCATATGGGCTGGCTATCAGCAGGGACGGGGATATTGCCGTTACAGCCAACTCAGGAACATCGCCTCTTTCCATAACCATTATGCGAAATCTGAATTCAGGCGATCCGCAAATTCAGCAGGTTCCACCGGGTCCCGCCACCGATAAGGGCGTGCTGGCTTCCGTTTTTATGGGACTTGCCATTTCGCCTGATAATAAATTAGTTTACGTGGCTGGCGGGCAGGAAAACAAGATCTTTGTCTTTGACATTACCAGCGGGGCCAGGTTGGGAGCCATTGATTGCAGTTCGAAGGATTCAAGGGCCGATTATTCGCACGGATATATAGGCGACATGGTTCTGAGTCGTGATGGCAGCCGATTGTATGCCGTCGACCAGGTTGGATTCCGCATGCTGGTCATCGATCTTATGCTGAAAAAAGTGCTTTACAATGTTCCGGTGGGGCGTTATCCTTTTGGCATAACACTTTCGCCCGACGGGCAAACAGCCTATGTGGCCAACGTAGGCATGTACCAGTACAGCCTGATTAAGCGGAAAAAGAAAGGAGAATGGAAAAACGGCACCCTCGACTTTCCGGCATTTGCCTATGGCACAAAGGAAGCCGAAGCAGGAATCCATAACGATACCCTTGAGGTACCCGGACTCGGACCTGTTAATTCGGATGAATCCTTTTCGGTATGGGCTGTACAGATACATAAAAATGAGAAACCCGAAGTGATCGCAAAAATCAAGACAGGGAATCTCATCGGGCAGATGGTCGAAGGGATTCCCGCCGTTGGAGGATCCAGCCCGAACTCCATAGTAGCCTCCGATCGCTATGTCTTTATCAGTAACGGCTCTAACGATCTGATCACTGTGCTGGATGCAAACAAACACACCCTGATCAAAAATATCAGCTTATGTCCTGATGAAAGAATAGGCAGGCTTCGGGGGATAATCCCTTTCGGGCTGGATATTTCACCCGATGGCACAACGGTTTATGTGGCGGAATCAGGTCTCAATGCCATCGCCGTTATTGATGTGAAAACACTCAGTGTCACAGGTCATATCCCGGCAGCCTGGTTTCCGGCCAAAGTAAAAGTGTTGCCCGGGGGTAAAAAACTGTGTGTTGCCAATGCCAAGGGATTTGGCAGCGGACCCAACGGCGGGCGCGATTTCAAAACGAGCCCCGAAGGAAGCTATATTGGCAGCCTGATGAAAGGCAGCGTGGAAATTATTGATGTTCCCACTGATGCGGACCTAAAACGGCTTACGCAAAAAGTAATTGAAAACAACTTCGCTTTCACCGGACTTTCCACAGCTAAATCCGGATGGCGGCTGAACAACCCGGTTCCCATCACTCCTGAAAAGAATAGGTCGCCCATCCAACACATCGTTTTTATTTCGAAGGAAAACCGTACCTACGACGAAATACTCGGCCAGGTGAAAGCTGCTGACGGCGATTCATCTCTTGCTCATTACGGGCAGAATGTCACTTTTACCAACCACGATAAAACCCAAAAGGTTGAAAATGCCACGGTCATGCCCAACCACCTGCAATTGGTGAAACAATTCAGCATAAGCGATAATTTTTACGTGGATTCGGATGTTTCGGCCGACGGGCATCGCTGGCTGGTGAATACGTATCCCAACGAATGGGTCGAAGCAACCACCCCGGCCAGTTATGGCGGAAACCGCGATTATTCGGAGGACTCGAAGGCTCCGGGTAACCTGGGATTGAATGGTTCGTCGGGTGCCGTTTACCCGGAAGATTACAACGAATCAGGTTCCATGTGGGATCACCTGGCCAGGCATAAAGTGGATTATTATAATTTCGGATTCAGCGTCATGTTCGACCCGGCTGATTACCAGGACACCTATAAATACGGCGGCATTAAGCACGTAGCCAATTTCCCTTTGCCGGCTTCGCTGTTCAGTCGTACCTCCAGGATTTATCCCACCTTCAACATGGCCACCCCCGACCAGTTTAGAATTGATTTGTTTAAAAAGGAATTTGACGAAAAGTGGGGACCCGGCAAGGATACCTTACCACAGATAATTACCGTTATTTTGCCTAACGACCATGGCGCAGGTGAACGCCCGGAAGCCGGGTATCCTTTCCGCGAAAGCTATATGGCCGATAACGACCTGGCCGTTGGCCGCATGATCGAATTCCTGTCGCATACCCCTTACTGGGCCAGCATGGCCGTTGTTATTACCGAGGACGATGCCCAGAACGGGGTGGATCATATCGATGCCCACCGCAGCCTGCTGATGGTGATTTCGCCTTATGCCAAAAAGAATTATGTGAGCCATATGCACTATAGTTTCGGCAGCATTTTTAAGACTTTCTGGAATATACTGGGCCTGCCCTATCTGAATCAGTATGATGCCGGCGCGAACGACCTGGCTGATATGTTTACCGATAAACCCGATTTTACGCCTTATTTCGCCCTGCCTGTCGATTCCCGCATTTTTGATCCACAGAAAGCGTTGGATCCGCTGGATGAAAAATTCGACTGGAAACAACTCCGGAAAAGCCCTGAGTTGGATGATCCTAAAGATATGATTCGTGAAAGCAAGGAACAGGATGAATGGAGGCGGGAAAAGCATTAGAAGGGTGAATCTCACAAAAGGAGGGCAGCTGGAGGAAGAGTACTACTGGCGAAAAGGAGCTTTTGCGATAAGGCTTTGAAAAAATGTGTCAGTATGAAGATGGGGAATATACAGGCATAAAAAGGGAGAACCAGCGAAAGGGTGAGACAAGAATAAGTTCCAATTTTTTGGAGACGTTACAAAGTGCACCTATCTCAAATACTAGAATACGGGTCTGATTGAGCGTAGTAAGCGGCACAAAGTACCATAAGCCTGAAATTTGTGGAATCCGGAGCAAAGGTTCCTCAGCCAACAATTCGGAATATAGCATTTCCGCCATGGAAACGGGAGTCCGCTTCAATGATCATTAAGTGCCAGGTTATAAAAGTGGATCGTGCAGGGAATCCAGGTATTCGGAAGCATCTTCCCCGAATATTTCAACCGTTTCGCCAATGATTTTGTAGGTGGAATGCTGCCCTGCAATCCGAGAAAAGAGGATTTCGTATTCCGCACCTTTTTCATCAATCATCAGTATTTTAGCCAGGTTTCGGTTCCGTTCCGAAATAAGCTGGCTGTTGCAGTAAAGGCAGTGGAATTCGAGCAATTCGCCCTGGGATACATCAAACCTGGGATGTTTGATTACCGTATAATTGCCAATGGCAGGATGCAGCATGATCAATCCTTCTTTTCCCCAGCGGTTACGGGCTGTGAACACTACATTTTCGCCTACATTCAGCAGGTTGGAGCAATGAGGGCATTTGAAGTCTGTCGACATAATTTTGGCTTTTTGTATTCATAAAAGTACAAAAAAAATAAATCCATAGCCGGGAATTGACTCTTGCGGGTTTGCCGGCGTTATATTTCCACAAATATATTAAAATCTATATGTATCTTTCGGCTTCCTACTACTGAATTCCTTCATTTCAGCTATTCCATGCATTTCCCGAAAAATCCGTAAAGGGAATTAATCAGGCTTTCCCCATGAGACGTATTGAAATGAAATGCGTAACTTTACCCTAAATCATCACAACATGTCGTCGCTGAATGCCCTTGAAACCTTAACCGCAATCATTATAGATGATGAACTCCACGGCAGGGAAAATCTCAAAATGATCATCGAAAACTATTGCCCTGAAATTGAAATACTGGGTCTGGCTGAATCGGTGATCAAAGCCAGAGAATTGGTAAGTGCTTTCAGCCCGGATGTAGTATTTCTTGATATCAATATGCCGGTGCTCGACGGTTTTGATTTTCTTGAGCAATACAATGAACGGAATTTTGAAGTCGTGTTTGTGAGTGCTCACGAGGAATTCGGTATCAATGCCGTGAAAGCCGGGGCTGCCGATTATCTGCTTAAACCGGTAAATATTAAAGAGTTAAAGCTGACGGTGAAGAAGCTATTGTCAATTTGTAATAAAAAAGCAAAATCGGTAATAGCTCTTGAAACCGACAAGCTTGTCATCCCTGTCACCCACGGGTTTAATGTTCTGCTGATAGATGATATTATACGACTTGAGGCCGACGGCTGTTATACTACTGTAATTATTCACAATGGCAGGAACACCGTGGTTTCGCGTACGTTGAAGGATTTTGAGGATACTTTGCCAAAAGAAAAGTTTTTCCGGATACATCGTTCACACCTGATCAATCTTAAGTTTATAAAAGATTATTCAAATCTCAGCGGCAATTATGTTACCATGATGGATGGTAGCAGGATTGAAATATCCCGACGTAAGGCACCTGATTTTATTTTAAAAATCAAATCCCTGCTCAAGACCATCTGACCATGCCGCCAAAATCCCTGATACCAGCTATCCTTATTTTCCTGAATGCTGTATTCCTCCCGGCACAAACACCTTCTTATTACCATTATACTTCATCCGACGGACTGGCTTCATCAACTGTGTATAACATCATACAGGGCCGCGACGGCTTTATCTGGTTTGGCACAATGAACGGCCTGAGTCGGTTCGATGGCAAACATTTCTCCACGTACAGAACAAACGACGGTCTGAATTCCAATTCAATCATTTCATTGGCCGAAGGAGAAAACGGTTCATTGTATATCGGCAATTATGAAAAGGGTATCAATGTGCTGAAAAATGGACGCATCGGAAACTATTGCGATAAGATTAATGGGAAATTTTTCTCGATTTCATTTATATTGCGAGGACCGACTGGAAACGGGGAACAGAAAATTTATGCATACCGAAGTTGGGGAAATATAAATTCAATCAGCGAAAATACTAAAGGTGTACTGGTTACCAAAGTCATCTCCCCCATACCCGTTCATGTAAACAGGTTAGAGGTACTGCCGAATGGAGAGATAATAGCATTGACCCCAGGTGGATTGTTTCAATTTGAAAACGAGAAATTTACCAAAATGACTATTGCCGGTTTTCCTGAAACCGAAGCCTATTGCTTTGCGCAGGGAGCAAAAGGCAGCTACTTTATTGGTACCAAAGGGATGATCTATCAGATTAATGATAAGCAGGTAGTTGGACGCCATAAAATTACCCTGGCCGGCAATAATGATGTTTGCACGATTTATAGCGATAGTAACGGGAATATCTGGTTTGCCATAATGAATAAAGGATTCTTCCTGATTCCTTTTTCTTCGAAAACAATTCTTGATATCGGAAGTAAGATGAACTTGCAGAATACGCTGGTCAATGGTTTCCTCGAAGATAGCGAGGGGAATATATGGGTGAGTACATTTGGCAAAGGCGCTTACTGCCTGAATAATCTCTATCTGAAAAGCTACAATGAAAATGACGGTTTAAGCAATAACAGCATATATGCGATAGCGAAAGAACGATCGGGCAAATTATTGATGGGGACTTTCAACGATATAAACATTCTTGAAAACGGGAAATTCAATCAAATAAAAAGCAATACGGGGAAAACTTTAACGGAATCCATTTACAGTATTCAGAATATAAATAATGAGTTTTATGTCTGTGGTGCTTTCGGCGGGAGTAAAATGAACCTGGTTTCGTATAAAGGAATAAAATTCTTCATGTTCAATAAACCCTCAGTCTGCAAAACCAGCAGCGGGCTGTTCCTGAGTGGGACCTACGGAAACAGTATAACTTTTCGTCGGGATATAAAGCAAAAGAAAGACGAAGATTACCAGCTGTCTCTTTTTGGCGATAGCCTCAAAATCAACAGGGTAAACGCAATTTTTGAGGATAGCAGGAAGAATGTATGGTTCGGCACCGGCCTTGGTTTATGCAAAGCAAAAATACTTACCGGCAAAGATGGGAAGCTGGCTTTGACGAAATATTTCTTCCCCGCTGATCCTGTGCTGAATGCAAGGATAAATGCCATATTCCAGGATAACAGAAACCATGTATGGTTTGCCGGTGAAAAAGGAATCGGCAGTTATAACCTGGGCAATGATTCGGTTATAAGTTACACCAGGATTCTGGATAATGATTTAGCCTCTTCCACCTCCATTGTTTCAGATAACAAAAACAGGATATGGATCGGGAATATGAAAGGGCTTTATGTATTCGACGGACGCTCAATGAAATTCCTGAACCGGAAAACGGGTCTTCCCTCCGACGAGGTGCTCTCACTCTATTACGACAGTCCTGAAAATAAACTATACGTGGGTACGAGCAACGGCATTTCCATACTCGATGTGCACTTATTCGATAGCTATCATCCGGGTCCGCCTGCCGTGAAAATTATTGGCATCAAGGCCGGTGATTCGTTGTATACGAGCTACGAAAACCTGGTTTTCATGCCTGAACAGCATGATATATACATAGATTTAAAGGCCTTGAATTTTTCGTCTCCGGGTTCCATAAGGTTCAGGTATAAATTAAACAGGGAGTGGATTGAAACCAACTATGATTTCCTGAATTTCATTTCACTTAAGAACGGGAAATATAAGCTGGAGATCATGGCCAAAGCTCAGAATACCGGCTGGGGTAAACCCTTTTTATTAAGCTTCCGGGTTCTTCCTCCATTTATCGAAACGATATGGTTCGACCTTCTGGTTATTTCCCTGGCCGTATTTCTTACCCTTTCTATAGTCATCTGGCGTTCACGCATCCATACCGGCAAAATACGGAAGGACATGGAGCTTACCGGGCGGATTAATGAACTTAAGCATAAGGCATTATCGGCAATGATGAACCCTCATTTCATTTCCAATTCGCTGAATTCGGTGCAATACCTGGTTAACAGCCGAAGGTATGAAGATGCAAATGATTATATTGCTATGATTGCCAAGCTGATGCGTAAAAACCTGGAAACAGCCGGAAGCGGATTTGTTCTGCTGTCGGAAGAAATCAGCCGTTTAAAGCTATATCTCGAGCTGGAAAAACTCCGGTTCCAGGATAGTTTTTCGTACGAGATACTTGCCGGACCAGGCGTAATTACACATACGATCATGATACCGAATATGATTATACAGCCTTTTGTTGAAAATTCCCTCTGGCACGGGATTATACATTCCGGCCATCCTGGTATTCTTACCATATCGTTTTCGTTTGATGACATTGAAATTGACTCAGTGATCAGCAGATCGCTGATTGTAAAAATCAAGGATAATGGAATTGGGATTGTGAAAGCAAAGAAAATCCCAAAAGAAGATCATATTTCGCAGGGCATACAGATTGTAGAAGAGCGCTTGCGCTTGCTGTGTTCAAAACTGCACCTTCCGCAACCCATTATGTTCGAAGATCTGGGGAAACAGGACAGGGATTCCCAGGGGACTGAAGTGATTATTTCGCTTCCCCCGCCCCTGTATAAAGTTTCGGAACCTGGATCCGGCCTGCAGGCTGAGTTTACCGTTTAACCCGTTTTTCATACCATTCGCTTAACAGCTCATACCGCATATTTGTCAGGTATTGTGCAGGCTGAGCTTTGACTATATGTTTGCATATCGATAAAACTATATATATGTATAATTATAGGAAAATGATGAATCTTTTTACAAAGAATCATGCAGAGTCATTACCACTTGTAATTATCAAGAAAAATGCAGGCGATGCCAATGTAAAAGAATACGAATCAATTGAAGAAGCTATTGCCGATCTGGAAAACGATCCCAATGTTCCTGCCGATAAAATAGAAAAGCTGAGATCTTCGCTAAAGAACCTGAAGGACAAGAGTTCCATCAGGATCAGGAACGGGGAGATCATAAAATAATTCCATAGTTTATTCCTCTTTTTATACTATAGCCGGGTGCGAAAGCCGGTCGCAAATGGAAATGATAGTGAAGGGGGACCCCAGCAGGTGGAACAGACTGATGTATGTTAGCAAAAGACTGTTGCTGTAACAATAATATCATCAAAAATCAATACCATGAAAAGTCAATCACTGCCCTTACTTCTTTTACTTGTATTGCTCTTCGGAAATGCAATACAGTCCCAGGTTCTTACGCACGGTATGGATGCGGTTACCACTCATTTCGGACAGTCGGATGCTACGCATCCGGGAACCGTGGCCGAAGTTCAGATAGTAGGCGATCAGTCGGGTGCTCCCCATGGCAGCAACTGGGTGCCTCCTGCCAAATTCCCGCCAATTACTACCTGGACTGCCGACACCCTGGGGCAGGTTTTCGGTATTGCCATTGATGATGCCGGGAATGTTTATTTTGCGGAAACGGCTATGTATTGGGGAGGGGTAAATCCTCAGCGGCTTGCCGACCCAAGCCCGGCAGTCAGCGGTGCAGGAGGCAACGGATATCGTATACTGGGCGGCCCGGCTGGTATTTATAAAGCCGATAAGTTAAATCTGAACAATGTTTCCCTTTTAACCGGATCCATAAATGCGGGTGGAGGAACAGGTACAAAGCAGATTCCCAATACCGGGTATGGTTTAGGGAATATTGCCTATGCTAAGCCCGGCATCAATAAGCTATACACTTCTAACCTGGAGGATGGCAAACTCTATTGCATCAACCCGGCCACGGGAACCATTACGGATGTGTATGATCCGTTTGCTGCAGATGCCAGTGGTGCCCAGATTGCCGATTATGGTGAGAGGATATTTGGCCTGGCCGTTAACTATGAAGCCACCGAAACAAGACTTTATTATGCCGTATTAATGAGTAATAACCAGTCAGTCATTTGGTCGGTTCAGCTCAACGGTACAACGGGTGCATTTAACGTTGCCACCAATGCGATCGAAATCAATCTTCCGGTTTCTTTCGCCCGGACTTTTATTTCCGACATTGCATTTTCATCCAGAGGGGAGATGCTGTTAGCCGAAAAAGGACATCCCCACAATGCCAACGTGTACCAGTATTTTGGGAAACACAATGCATGGAGTCTTCCCAATGCATTGTTTATGAGCGCGTATAACGGAGGAAACGGCATGGGACACAATAGTGCAGGCGGGGTCGACTATGGATACTCGCGCAAAGGCACCACCCAGACTCAGTTTGCCTGTGATACCATCATCTGGACTCAGTCCAATGCAATAGGTAGTGTTGGCGGGTCTTTCTTATCGTATGGACTGTTGAGTCACCCGCTGAATGATTACCTAAATCCACTTACATACCTGAACGAAGCATATATTGTAAATTTAGTAGGGTCAGTCCCATTACATGGACTGACCTCGAAAGGGAGTTTTGGAGATGTGGAGTGTTTCGACTGGGAATGCCCGCCCCTTCAAACGGATATATGCTCACTGACGAATGCCCGCCTGACTAAAACGGCCGTTGGCGAATGCTGCTACAAAGTCGAAGTTTCCAATAAATACCGCAATGATTATTTTTCGGCCATCTCGATCAGCTCTCCCGGTTTGGCAATTGATAATGTGACCAAGGATATAAGCTGCAATTGGGCTAATGTAACCTACCAATCACCTACTAAGGTTGTTTTTACGAAAAGGATTTTTTATGATGGATTGCCACTCGACACGCTGGGTTTATACCAGGCATTGGGCACTATCTGTTTTACAGGCAGTGGAGCCGATAACATCACTATCAGTTTCATAGGCAACCCGCCTCAGAATGATACTGTTTGCCGTAAAGTGGTGAAGATTGATGGCTGCAGTATTCCTGTTGATACCTCCTGTGTTTCGGTTCTTGATCTGAAAGCCGCATGTGATGCAGGCGCCATTAAAATGAAATTCCGTATTAAAAACAATTCCGGGTTTACCATGCGTGGACTAACCCTGTATCCTCAAAACCCGGATGTAATGCCCACACCCAGGTTTATTCCTATTGCTGACCTGTTACCCGGCCAGGTTTCGGCTTTGTATGAAACCACCCTGGTGGTGTCAAATAATGCCAAAAATGCATGTTTCTTTTTTGCCGCCTGCGACCAGAATACCACTCCGGGAATTGCTGGGCCTTATCCAAGCTGGTGTTGTATGGACAGCATCCGCTACTGTGTCGACATCCCGCAATGCGATCCATGCAGCGGGATACGGTTTACCTCTGTCAAGCAGGATCCTGTCAAATGCTGTTACAGTTTAACCCTCACAAACAATTATTACAATGCCAATATTGCATACCTTGAATTCACGGGTACCGGAGGCACCCAGTTTGCCTTGTTTACCGGCTGGAATATCATCGCACCCGTCGGGAGCAGCCATATCAGGATTAAGGCACCCGGGGCCGGTATTACTCCGGGAACCTATCCCGATTTTGCATCCTTCTGCCTCACCGGTACTTCATCTTCGCCGCATACTATACTGATCAGCAGCATGGATGCAAAAGGCGAACTCTTATGCACCGATACCCTAAAGTTCGGCGATTGCCAGCTGGTAGAACCAAGTTGTGCCAATATCATCAATGATTCGCTGTATTGTTCGGGGGATAAGGTTAAGTATACGTTTTATGTTAAAAACAATGCGACCTTTTCCCTTTTCCAGGTTGACTTCAGGACTTCGGATTTAAGCGTGAAACTGGATCTGGACCATGTTCAACCCAGCCCGGCCATCGCCCCCGGGAAAACCGGCGGCCCCTACACGGTAACCCTTGACTCTATGGATGCAAACCTGGACAGGTTCTGTATGTACCTTACCGGGCACAATGGGATTTACGATCCGGAAAATGGCCTGGCAGCCACCGAGTGCTGTACCGACTCCATGGGGGTTGTTTGTTTACCCATGATTAGATGTAGTGCCGGTTGCGATACAACCATATGCTGCCAGTTCGGAAATATGGCCATCCCAAATGGAATTACCCCTAATGAGGATGGGAAAAATGATGTTTTCGAAATCCTGAATTCCAGTTGTTGTGATCACATTTCCATAAAGGTTTACAACCGTTGGGGCAACCTGGTTTATCACAACGTCAACTACCTGAATGACTGGAAAGGTACAAATGATAGCGGATCAAAGCTGGTCCAGGGGACTTATTACGTTCTGCTGGAGCTTCCGACCGGGAATAAAAAAGGCATCTATGTTGACATTAGGTATTAATTCTGAAAAAACCGAAAAATGAAAAATCTCATCATATTGGCAATCATGTGTTTCGCGCTGTTTGCAAAAGCCCAGCAGGAACCCCAGTACACATTGAACCAGTTTAACAGCAACCTGGAAATAAACCCGGCCTATGCAGGTGCCAACGAAAATGCGAGTGCAAGCCTCAGGTACCGTAAACAGTGGGTTGGCTACGACGGATCTCCGTCAACGGCGAGTTTTAATGCCGAAAGTAAAATAATTCGGAAACGGCTTGCGCTGGGCCTCACCATCATCAGCGACAGGATTGGAATTACACAGAGCACCAGCACGGACCTGAGCCTGGCATCCCACGTTCGTGTGAGTGAAAAGGCGACCCTATCCGTTGGAATCAAAGCGGGGGTGTATTTTCTGAATTCTGATTTCTCGAAGCTGTCGAACATTGATCCCGTCGATCCGCTATACGTTACCAATAAAAGGACTATTCCATACCTGGGAACCGGTGCACTGTTTTATACCCGTGAATTCTATGTCGGATTAGCCATCCCTCGCCTGCTTTCGTTTGAAAATGTCTCGCCTCAATCCACTATTAATAAACCACATGTGTTTCTGTACGGGGGCTACCGCATTGTTTTAGATGATGATATCGAACTTCGGCCAGCTCTTTTGGGTAAGTATGTGGCTTCTGCACCTTTCGAAACGGATATAGCGCTGGATGCTTGGTACAAAAACCTGGTCGGACTGGGAGTTTCATACCGCACATCCGATGCAGTCAGTTTTATGATCAAAGCACGTATCGGACAGTCATTTATCGGATATTCTTACGATATGACTGTTTCGGGCCTGCGCACTTTCAACTCAGGCTCGCATGAAATATACCTGGGATATCATTTTGGGAAGAAAGGCACTCCCGACAGGAATCAAAATAACAGATACTTTTAACCGCTTGCCATGAAACAGATAGCCCTGATACTGATATGCCTGTGTGCCATTCCGGTATTCGCACAGAAATCACAAGCCGATAAAAAGTTCAGCCTTTATGAATATAGCGAAGGCATCCCGCTGTATAAACAATACCTGGAGAAAAACCCAGGCGATTGCGATGCAACCCGTAAGCTGGCATTGTGCTACAAATACACAAATAATATCAGTGGATCTGTAGAAGCTTACCAATCGCTGTTAAAACTGAAAGATGCTGAAGCTGAAGACTGGTACGACCTGGTTCAACTCTTGCGGATAAACGGCAACCTAACGGATGCCAGGAACTATGCGGTTCAATACCAGCAGAAAAAGAAAGGAGAGAAGGCTCAAAACCTTCTACGGTCCATTGATATGTATACGGAACTCATGTCGGCTTCGGATGAGTACGATATTGTTAATAAAACCGCGCAATATCAGCAATCCGTTTTTTCGGCGGCCTGGTACCAGGATAAACTTGTCGTTACAGCCGAAAACGCTGAAGGGGGCAGGAATGACTGGACAGGCAGGGGGTTTACGAAATTATTCCTGACTGATCTTAACTTCGGCAGGTTAACGCCTTTTGCACCTGAACTCATGTCGAAACATAATGATGGACCGGCCAGTTTGTCGGCCGACGGCCTGATAATGTATGTTACCACCATCAATAAAAAATCGATACGGGAGCAGGAGGTTAATACCAGTAAATTGCAAATCTCGTCAGCTGTATGGAAAGACAACAGCTGGCAATTCACTGAGCTTTTCGGATACAATAACAATAGTTATAACGTGGCTCATCCTGCACTCCGCAGCGATGGGAATATGCTTGTGTTTTCATCGGATAAACCCGGAGGGAAAGGGGGCATGGATTTGTATTGCTGTTCGAAGCAAGCGGATAATACCTGGTCGGAACCCGTTAATATTGCAGCATTAAACAGTTCTGGAAACGAGATTTTCCCTACCTATGATGCCTCAGGTAATTTGTACTTTGCATCCAACGGATGGCCGGGCTTAGGTGGACTGGATGTTTTCAGTTCGAAAAATGAAGGCACTTCTTTCACCGCTCCATTAAATCTGAAGGCTCCCATCAATTCAAATTATGATGATTTTTCTCTCAGCACGAATAATAAGCTGGAGAGCGGTTATGTATCTACCAACAGGTTCGGAAGCCCGGAGACAGATGATATTGCATTTTTCTCCAAAAAGGTGAAAGAGATTCTAAAACCTGCGGTTAAAAATATGATTAAAATAACCGTGCTGGATAAATACACCTCTATCCCTTTGCCTTATGTTTCGGTTGCATTAAAGGACGACAAAGCCAATGTCGTTTACCAGGGGATAACTGATCCCAACGGCATCTTGATGGTGGAAGACATGCCGGCCGATAACTATCGAGTACAAGGCATACTCAACGACGTTACCACCACAATTGCCACTATCGGCAAAACAGAATTTAGCCGTGACCTGATTGAAAAAACCATTACCCATAATGACCCGCGGTTTACCTTGTCAGGAGTTGTCACCAACGCCCACAACGATAAGCCCGTGGCTGATGTTAAAGTGAGCTGTGAAAATACGGTTCTGAATAAAACGAATTCCAGAACTACCGCCGCTGATGGAAAATTTTTCTTTCAGCTGGAACAGGCAGGCGATTTTAAGGTGGTGGGCGAAATGCCGGGTTGGCTGAGTAGCGAGGCCATATACGAAACTACCAAAGGCCTTGACCGGAGTAAAGACCTGTATGTAAAAATAAAACTAAGCATGCAGCAGCCAGTGGCAAATGAGGTTATCCGCCTCGACAAGATTTATTACGATTACGATAAATGCGACATCAAACCCAGGGCTGCAGTGGAACTGAACCGGCTTATAAAGCTGATGAACGATTTCCCGGATATGACCATTGAGTTATCCTCACATACCGATAGCCGTGGCAGCGACGAATACAATATGAAACTTTCACAGGGCAGGGCCGATGCTGCCGTGAACTATATTCTCTCAAAAGGCATACTGAAAAACCGTATTGTCGCTAAAGGATATGGAGAAACACGCCTGGTGAACGCATGTTCCAACGGCGTTCAGTGTACCGAAGAACAACATCAGGCAAACCGGAGAACCGAGTTTAAAATTATTTCGTGCACATCATGCCCGAAAATTGAGAAATAGAAACTACCGGCAAGTTACCATTTATTAACCGGATGAATTAAGGATATGGGCCACAAATTAATATTTTCTTTGTCATTCTTGCTCCTTGCCGCTTGTCTGGAAAGTTGTAGTCCAAAGTCCGAAAACAGCGGTTATCTGCTGAAGGTTTGCAATACCGTTTCAGGAGATTGCGGATATTGTAACCCGGAAGGCGACACTATTATTCCGCCCGGCAAGTATTCCATATGTTTCACCGATACTTTCAAAGCATATGCAATTGTTGGTATGCCCGAACGTGGGTTTGTGGCAATTGACAGGAATGAGCACGTGTTATATGGGGTTTACCCTTTTGATAATGGGCCGGACTACCCGTCGGAGGGACTTTTTAGAATTATCGGGAACCATAAAATCGGGTTTGCCGATGCCATCACAGGAAAGGTAATTATCAAACCACAATTCGGATGCGCCTGGCCTTTTGAAAATGGCTACGCGAAGGTCAGCATTAAATGCTCAACCCGTTCGGACGGAGAGCACACAACCTGGCTAAGCGACAATTGGTTTTTCATCGACAAAAAAGGGAAAAAAGCTAATCTTCCGAAAGTAACTGATGAATAGTACGGATAAGCCCAGCCTCTTTATAAACCGGCAATGGCAGGTCGTGATGCAAACCTGTCAGTTCAGCTGGTAGAAATGCTGCCTTCAGGAAGAAGAGCGCAGTGCTGGCTCTGATTTTTGGTGTAGTCGGAAATTGAGTGATCAATCTGGTAAAACAATGGCTAAACAATGAATAGTATGAAATGCAGATGCTTCCTGAAAAAATTTGGCGATTACAATTCCGGGGTTTTCAGGATTCCTGCAATGGGAGAAATATAATCCAGAATATTCCATTCCCGGAGAGCTTCGTTCCAAAGGACAATGGGTCAAATCACACTAAAGATATCAGGGGATGAATGGAAGATGTGTCAACAGTATATT
>CAIPFN010000382.1 GCA_903864265.1 uncultured Bacteroidales bacterium | reverse complement strand
TAAGTAGGGCTTCGGATTCAATGTTTCCGGCTTTAACAAGGGAAAATTATATTCAATTTCGTGGTTTTGTTATCCTTCTTATCGCGGCAGCCGGAAAAACCAAGACGTTATGACGGTCCATACCTGGAATATTCCATGGGATGCTGCTTTCCCCCGGGGTTTGCAAATCAAAGCAAGGGAAATGCCGGGACCACTTATAATTCCGGCAATACTTATTTGTCAGACCGGCGACAGATACTGTATTTGATGTAAAATCAGCTTAAGCATATTCAAAAATGATGGCTTCACCGCGAAGTATCATCATTCCGTTCATAGCCAGCGAATCCAGGTCGTTAACAATTGGGTATACCGAGACGGTGGCAATTTTCTCGATACGGCGCATCAGCTGGTTAGTGAAGAATTTGCTGTTCATGATAGATCCCATGATGAGTATGGCATCCACATGCCCTTCGAGAACGGTGGACATGGCGCCGATTTCCTTGGCTATCTGGTAAGCCATGGCATCCATGATAAAAGTAGCCTGTTCGTCGCCTTCGTCAATCATGCCTAACACCTGGTTTAGCGATTTGGTGCCAAGGTAAGCCTGAATGCCGCCCTGTTCTGTAATCAGCTTACGCATTCCCTCGCGGGTATATTTACCACTAAAACAAAGGTCGATAACCTGTCCAACAGGCAAACCGCCGGTGCGGGTCATGGAAAAAGGACCATCGCCGTCAAAAGCCTGGTTTACATCAATCACTTTTCCTCCCAGGTGCGCGCCTACCGAAACACCCCCGCTGCCGATATAGGCCACAATCAGGCTGAGTTCATCGTAACTGCGGTTGATGCTCTTGGCGTATTCGCGTGAAACGTTTTTATGGTTCAAGGCATGGAAAATAGAGTTCCGTTCGATTGCCGGAAGGCCCGAAACGCGGGCAATGGGTTCGAGCTCGTCCACTACGACGGGATCGGCCAGGTATGCTTTAGCATCGGGAAGCTGGGCGGCAATCCGGTCGGCGATCAGTCCGCCGAGGTTGGTGGCATGCATACCCATCACACCGATCCGCAGATCCCGTTTCATGGCTTCATTAACCTGGTAAACGCCTGATTTAAGAGGTTTTATCAAACCTCCGCGGGCCATCACCACGGCAATGTCAGCGGGATCAATCTGGTTGTTTTTTAACTCTTCCAGGATCAGGCCTGTGCGATAATCGAGTTCGTCGATTACATTTGAAAATCCGGCCAGGGCATCCGCTTTGTGTCGGATGGATTTCAGGAAGATTAAGCTGATATTGCGGTAAACCGCTATCTTGGTGATATCAACTTCAGGATATATAACCAGAATATTTTTTGCCGACATGAGAAAGTTTTTTTATTGAACGCTCAAAATTAATCCTATTTCCCTTAGGTTTCATTCACGGGGAATAAGAATTTACGAAAATTGCCTTTTGCTGAAGGACGGCTTTGCAAAACGAAATGTACATTCAGCCGTTCAGCTTTAATTGCCGTCGCCCCCGTTTTCATCCTCTTCCATATTCTTGTTTATAATATACCAGGTAACGGCACGCCCGATAAAGTACATCAGTAAAAGTAATATGAAGGGATAATCGGAAATAACCCTGATCTGGCCTGCATAATTCAGCATCAGCAGCAGAAGCCCTAAAACAGCAATGACGATCAGATCGGGGATTCGTTGTTTACTCAGCATAGAATGGTTTTTTGCAAACGTACAAAAAACCCGGCTTCGCCAGGCCATAAGCGCCAGGTGCAGGTCAGTAATAGCTTCATTGCTTAGGGGTAGCTCCATGCCGGGAATGGCTGAGTTTGAACTGCAGTTTGAGTAACTTCTGCTTTGAATCCTTTGCTCCTGACCTTAAAAGAAAATGTTTTTAACGTTAACTTAAGCCGGGTTTTATTCCTGTTATCTTTAAACAGGAAGGTTTGTCCTGGTTTGCGACGCACCACAAAACCGGCAGAAAATCATCGTGGGTCAGTGCATTTTCCGGATGCGGCTGGCTATTTTCCGCCTGATTTTCGCATACGAAGGCGGAGGTCCGGTTCTTATTTTCTTTCCCTCGACATAAACTCCTTCCAGGATTCCCCATTCCTTCCCTATTTCCCGGTCTTTGGTGTCAAATTCCTGCAAGCTGATTTTGCCCGGGAATTCGGCCGATGCTCTTTTAGCCCGCTCGCAGGCCAGATTCTGAGCCGGGCACCAGCCGTTACGGAACAGGGCCAGGTTGACATTTCCACTTCCTTTTTCGGGTAGTTTTTTCGGCTTCATAAAACGGGGTTCAACGGCATTTTCATCAAAAGGCTTCCATAACAAGCGCATGAAACTGCTTTTATCCACCACTTTATAGCCTTTTCGCCTGAACCAGGACGCCTGCATGAAAACGGGGTAGGCAATGCCCCAGCTTACCAGGCCTTTAGCGCCCATTTGCCGGCAATCCTCTTCAGCCGCTTTTATCAGGGCTGTCCCCATGCCTCTTTTCCGGTAATCGCCCCGGCCCTGTTTATGTCCGTGAACCCAAATACACAGCACCACGTATAAATCGCGGCCTTCGAACATGGAATGTTCTATAGGGATATACTGTATCATGCCGCCGGCCACATTGTTTTCGTCGAGGGCGAATTTTACCCTTAAGCCCTTGTTTTTCATGTATTCGTACCACTTCTGCTTCGAATCGCCTGCTTCTTTCATTTCGTCAGACCATTCTTCGAGACAACAGAAATATTGTCCTTCATCCCCGGGTGTAAGATCTGTGATTTTCATATGACATGCTTTTTAATGATCCGCTTAGCTGCCGGGAAAGACCCACGTATACTGTTTTGGAGATCAGCTGGTGTTTTTGCTGAGTGATTTGATTGTAAAATGAATCCAGAACAGAGTGAATCCCGGCTTGAAAAAGACCGTGGGAGGGCTCTTTCAGGGCTATACAAAGTTAATTTAAAATGCAGAAATTGTCAACCGGATAATGCTATGGCTTCCTGGAGAATACAAAATGAGTTTTAAAATCATTGATGTCCGGGAAAAAACACTTATGAAGGTTTAAATATTTGATATATAACGTCCCCCGGTTTCACCGGGGCAGGCTCTAACGGGACTTAAGTGTATAGGGGTTCCTTATGTTTTTACCAATATTCAGCCCCTACGGGACTGTCCCGTAGGGACAACATATTGGTAGAAAGGCAAATAAGATCGAATTGAAGTCCCGTATGGGACGATATAAATTTTTACCGGAAAACAATGTTTTAAAATGTGAATCCGGACTACAAAGCCATTTCTCTCCTGCGGCAACCGGTTGGGTCCTTTGCTTCCGGGGTATAATTTTCCCGGTAGCATATTCTGAAGGATTTAAAAAAGCCGCTTATTCATCGGATGAATCGGGTTCAAGGCCGGTTTCGAGAAGGATTTTGGTTTCGGTAGCCGGCAATTCCTCGAAGGATTTCAGCTTTGCGTTGATTTTTTTGGTCCGGGCTCCCACCAGTTCATCAATATCTTCGCTGGCCTTATTGATTTTCTCCTGTGCTTTCTTGAGGATGTCGCCGAATTTGCCGAACTCGGTTTTCACGGCACTCAGGGTCTTCTTGATTTCGCCGCTGCGTTGCTCCAGGGCCATGGTTTTGTATCCGAACGATATGGTGGATAGTATGGCCGATAAGGTGGTGGGGCCCGTTAATATGATCTGGTATTCCCGCTGTAGGGTTTCCATCAGGGCCGGGCGCCTGACGGCTTCGGCATACAAACCCTCGATGGGCAGAAAGAGCAGCCCGATTTCGGTGGTGTCGGGCGGAGAGATGTATTTTTCGTGAATGTCGCGGGCCGACTTTTTTATGGCATTTTCCAGTGCCTTGCCGGCTGCATCGGCTGCCACCGTATCGCCGGCTTCGTGGGCAGACAGCAGGCTGTAGTAATCCTCAATAGGGAATTTGGAGTCGATAGGCATAAGCAGGATTTTGTTTTCCTGGTTTTGCTGCGGGATTTTGATGGCAAACTCCACCCGGTTGCTGGTGCCTTTGTGGGTAATGGCGTTTATTTCATATTGTTCAGGAGCCAGCAATTGTTCCAGGATGTTCGAGAGTTGAATTTCGCCTAAAAGACCCCTGGTTTTAACATTGCCAAGGACTTTTTTCAGATCGCCGACCCCTATAGCCAGTTGCTGCATTTCGCCCAGGCCCTTGTGAACCGTCTCCAGTCGTTCGCTTACCAGGTTAAACGACTGTGTTAAGCGGGTTTCCAGTGTTTTTTCCAGTTTTTCGTCAACAGTCTTCCGCATTTCCTCCAGTTTTAACTCGTTGCCATCCTGCATGGATTTTACCGATTTTTCGAGGGTGGTCCTGATCTCGGTTAATTTTTCGTTGCTGGCTGTATTCCGGGTTTGCTGGTTCTTTTCAAATTCGCTGAACTGCTCCCTAAGGCGTTCGCGATAGTCTTTCAGGGCGTCATTCAGTTCTTTTTTAAAAGTTTCGAGATTCACCTTCAGCTCAGCCCTGCTATCCCGGCTGTTGCCGTCAATTCCGGACTGGAAAGCCAGGAGTTTGTCTTCGGTGGTTTGGCGGATGGCTTCCAGCTTTTCCCCGTTGGAGCGGGTAAGGAGGCCCAGCTGTTCCGAAAAGGTTTGTGTGAACGAGTTTAACTGGCTTCCGATTTCGCTTCTCAAACCGCTGGCTGTATCGGCACTTTCTTTTCGGTTCACGGCAAATTCGGCCCGGATATTACTTTCGGTATCCTTCAGGTTTTGCGTTAACGAGGCAATCGAAAAATTAATCTCATTCAACGCACGGGCTGATTGCCCTTTGCCGGCTCTGGCAGTGAGAAGGATATTGACGATCAGCAGTGCGGCGATCAGTAAAAGGATAAGAAATGTAGCAGACATAAGCTTTTCGGTATATTGATTAATAAAACAGGACTGGGCATGCCGGAACGGGCCATCCGCTAAGATAACGCTCTTTTTAAAATATCTTTTTCAAAAATGAAAATTTACTTCCGCTGCCTTAGGTCTTATAAAACGGCATTCAGGGGAAGCACTGAAAAATCTGTGGCAATGGAGGATTACACATTCAGAAGTTGATTTTCGAACACTTGCGGTGTGATACGGCTGAGCTTCGGTCCGGTATTTCATATTGTAAAATACGCATCAGTTGAAAGCTTCGATTTTTTATGCATCTTTGGCGCCTGAACCGGTGCTCTTTAAAATTCTGCCCGGCCGGTACTTTCCTTTACCCGATTCATGTAAATAACGTGTTATGAAGAAAATGTCATGGTTTGTTTTCCTTTTATTTTCGGCCTCTTTCAGTATTGCCCAGCCAAGGGGTGGTGCAGTTATGGTGTGGCAGCCCGATGGGAATAGTTTTTTGTCGCTCGACAAGTATAAGGTTATGAAAACTGAAATGCCCCTTATGACGAAAACCACCCTGTATGATTTCGAAAAGCTCATCCCGGATGAGGGTTCAAGGCAGAGGTCCATCTCTTCGTTCAGCCTGTCGGACGACCAGCAGCGCCTCATTCTCAACGTAGATACCAAAACCGAATACCATAAAATTACCAGCGAATGCTGGGTGTATACGGTGGCAAGCGGTAAGATGCAGCAGCTGGGAAAGGCTTTGCGTGCCAACGGGCTGATGTATGCCAAGCTTTCACCCGGCAAGGGCGACAAGGCCGTGTACGTGTACCAGGACCAGGGGAAAGGCAGCGTTGTGTACAATCTGTACCTGGAAGATCTCAATAGCGGTGAAATAAAGCAACTTACCTTCGACACCCGCGATCGCAGCATCAACGGCACCTTCGACTGGGTTTATTCCGAGGAGTTGTATTGCAAGGATGGCTTCAGGTGGTCGCCCGACGGAACAGCAATCGCCTACTGGAATATTGATGCCTCGCAGGTGCGCAATTACCTGATGCTCAACACCACCGATTCCACCTACTCTTTTACGGTCCCTGTTGAATATCCCGTGGCGGGTGAAGATCCCTCGCCGGCTAAAATAGGCGTGGTTGATATAGCCACGGCCCAAACCAAATGGATGAACCTGGAAGGCGATCCCCGGCAAAACTACCTAACCCGCATGGAATGGTCGGGAAATCGTGAATTGATTATACAGCAACTGAACCGGAAACAGAATGTTTCGAAAATCATACTGGCTGATGCTCTCAGCGGGCAATGCAGGCTTTTATATACCGATACCGACAGAGCCTGGGTGGATGTGGAAGCCAGCTGGAATATCAATGATAACCGCGGCTGGAACTGGATTGAAAGCAAAAAAGCATTTGTGTGGGCCAGTGAAAAGGACGGCTGGCGCCATCTTTACCGCATTGATATGAAAGGGAAGGAAAGCCTGATTACCAAAGGCGATTTCGATGTGATCAAAATATACAATATCGACGAGGCGAATAACTATGTATACTTTGCCGCTTCGCCCGACAATGCCACCCAGCGCTATCTTTACCGCACTCACCTCAACGGGGCCGGTCAGGCCGAGAGGCTCACCCCTGCAGGCTTAGGCGGGATGAACGATTACTCCGTTTCGCCCGGCGGGAAATGGGCCAGGCACTCATTTTCGAGTCACCTGTATATGCCGGCCAGCGAATGGATCAGTTTGCCTGATAATAAGCAACTTGACGAAAGCAAAAGCATAGAAAAAAACCTGAAAGAAGATCCTTTCGGAAAACAGATAAGTTTTTTTAAAGTTACCACCCAGGAAGGAATAACCCTCGACGGATGGATGGCCAAACCTAAGGACTTCGACCCGGCAAAGAAATACCCCGTTTTCTTTTATGTGTATGGCGAGCCATGGGGATCAACCGTAAACGATACTTACGGCATTGGCAGAAACCGGCAGTTCGGTGGGAATATTGCCGATACCGGCTACCTTTATGTGGCTGTCGACAACCGGGGAACGCCTTCTCCCCGTGGGCGGGAATGGCGTAAGGCTATCTATCGCAATATCGGACGGTTGAATATACGGGATATGGCCTACGCGGCCAAAGAAGTCCTGAAATGGAGTTTTTGCGACACCTCCCGCGTGGCGGTGCACGGATGGAGCGGTGGGGGATCGTCAACATTGAACCTGATGTTCCAGTATCCCGAAATCTTTAAAACCGGCATAGCGGTAGCCGCCGTCGGGAACCAGCTGGCCTATGATAATGCCTACCAGGAACGCTACATGGGCATTCCCAAAGAAACGAGTGCCGATTTTATTGCCGGATCGCCCTATACCTATGCCAAAAACCTGAAAGGCAACCTGCTGTACGTACATGGTACCGGTGATGATAATGTGCATTATTCAAATGCCGAAAAGCTTATCAATGAATTGATCCGTTATAACAAGCCTTTCCAGATGATGGCGTATCCCATGCGTTCGCATGGGATTTTCGAGGGGGAAGGCACCACCCGGCACCTGACGACCATCAGCAGGAAGTTCCTGTTTGAAAATTGCCCTCCGGGAGGAAGATGATGTTGGATGTGTGATCTTGGATGTATGATGTATGTCACGATAGCTATCGGGATCGGAGGTTGGGCCTTATAGTTATGGGAATATGAAACAAGTTCTTTTTTAAACTTGACATTCAGTATCTGATTATACAAAAGAAAAACGATTATTACTGCTTGTGATTTCGGCAGCTATGGGTGCTGGTTTACTCCTTTACCTGGGGTTTTCGGTAGTGTGTCCTTTTTCCTGAGCCCTCTGGCTGTAGGTACAAGTTTGTGCGAAAGGTGTGGGCGTGAATGCCCGGGCGCTGCATTTTTAGTAAAAATGGGCTATGGCTGAAATATTTTCATTCCGGGATTTTGTTGTTTCATCCGTAAATTTGTGCAATTGATCGGAATTAATCAAAATGAGTGCTGATGCTGCCCCAATTTTGCACCATCAACTAAAACCAGAACCTCATGAAACGATTATTACTTTCTCTAATTATAGTATTGGCCTCTGTGAGTCTGCGGGCCCAGCAGTATCAAACCATACGCGGACATGTTTCGGATAAGGAATCAAAAGCACCATTACCCGGAGCCTCGGTAATCCTGCTCAACACCCGGCCGGTTCAAGGGGTGGTGACCGATAACGACGGCAATTTCAGGCTTGGCAAGGTGGCCGTTGGGCGGCAAAGCGTTCAGGTGAGTTACATAGGGTACAAACCCTCCCTATTCCAGGAAATCATTGTTAATTCAGTGAAGGAAGTCGTACTGGAAGCCGAACTGGAGGAAAATGTTGTGATTGGGAACGGTGTTACCATTACGGCAGCAGCGCATAAGGATGCCACGCGCAACCAGATGGCTGTGGTAAGCGCCCGCTCGTTTACCGTCGAAGAAACCGAGAAATATGCCGGCAGCCGGGGTGATGTGGCCCGTATGGCGATGAATTATGCCGGGGTTTCGTCGGCCAACGACCAGAGGAACGACATTATTATTCGCGGCAATTCGCCCAGCGGCCTGTTATGGAGGCTCGAAGATGTGGACATTCCCAACCCTAATCATTTTGCCGAAGGCGGCACCACCGGCGGACCCGTTGGCATGCTTAACAACAACCTGCTTCAGAACAGCGATTTTTTTACCGGGGCTTTCCCGGCACAGTATGGGAATGCGTTGAGCGGCGTTTTCGACCTGAGCATGCGTAATGGCAATAACCAGAAACATGAACAGCTGTTCCAGGTGGGATTCAATGGCTTTGAAGCCGGAGCCGAAGGCCCCTTCAGCCGGAAACACGAAGCCTCATACCTGGTGAATTTCAGGTATTCAACCTTGCAGCTGATGGATGGTTTGATAAACCTGGGAACCACCGGAATTCCCAAATACCAGGATCTTTCGTTTAAGCTGAACTTTCCGGTAAAAAAAGGCAGGATAAGTGTTTTCGGTCTGGGTGGTAACAGTGAGATAGCCATGCTCGACAGTAAAAACGGCAACAAACAGGACCTGTATTCCGATGAAGGGCAGGACCTGGTGAACCGCTCGCGAATGGGAGCAAGCGGAATTTCGTACACCCGCTTTATGAATGAACATACCTATTACAAGCTTACCCTCTCAGGGATTTACCAGAACGGCGGAACCACTATCGACACCCTCGACATCCACGGCCTGCCACATCCCAATATTGATCACAATTATGCCGAATTCCGAACTTCACTGAGCGGTTTTATTCATCGTAAATACAACAGCCGGTTGTCGGGAAGGGCAGGCTTCATCGTCGACCGCATGGGTTTCGATCTGCTGACTAAAATCTACAATAACCAGGATATGGCTCTGCGCCCTATGATTGATTACAGCAAAGGGCTAAATAATGGGGTCACGCTCTACCAGCCTTATGTGCAGGCGACATACCGCTTCAACGACAAGATCAGCATAGTGCCCGGACTTCATTTCAGCTATTTCGACCTGAATGCATCCGCCAGCCTTGAACCCCGCCTGGCGTTTAATTGGCAGCTGGCAGCCAGGCAAAAGCTGAGTTTTGGCTATGGTCTGCATTCGCGCACCCAAACGCTCTCGACGTATTTCCTGGGAACTCATATGAACGATGGTTCGCTGGTCGAAACCAATAAAGAGCTCGGTTTTACCAAATCAAACCAGTTTGTGCTGTCGTACGATAATTCATTTACGGAAAATACCCGTTTCAAAGCCGAGGCTTATTATCAGAATCTCTACGGTGTACCGGTTGAACAGGCAAGTTCTTCTTTCAGCATGCTCAATACCGGTGCCGGCTGGGGTGTGAGTGCCGAGGATAGCCTGGTGAATACCGGTTCGGGCAGGAATTATGGACTGGAATTTACCCTCGAAAGATTTTTGAGCAAAAACATTTACTATCTTGCTACCCTTTCGCTGTTTGAGTCCAAATACAAGGGCAGCGACGGCATGGAAAGGAATACAGCCTTTAACGGCAATTACGTGGTAAACGTATTGCTGGGCAAGGAGTTTCCACTGAACAGCAAATCGGCGTTCAATATCGATTTCAAGATGACGTATGCCGGGGGCAAACGCTATACGCCAATCGACCTGGCTGCTTCGCAACAGGCAGGGACAACGAAATACGACAATTTAAAATCGTACAGCCAGCAGTTTGATGCCTTCTTTAAAGCCGATATCAAATTCGGATACAGGCTCAACTGGCGTAAAGTTTCACAGGAATGGGTTTTTTACATTGAGAACTTCACCGACCACAACAATGTGCTGATGCAAACCTACAGCAGGTCGAAAAACGAAGTAAACAACGTAAACCAGCTGGGGTTCTTCCCGATGATGCAGTATAGGATTCATTTTTAATTTCGGATTTTGGATTTCGGATCGCGGATGTGGGATGTCGGATGTTGGATTTCGGATGTTAGATTTCGGATGTGGGATGTAGAAAGATGCTTATTGTGAATCAGCTTGGCTGAGGATAGAAAATGGGATGTCGGCCAAAGGTTGTATATAAATTACCGCCAGGGTACATTCATTTCAATTTGAGGAGAATTTACTGAAGGGGATTAAATGACTGGCAATTTGTGAAATCTGTGGCAAAACTGATTACGTAAGAATCGGGCTCAAAATGACGGCGATAAGCCATATAATTATGAAAGAAACCAAAGAAGCAAGCATTGAATGCATGCCGGTAATTGAATATCCCAGGAAATACGGGCGCGAAATGCTGATCAGGGCTGCAGGTATAGTACTTATTTCGGCAGTTTCAGTCTTCCTTGATTTCGGGTATTCGCAGGGAGAAGGGGATTTTTTGAAAGCATTCCTTATTTCCTTAATCCGCACGGCCCTGATATGGAATGGGAGTATGCTGATCATCCAATTTGCTATAGGGCGTTTCTCCATGTTCAGGGAAACTATAAAACTTATTGCCTTCCAGGTTATTTCGCTTTGCGCATTTGTACTCCTGGTGGAGCTGGCTGAGATTTATACGGCAGTGCATTACCTGAAAGTGCCCATGACACATTCCGATAAAACAACCTTAATTTTGGGTTCGTTGCTGATTACCTTTACCATCAGTTCCCTGTATGCGTCGGTAGCGTTTTTTATTCAATGGAAGGCCAACCTGCTGCGCACCCAGGCTCTGGAAAAGGCCAACCTCGAAGCACGCTACGATACCCTGCGCAATCAGGTGAACCCGCACTTTCTTTTTAACAGCCTGAATACCCTGCTGATGCTGGTTAACGATAACCCCGTGGCATCGCGCTATGTGGAAAGTATTTCGGAAATTATGCGGTACATGCTTCAGTCGCAGGATAAGGATGCGGTACTTCTGCGCGACGAGCTGAAAATTGCCCGCGACTATGTGTTCATCCAGCAAAGCCGGTTTGGCGATAAACTGATAGTGGAATTTGATGTTGACGAAAAGTACTGGCATTATGCCATCCCGCCCTTAGCGCTGCAGATGCTGCTCGAGAACTCCATTAAACATAACGTGGTTTCCAAAGAAGACCCGTTGAATGTCAAAGTGTATGTGAACGATCTGGTATACCTGGTAATCGAAAACACCATGAAAGCCAGGATGGATAAAGATCCTTCAACGGGAGTAGGACTGGGTAATATCCGCAACCGGTATCTTCATCTGAGCGGTAAAAATATCATTGTAAAACAGGAACAGGGGAAGTTTACAGTGATGTTGCCGCTGTTCGAGAAAAGTTTCGATTAAGTTCCGGGTGCCGTGTGCCGTGTTCCGGGTGCTGTATTTCGGGTGCCGGATGCCGGGTGCCGCGTTCCGGGTGCTGCGTTCCGGGTTCCTTGTTCCGGGTTCCTTGTTCCGGGTTCCGGGTTCCGGGTTCCGGGTTCCGGGTTCCGGGTTCCGGGTTCCGGGTTCCGGGTGCCGCGTTCTGAGTTCCGGGTACCGGGTAACGGGTGCTGCTTAAGCGCAACGAGCTGGGAACTGCTTTGAACCTTTAAGCCATGAAGCCTTTACACCGCGAAACAGTGGAACCCTTTATGGAAATCAGGCTTCAATCAGAATATGCACACGGAACACCTGCGCCATACTGCTAAAAGCTATAAATGCCGACTGTTACCACGATATTCCATAAAAACCTGTGTTATGAAAATACTGATAGTGGAAGATGAAGAACTGGCTGCCGCACGCTTGTCGCAGCTGATCAGGGAAATTGAACCTGAAGCAGTGATTCAGGGACCTATAGATTCAATTTCGGCAACGGTGGCACACCTCCGTACCCATCCGGTTTACGACCTTATTTTCCTGGATATACAGCTGGCTGACGGGAAAAGTTTTTCGGTGTTCGAAGAATGTGAAGTGCTGACACCCGTTATTTTTACCACCGCTTACGATGAATATGCTTTGCAGGCGTTTAAACTGAACAGCATCGACTACCTGCTGAAGCCCGTAAACCGGGAAAAGCTGAAATCGTCGCTGGATAAATTCAGGAAGCTGAAAGAGTATTACGGCGACGAAAATCCCAATAAGCAGCTTTACGACATGATACTAAGCCTGAAAACGCCTGGCCCGCCTGTTTATAAAGACCGTTTCCTGATCAGCAGGGGTGACACTATGGTGCCGCTGAAGGTATCGGAAATTGCCTGTTTTTATGCCGAGGATAAGGAGGTATTTCTGCTTACGCACGACAATAAACGCTATATCCTCCCTCATTCCATCGAAGATTTATCGGCTAAACTTGACCCAAAACTGTTTTTCAGGGTGAGCCGGCAGTTTATCATTTCAGCCGACGAAATCCATAAAGTGCATAACTATTTCAATTTCAAGTTAAAGGTCGAAATAAAAGCGGATCCCAGGCTTGAGATAATTGTGAGCCGGTCAAAAACAGCTGCTTTTAAGGCATGGATGAATGGAGAGGCCGTATAGCTTAGCTGTGGATGGCTTCAGTTAAATCTTATTAACATAATGATAGCAAAACAGCCATATCTTAGCGTACGACATGGCTGTTTTTGCAATATTATTACAGGTATAGCTTATTTGTTTACCACAAACTTCTGGAAGCAGGAATTCTTCTGATCCCTGACGGTAAGCATGTAAACACCCCGGCTGAGAGAGGAAATATCAATACTAAACGCTGAACGGCTTTCGTTGTTCCGGCTTAGCAGCTGCTTGCCGCTGATGTCGGAAATGCCGATATCGAACCGGGCTCCTTCGAAGGATTCAGGCAGCCTGCACTCCAGTTTATCGTTTGCCGGGTTCTGGCCCGAAATAAGCCGCACGGCTGCCGGGGGCAATTCGGCGAAGCCGGGAGGGGGCGGCATAAAGAAAATGTAATAGGACCATTCGAAAAGATTAACCCGGGCCTGGTGTGTGTCCATGAGGGCCGGGTCAAAGAAAAAGCTGAGTTCTTTCTGACCCGCGGTCTGGTAGTAATGATTGCAGATGGCGGAACTCAAACCTTTTAGGGGGTAGCTTTCGGGGCCCATGACATAAATTGTAAATGCCGATTCAATGGGTGTGCAGCCATCAACCCACCAGGCGGTGGGGTAAATCCAGTGTATAGTATCCAAAGGAGGCATGCCGCCCGGCAAATCCACCGGATCCAGTTCCGGAACGCCCAGGCCGCCGTCGTCGCCATAAGCCTGGGCATTATAAGCCGAAATTCCCAGGTAGTCGTACACGAAATCGCCTCCCTGGAATACATCCGGGGCGCTTCCGTACCTGTCGTACAGGAAATCAGTGCCCATCAGCCATAACTTTCCGCCGTTTTCGAGGTACAAAAGCAGGTCTGGATTGTCGGTATCGTTCGCATTCCAGAGATAGTTGCCTACTCCGTCGGTTGAACAATACCAGATGACCAGTGGGTAATTGTGCATTTCGGCTGCCGTAGGTGAACGCAGACTGTCGCGGGCGTTGAACAGGTCGTAATCGATTCCGGCTGCGGTTAAAGCCTTGAGAACGGTATCGGTATTGGCAATGAACACACCGTTGTCGTTTACAAAAAGTACTTTTATCCCGGCATAGGTATGTTTCGGAAATGTAACAGCCAAGGCAAAGACAATGAGAAAGAGAAAAAGTTTTTTCATAAATTTTATAGTTAAAAGGCCTGAATGGATGGTGGAAATATTTACAACAGACCTGGAGGGTTTATTGTCTTACAAAAATAATAAAAAGGAAACCGATAATTAAAACATGGGGAGACAAATTCGCATAGGAGATAAATATTTCAAGGGTTTCTTTCATTTTGAACTGCTTCCTTCACCCAGTGATCAGGGAATCAGGCATTTTAGCGTTTAGAAAACGAATTGCCGCCTTCGGAACTGGTTTTAACTTAGCAGCCAGGCCAGATGCCGGAAAGGGAGTTTAAGCAGATAGAAAAAACCGGCAGAAAACCACTTATAGCATGGTTTTCTGCCGGTTTTAGCAAATGATCAGGGTTTTAGTTATTCTCCTGCTTTGTTGAATCCGGTATTTCTACAGGAGGATTTTTAAGTTTTAATCCTGAGCTTGTCATGATGAAAAGTCCGCCATCCCCTTCATTCTGAAGATAATCGCTTGAGTTTCTTCGCCAGAATAGGGGGTTGTCAATCTGAACCTCTGTATTTACGGGAATCCCCACAATAATGTCCATTTTCTGGTAGCGCATGCCATCGCTGAAAGGGAACATAAAATACGGGTTAATGGTGATCAGCGTATCCTGGAGTTTATAGCTGTGAGTAATGTTTCCGGCATATCCGGCTGCCTGCGACTCCTGCCAGGCCGATGCCGACTGTAAGCTGGTAATAAAAAGGCTATCGGCCGGTACCGGCCTGATGCTCAGCTTGATTTCGCCCAAGACATAGCTAATATTCCCGGGTAGGGTATCGCCGGCCAAAGGCATAAAATACTGTTGTATGTCGTCAGGTCCCGATGCCAGGTGAATATGCCTGTTCTTCATTTGGATGCTCTGCCGATGAGTTACCGTTGCCAGCTGTTCCGACGAACGTGAATACTGGAATACCGCCCCTACTCCTGTAATGAGTCCTGCTACCAGCAAGAGTACAAATACAATGATAATCTGCCAGCGCAGGGGTGGCCATTTAAGCATCAGGCGGAGGCCGGTATAAATGAGTAAGCCGCTTACGGCAATCAATAACAGCAGTACGGTGAGGTAAATCAGCCACCTCACATCGGGGCCGGGAACCAGCCATTGCAGCCCGTGCACTACCGTGGTGGTGTCGAGTTGATACTCATTAATATGCATATTGTCTCTGACCAGGGATGCGGCACTGATGCCGATAAACATGGCTACGACGGCCATCAACATGATGAACCCGGCCAGGCGGCCAAGCAGCTGGAACAACCAGTGGAAAAGCCGGGAAACCACCTCGGTTACAAAACGAATAAACGCGCCGGTTGATTGCAAAATGCTGCTCCCGGTTTTCTGTATACCGCTGCCTGCAGAAGCAAGTTCGTTGCGAAGGGTGTTTATGTTGATGCTCTGACGCTGCATTTCCAGCTTCTCAGAGGTGGTTTGAGCCACGGGCAGTATAAGCCAGAGCACGTCATATACGATGATTCCTACGGCATAAAACAGGGTAAAGGCGGCAAAGATTAAACGTACCCATACCGGATCGATGCCAAACCAGGCTGCAATACCGGCAGCTACCCCTCCGATCTGCCGGTTGTCGGGATCGCGGAAAAGCTTGCCACGGGTTCTGGACAGGGGCGTGTTTTTAGGCTTTTCGGCTTCGCTGTCCGAAAACTGATCGGGTTCGCCCATGCTTGCAATCACCTCCTCTATATGCTTCAGGTTGGTGACAGGCTGTCCCTGTTCCCTTCGCTGATCGAGAAGCTCGGCTATGCGCATTTCAATATCCGCAATTATTTCGTCATACCCCTGGTCGGAGGAAAAAAAGTGACGTAAACGGGCCAGGTAATTGTTGAGACATTCGTAGGCGTCGTCATCTATGTTAAAAATACGGCCGCCAATATTCACTGAGAAGTTCTTTTTCATTGTTCAGAAGTATTTGATGTTCCTGTTGGTTCTGATGGATTGTTTACGGCTGCCAGAGCACTCACCGCTGATACAAGTTCGTCCCAGCCGGCATGAAGCTCATGCAGGAAAGCCATGCCCGGGGTTGTTATGGAATAGTATTTCCTGGGTGGCCCCGAATTCGACTCCTCCCAGCGATAGCTCAGGAAGCCTTCGTTTTTTAGCCGTGTAAGGATGGGGTAGAGCGTGCCTTCCACCACGATAAGATGCGATTGTTTCAGGCGTTCGAGTATGTCGGATGCATAGGCTTCGCGGCTGCTAATAGCCGCAAGCACACACATCTCGAGCACGCCTTTTCGCATCTGTGCAATTGTTGAATCTGCTTTTTCCATAAGGTGAAGTTTTGAATCAGGCTGCAAATATAATTCATTAAACAGTACTATGCAATACATAGTACTAAAGAATGCAAAGTTATTTTTATAAAATTCCATATAATGCTGTAATACAATCATATAAAGAATGTAAATAATTTTGAATTCATGATTTTATGATCGGGACTATATAGGTCGGAATCATAAGCTGGAGAGCAAATAATAATATTGAAGATTTTTCAAAGTTTGTATGGCAGGATAATTTTCATAATTTCTTACTTTCTTTTACCTTGATGTAAAAGAAAGTAACAAAGAAAAGATCAAGGCTTTATAAAAATATGTTGCGTTTCTATGACGGAGGTATTTC
>CAIPFN010000381.1 GCA_903864265.1 uncultured Bacteroidales bacterium | reverse complement strand
CCGTTCGACAACGTATGGTCCGTTTCCATAACCAATGCACGGGCCCTGGATCCCGATTTCGTTTCGCGCAACAATCAATCCGGCGAAACCGAAACCCTGCGCGACCTGATGAAACAGGGGCGTTCGATCTATCAGATGCTTTTAGTGTATACGCAGCTTGCCTATCCCGACAATGCCATGGTTTTGCGGCTTATGGGGCAGCCTCAGTATGCGGCTGCACGCAGTAATAAGCTTAAGCTTCCCATTCTTCTGGGCTCCGCCTATAAGCAGGCCTCAAAGCCTGAATATAAAACGGCCCTGATGGCCAAAGGCATGAAAGAGGCGGATATTGAAACCCTCGATAGCCTGGCAAAAGTAATTGCCCAACAGGATACCACCCGCGAGAAATCCAAAAAAGATCGTTCACTTGCCGCCAACCAGCGCATCAAAGCAATGAATGAGGTTTGGGAAATCGTAATCATGGTTTGCCATTGTGCAAAATTGGTATTTAAGGATAATGCTACCCTGTATAAAATGTTCCTGCTCGAGGACGGGAGCAATATGAGCCCCACATCGGTGGATAACCCTGTGGCATCGTCATAAAACAATGGAATACAGGCATGAAGTTAAACCGACTGAAGGCAGGAAACTGGCAGGAGTCGGTTTTTTTATGCAGGCTTGACTCTCTTAGCCAGAGTGATATCTCTGTAAATCTTGTATTTTGTTTACAAACCTTCTATTTAACAGGGAAATAGCATAAATGGTTCCCCCCTTTCGGTAGAGGCTAAAGGCAGCAGATTTGAATTTATTTCCTAGATCATAAAAGCAGCCCATGCCATATTTACAATCAGGCCGATGAACACGCTGAAAATAAAAAGAAAACTGAGTACAATAAACTTGACTATGGTTTTTGACCAGCTTTGGGCGTAAAGCTTTTTCATGGCCAGGGGCAGGTATAGCATGATCCATATACCTGCCACCCTGGTGAAAAATTCAGTTCCGAAAATTTTGTCGAGTATAAAATGGCTGATGACCAGCAGCAGAAAGATAAAGCTGAAGTAATGCAGGCTCAGTATGGCATGATCGACATAATAAAATTGTTTTCTCCTGATATATAGTATTTTAAGAAAGAGGGCGAAAACGGGTAAAAGAAAAAACAGCATTTTGGGGATATTATGGAAAAAGGTTTCCGTCACCTTTTTTACGAATTCTTCTTTGCCGCCTGTTCCCTCAAGGTTGATTTTCAACAGGCGCATCGTGATTAAACGTTCAAAAAAGCCTGCTTTCCTGTCGTTACTCAGCGCTTTTTGCTGCCTGGTATATTCCTCCGGGCTAACTTTTTTAAGCAATAAAGAATCTAAATTCGATGTGAGTGTTATGGATGTGGTTGAATTCCGGGCAATGGGATATTTTGCAACTGAAATGGCTTTCTTTTCTGCAACGGGCCTGGTTCCGGGTTTCCCGGCTATACTGCGGTTCCTGAACGAGGAGTCGGCAGATGCTTTCTGGGCCTGGTTAAGCGAATCTTTCCGGATGGAACTATTTACGGAATCAATGATGAATGCAGCCGGATTGGCATTGTTAGCGGTATTAAATGTTTGTGTAGGGTTATTGAAATAGAAAAAAAGGAAGAAATACACAAAACTGCTGAACAGGTAGAGCCGTATGGGATGAAACTGGCTGCGCTGCCTGCCTTCATTATAGCTCCTGGTTAATTTACCCGGTAAAAATATAAGAGGAAGTATGGTTTTGAAAAACCGGGAATCGAAATGCAGAAAATCACTGATAAATTCATATACCAGTTCTCCAAATGATTCTTTATGATCATGATACCGCTGACCGCAAAAATGACAGAAAGGCCCTTCAATGGCGGTAGAGCAATTTTTACATTCATGAATAGGTTCTTCTTCCATAAAATCAGAATTTAGTATCAAATCATTCCGCATGTTTTATTTCCTGCTAATACTCAAATACAAAGCAGAGTTAATGATCTGTGCCGGGCAGGTTCTTTTTATCGCCCTT
>CAIPFN010000380.1 GCA_903864265.1 uncultured Bacteroidales bacterium | reverse complement strand
GACCGTATCATTACGGAACTAAACCGGAAGGAGGACGATGATGAGCAGCCCGCATAAAAAGATCAACAGTCTCGAAGAACTCCTGCTTGAAAAACACCTGCTCAAAGAAAGGTGTACCTACCAGGAAAAGCTTATCAGCTATAAGTTCGATGAATTAAAAAACAATTTCCCCGAAATCGTCAGCCAGGCAGTATTGCCTTTTGCTCCCGACAAGAACAGGGAGGTAACCTCCCTCCTCGACCTGGTTAATGATTTTATACTGCGGCTCCTGCCGTTGCGTTTCCGGAACAACCCTCTGGCGCGATTCCTTTTAAAGACGGTGCAGGCATTGGTTATAAGGTGAGTGAGCAGGAAGTGGGGAGCCGGGAGCAAGGAATCCGGGGATAAGGCATAAGCGGGAAAATGAGAATTTTAGCATCCACGCCTAACGTTATGAACCCTTACGAGTTTGAAGCCCTGCATTTCAAAACAGGAAAACCCATGGCTATAGCTACAGGAACTGAAGCCCGGATCTTACTAATACAAACGCTGCTGTGAACTGTACCCTGACCTCTTGAAAATAATATACCCCCATAAAACTTGTCAAACAGCCTGTTTTTCCGCATATTAAAATGTTTATGAAAAAAAGTTGTAAAAATTTGACCTACATGCATTTTCGTATCATAATTTTTGTAATTTTGCGCTCCATTTTAACGGACAAAACACATAATTGTTGAAAATGTACGCGATAGTAGATATAGCCGGGCAGCAGTTTAAAGTTGCAAAAGATCAGAAGTTTTATGTGAACCGCCTCAAAGGTGATGCAGGTTCAGTAGTAGAATTCAGCGAAGTGTTGCTTTTGGATAACGAAGGCACAGTAACCATAGGAACTCCGCTTGTTGAAGGCGCCAAAGTTTCGGTAACCATACTGGCTCACCTGCGTGGTGACAAGGTGAAGATCTTCAAGAAAAAACGCCGTAAAGGCTACCAGAAGGAAAGTGGCCATCGCCAGAATCTGACCCAGGTGAAAATTGAAGCGATAAACGCATAATTTTTTAAGTGTAACTCATAATATTAAAAAGATATGGCTCATAAAAAAGGTGCCGGTAGTTCACAGAACGGACGCGAATCACATTCCAAGCGTCTCGGTGTGAAAATCTATGGCGGACAATTCGCCCAGGCCGGTAATATCATCATCAGACAACGTGGAACCGTTCACAACCCGGGTCTTAATGTAGGACTTGGCAAAGACCACACCATCTTCGCTCTTTGCGACGGACTGGTTCAATTCAAGAAACGTGCGAACGACAAATCCTACGTTTCGGTTCATCCTATTCAGGGCGAATAAGCGCATTAGCAGTATTGACTGCTGTTTAACACACTTATATGAAGTCTCCTGATCGTTCACGTCAGGAGATTTTTTATTTTTGTACCCGGAAAAGAAAAAGTGCCGGGTGCCGGGTACCGGGTACCGGGTACCGGGTGCCGGGTGCCGGGTGCCAACGGAACCCGGAACATGGAACCTGGAACACGGAACCCGGAACATGGAACCCGGAACATGGAACCCGGAACCCGGAACCCGGAACATCTAAAGTCTAACAAAGAATCTAAAATAACAAAGAAATGCTCGAACTATCTTTTTTACGCGAAAACGTTGAACTTGTCGTCGAACGCCTGACGATAAAACGCATGGACGCCCGCGAAACCATAAAAAAAATACTGGATGCCGATCTCAACCGCCGCGAGACCCAGGCTCAACTCGATAATAACCTGGCCGAATCGAACCAGATAGCCCGCGAAGTGGGCAACCTCTTTAAAGAAGGCAAGCAGGATCAGGCCAATGAGTTGAAAGCCCGTTCGGCCGAACTAAAGATTATTTCGCGTGAACTCAACGAGAAACTGGAAGCTTTACAAAAAGAGCAGAACGACCTGCTGGTCACCCTGCCCAATATTCCCCGCGCCGATACCCCTGAAGGTTACCTGGCCGAGCATAACCTGACCATATACAGCGAGGGCGAAATGCCTGCACTGCCCGAAAATCCGCTTCCACACTGGGAACTGACCTCCAAATACGACATCATCGATTTTGAACTGGGCGTAAAACTGACAGGTGCCGGGTTCCCGGTTTATAAAGGCCAGGGCGCCAGGCTTCAGAGGGCACTGATTAATTTCTTTGTCAACGAAGCCACCGAAGCCGGCTACCTCGAAATCCAGCCCCCGCTGATGGTAAACGAAGCTTCGGCCTATGCAACAGGCCAGCTGCCCGATAAGGACAGCCAGATGTACTACGTCGGCCTCGACGGCTTCTACCTCATCCCGACTGCAGAAGTACCGGTAACCAATATATACCGCGACCTGATGCTGAAAGAAACCGATTTCCCGATTAAAAACGTGGCCTATTCGCAGTGTTTCAGGCGCGAAGCAGGTTCGTACGGCAAAGACGTCAGGGGACTTAACCGCCTGCACCAGTTCGACAAAGTGGAAATAGTGCAGATTCAGCATCCCGATAATTCGTATGCTGCATTGGAAGACATGCGCGCCCATGTGACCAGCCTGGTTCGCAAACTCGAACTCCCCTTCCGGGTGCTCAGGCTTTGCGGTGGCGATATGAGCTTCACCTCGGCATTGACGTATGATTTCGAAGTATTCTCGGCAGCGCAGAAACGATGGCTCGAGGTAAGTTCGGTTTCCAATTTCGAATCGTTCCAGGCTAACCGGATGAAACTGCGCTTCAAGGACAGCAACGGCAAAACACGCCTGGCCCATACCTTGAACGGAAGTGCCCTGGCCCTGCCCCGCATAGTGGCCGCCTTACTCGAAAACAACCAAACCCCCGAAGGAATCCGGATTCCGAAGGCCCTGGTGCCGTATACCGGTTTTGAATGGATTAAATAAATGTCGGATGTATGATGTCGGATGTCGGATGTTGTTTTTCAATTAAATCCGAAATCGCAAATCCGAAATCCGAAATCCGAAATCCGAAATCGCAAATCATAAATTCCCTCTGCATGAACCTGAAAGCATTCCTTCTGCTCCTTATCACAGGCCTGCTGATTGCAGCGTGTCCCGGGAAGTTGTGGGCCCAGCAAACTGACGAACAGCTGGGTGCGCAGTATTTTAACAACAGGGAATTCGACAAGGCGCTGCTTACCTTCGAGACTTTGTTCAACCGCAATCCAAGCCAGTTCAATTATATGTATTACATCAATACACTTTTTGAACTGAAGGAATACGATAAAGCCGAGAAGGTTATAAAAAAACAACAGAAAATCACGCCCGAAGATCCGCGTTTCCAGGTGGATATCGGCTACCTGAATATTATGCAGGGCGACATAGCCAAAGGCCGTAAGCTGTACGAAAACTGTCTGAAAAACCTTCAGCCGGATAAGATGCAGATTTACAACCTTACCTATGCCTTCAGCAACCGCAGGGAGACGGATTATATGATACGAACCTACCTCCGCGGACGGGAATTGCTTAAAGATCCGGCGGCTTTTGCTTTTGAACTGGCCTATACCTACGAAACACTGGGCAGCACCGAACTGATGATTGACGAATACCTGAACCTGCTCGCTGCTACTCCCCAGCAAATGAGCATGGTGCAAAACCGATTGCAGGCCTGGCTGAGCGATGATGTCGACAATTCGAAAAATGATGTCTACCGTTCTATTCTCCTTAAAAAAACGCAGGAAAACCCGGATCAGATTCTGTATAACGAGATGTTGCTCTGGCACTCCATTCAGCAGAAAGACTTCCCGTTTGCGCTGGTACAGGCCAAGGCGCTCGACCGCAGGTACGGTGAAACCGGGCAACGGATTTTTGACCTGGCCGCTCTCTGTGTCAGCAACGAGAATTTTGATGCCGCCATCGACGGATATAAATATCTGATCAAGAAAAACACCAATAAGGAACTGGTGATGCGCAGCCGGATTGAGCTGATTAATACCGAATTCAGTCAATATAAAAGCCTTTATTTGCACGACAACGCCCGACTGCTGGGGATGAAACAGGAATACACTTCCCTGCTCGATGAACTTGGCAAGACCTCTTTTACCATTCCCCTGATCCTTAACCTGTCGCATTTACAGGCATTTTACCTTGGCGAATCCGAACAGGCTATCGACCTTCTGCTGCAAGCCATAGCCATTCCGAACGTCCCTCTGCAGGACCAGGCCGCATGCAAACTCGAGCTGGCTGACATCTACCTGTTTTCGGGCGACCAGTGGGAAGCAACTTTGTTGTATTCGCAGGTTGAGAAAACGTTTAAGAACGAACCTTTGGGTCATGAAGCCAAATTCCGTAACGCCAAACTTTCGTTTTATATAGGCGAATTCGACTGGGCCAAGGGGCAGCTCGACATTCTGAAAGCCGCTACTTCCAAACTCATCGCCAATGATGCGCTGGAACTTTCGTTGCTGATCAGCGACAATATTGAAGAGGACAGCCTGACCGTGCCCCTGGCCATGTATGCCAAAGCTGACCTGCTCGAATTCCGTAACCTTGATAATGACGCCCTTGCCGTGCTTGACTCGATAATCACATTGTACCCCATGCATGCCATAATGGACAACGTATTATTTAAAAAAGCTGAGATCAACTCCAAGAATGGAAAGTTCGATTCCGCTGCAGTCTATTATAACCGTATCATTGAAAAGTATCCCAATGACTTACTTGCCGATGATGCCATGTTCAACCTTGCCGGCCTGTACGAAAACCAGCTGAACGACAAGAACAAAGCCAGGCAGTTGTACGAAAAAATCCTAACCCAGTATCCCGGAAGCCTCTATGTGGTCGACGCCCGCAAACGATTCAGGATATTACGCAACGACCCTGTGAACTAAGCCTATTCCATAGTACCCGATTCTCAGCTTTTACATCCGGACTACTCCATATTTTAGCAAGGATCGATAATTACATTTCTCCCCACCTCTCCTCTCCTCTCCCACATCCCACATCCCACATCCCACATCCCACATCCAACATCCAACATCCAACACCCCCCTTTCCCCCTATCCCCTTGTCTGCAATCAATCCCCTCAATCCCCTCAATCCCCTCAATCCCCTCAATCCCCTCAATCCCCTCCACCCCCAAACCCAACCCCTCCCTTGTACGAAGTAAGAGCAAAAAAACACCTTGGACAACATTTTCTGAAAGACGAAAACATTGCTGCCAGAATAGCCGGAAGCCTTTCAGCATCAGCAAAACAGGTACTTGAGGTTGGCCCCGGAACCGGGATGCTGACCAAGTATTTACTGAAGCAGAACTTCGATAAATTTGTGGCCGTGGAAGTTGACCGCGAATCGGCCGCCTTTCTGCGTATCCATTACCCTCAGTTGGGCGACGGCCTCCTGGAAGCGGATATACTGAGGATGGATTTTGCCGGCGTTTTCGAAGGACCGTTTTCGGTTATCGGGAATTTCCCTTACAATATTTCGAGCCAGATCTTGTTCAGGGTACTCGAAAATCATGAGCAGGTTTACGAAGCCGTGGGCATGTTCCAGCGTGAAGTAGCCGTGCGCATAGCCGCGCCTCCGGGCAAAAAAGATTATGGAATACTTAGTGTTTTGCTACAGGCCTGGTACGATATAGAATATCTCTTCACGGTGGATCCCGCTGTTTTTACGCCCCCGCCCAAGGTGCAGTCAGCAGTTATACGTTTACAACGAAACGATCGCAAGGAACTGGGATGCAGCGAAAAAATGCTGTTGCAGGTAGTTAAAACGGCCTTTAACCAACGAAGGAAAACTTTGCATAACGCGCTAAAACCTTTAGGCGACTACAACGGCGAATTTGCAGGCAAGCGCGCCGAACAGCTCAGTGTGGAGCAATTTGTAAGTCTCACCAATGTAATGCAGGAAATTATGGCCGCATCAAATCCAGAATAATACCATTGGTGCATAAATTCAACCTGATAGACTTACGCATGTTAAGTCCTTCCGACTCCTGGCCCATCTTTTAAGAAATCCTTTAATCAACCGGGCATAAAGTGTATTTTTGCCAAAATTCATAACCAAGCATGCCTGAACTTACACTTCCTGCTCTATTGCAACGCGCTGTCGTATCACATCCTCAGCTTGGCATTCACTATGTGCACGAGAATTGTTCAATGGATACGCAAACCTATACGGAGCTGCTAAGACAATCTACGGCTGTTGCCTGCGGATTGCGATCAATGGGGTTGAAAGCCGGCGACAAACTGATTATTGCCACCGAAAACAACCGTGAAACCATCACCTTACTCTGGGCTTGTTTCCTTTCGGGTATTGTCACTACCATTCTTCAACCCGCGGTCACTTTTAATGAGCATAATCCATCTGCCATTAAACTGCTTACGGTTTTCCGGCAACTAGGCTCTCCCTTTATTATCACTAACCAAACCGCTTTAGGAAATCACGAAGAGTTCGCCGCTCGTGTTTTTTCGTTTTCGGAGATACCACCCACGGAAGGTGAAATCTCCTTTGAACCCGCCTTCGACGATCTTGCCTTCATTCAATTTTCGAGCGGCAGCACCGGCGATCCTAAAGGCATTATGCTGACGCACAGGAATATCGCATTCAACATGGAGTCGATAGCCACAGGACTTGACCTGCAGATACTTGATCCCGTTGGCAACTGGATGCCGCTGTATCATGATATGGGTCTTATTGGTTATCACCTTACGCCCCTGAGTTGTCCTGCTGATCAATATCATATTCACACGATTGATTTCATAAAGAATCCGGCTATATGGCCCGAAATGATGAGCCGGTACAAAATCACCATTACCGGTTGCCCGAATTTCGGGCAGGAACTGCTGATACGCTACCTGAAGCGCAGGCCCGAGGGGCATGAATGGGACCTCTCACCCCTAAAAGCACTGCTCAACGGGGCTGAACCCATTTCCGTAAAAGTGATGAACGATTTTAACCGTTCGCTGAAATCCTATGGATTCAGGGAAGAGGCAATGATGCCGGTGTATGGCATGGCCGAAGCTACCCTGGCCATTTCCTTCTCACCCCTCATGAAACCTTCGGTGGTTACCATGTTCGATAACGAAGAACTGGATAAAAACTTCAGTGCGGTAAAAACCGAAAATCCACGAATGCTTAAACAATCCCGATCCATCGTAAGTGTGGGGCAGACATTGCGGCATATGGAAATTAAAATTTCCGATACTGATAATGCTGAGCTTCCCAAAGGCAAAGTCGGGCATATACTGGTACGCGGCGAATCGATAACAGGCGGATATTACCACAACCCGACAGCAACAAATGATCTTTTCAGCAATGGATGGCTCAATACCGGGGACATGGGATTTATTTTCGAAGGAAACCTCTATATCAGCGGCCGGTATAAGGATATCATATTTGTAAACGGCAAGAACTATTTTGCCAACGACCTCGAGGTGCTGGCCTGCCAGCTGGAGGAATTCAATTTCGGAAAAACAGTAATAGGCGGAATCACCGATTCCAAAACAGGGAAAGAAAAAGTGCTGGTATTTGCGGCTGCCATTCCCGAGGCCAAAGCCCCCGAAGTGCTCCAACTGTTACGGACCCTGATGCGCCAGGAATTAGGAATCCCTGTGGATGAACTCATTCTGATTAAATCGAATGAAATTCCAAAAACTTCGAGCGGTAAAATTCAACGGTATAAAGTAATACAGCGGTATAAGCAGGGAGATTTTACAGACTCGCGGTTCAGGTAAACTTTTAGGCATCAAAGCCTGCAAATGCTTTCCGCCGGTAACATCAGCAGGCCGGTATGCTGAATGACTTTCAATCCGCTGGTATTTAAGGCCCGTCAAAACCACCGAAACCGTAAATTTGCGCTTTCCCGGATCCATATCAGGTGACATTATTCTTAGTTAACGTGTATGAAAAAAAGCATTCCTTCCAAACCAGCTCCTGCAAAGCAGGTAAAGACAGAAAAAACGACTGAAAAGCTTGTTCCGGCTCAAGCCTGGTATGCCCGACCTGCTTTATGGCTTAAAGTCGTATTATTTGTATTTGCTTTTGTGCTGTATGGCAATACCATGAAAAACGGGTATTCGCTCGACGACCTGTACGTCACCTATAATAACCCCGTGGTAAATAAGGGAATCAAGGCTATTCCACTGATCCTCAGCACCAGGTATATCAACCTGAATGCCGAGGAAGGGGGCATGATGAACTTCGGGTATCGTCCGCTCACCAAGGTAATGTTTGCCGTCGAGCATCAGTTTTTTGGCGAAGACCCTTCAACCAGCCACCTGATCAACATTTTACTTTACGCCCTGACTTTATTGCTTCTGTTTTCAATCCTGCGCCGCCTTTTACCAAATTATTCCATCTGGTTTCCGTTTCTTGTAACTATGCTCTGGGCATCGCTGCCGGTGCATACCGAAGTGGTAGCCAGCCTTAAAAACAGGGAAGAAATCATAAGTTTACTCTTCGGTTTGCTGGCCTTGCAAAGCTTTATGACCTTTACCCGTAAGGGGTCATTTCCATATTTGATTTTTGGAGCCTTGTGGTTTTTGCTGAGCATTTTTTCCAAGCCTTCCACCCTTCCTTTACTGGCTGCCATTCCGTTTACCATTTACTTTTTCATGACAGCCGATGTGAAAAAGATAGCTCTGATCACGGGTTCATTGATTTTAATATCCATTGCTGCCGTGCTCTTTGTTAAGTTATACCTGCCCGAAATCAACAGGCCCATGCTGTTTTTCGAAAACCCCCTGGCTTTTGAGAAAAACTTCATTCATCACGTGTCTACGGGAATGTATGGTCTGCTGCTTTACCTGAAACTGCTGGTATACCCTCAGCCCTTGTTGTTTTATTATGGGTATAACACGATTCCTGTAGTCGGATTATTAAACGTCTGGGTGATTTTATCCATCCTGATCCATGTAGGCTTACTGGTTTTTGCCGTCATGAAATTTCGCACGAAGCACTTACTGTCCTATGCGATTTTCTTCTACCTGATTATCATCTCCATGTATGCCAATATTGTAAAACCACCGGCAGGCATTATTGCCGAACGCTTTCTTTATATTGCTTCATTGGGATTCAGCATTGCAGTTGTATATTTCATATTCAAACTCCTGAAAGTGGCTGCCGACAAGCCTTTGACAAGAATCCAGGTTTCGAAAGCCGTACTTCTGCTCATGGTTATGCTGATTCCATACACCGCAAGGACGATAGTCCGTAATGAAGACTGGAATTCGCAACTCAGCCTGTTCTCGCACGATATCCAGTACCTGGGTAATTCGGCCAAGGCGAACTTTATTTACGCCACCACCCTTAAAACCAGCCTCATCGAAAAGGTCAGCAAGGACGGCGACCGCAGCGGCACCGAACCCCAGGTGGATAAGATCATTGCTCTTCTTGAGCAGACCGTGAAAGTCTATCCCGGGTATTTCGAAGCCTGGAACAGCCTGGGGGAGATGTATGCCATGATGAAAAATGACTTTGATAAGGCGCTGGAGTATTTTCAGAAATCGGCCGAGGCCAGGCCCAAATATGCGGCTGCCTGGTTTAACCTGGGGTATGCCTATCAGCAGAAAGAAGATTTCCCACAGGCTATTTCAAATTACAGGAAAGCCGTTGCACTCGACACCATGGATGCAAAAGCCGTGTCGAACCTGGCCTTCTGCCTCAATAAAACCGGGCAGATGGATGAAGCGATAGCCCTGAACCGGCGAATTATCAGGCTAAGACCTCAGATGGAAATGCCGTATATGAATCTGACCATGTACTATTACAAGCAAGGCGATACACTGAATGCCATACGTTCACTCGAAGAACTGGTAAGAGCCAAGCCGGAAGCCAAACGCGCATCGGGAATCCTCAACCACTATTATGCAAGCAAAGGCGATACGGTGAAAGCAAATTACTACCGGCAGCTTTTCGAAAATGCCAAAGGCAAACAGTAATCTGCCATGCCGACACCGACCCCTCCTACCCGTATTTTTGACCTGCTCGAAGTCATTTCGGCCCGGCCCTCCGGGCAGCTGATGTTCGCATCGGTCAGCAACGGGCAATGGCGGGACTATACGGTTGCAGATTACATCCGTTATGCCGACCTAACAAGTTATGCTTTGATTCAGTATGGGATTTCCAGCGGAGAGCCTATACTGAGCATCACCCACAACAGGGCAGAATTCAATTTTGCTGATATGGGCATATTGCAGGCCGGGGCCGTTCATGTACCGCTATATCCGGCTGTAGATACGGGTAAACTCGAAGCCGTTCTGAAAGAAACGGCTGCCCGCATAGCGTTTATTTCAAACAGGTCGGTATTGCGCAAAATACAGCAGATCCCTAACTGTACCCTTACGTTGGTAGTTTGTTTCGACCCAACGGAAGGAGCCGTGTATTACGAAGATTTTTTGCGTACCGGAGTTGAAAAACCGGAAATATTACAGGCACTGCGTTCGGCTGTGAGGCCCGATGATCCGGCATCCATTACTTATCTTTCCGGCTCCAACACCCCGCTGAAAGGAGTTGTGCTGACTCATGCCGCCCATGTTTTCAATATATTGAATTATTGCACGGCTCATCATTTCACCGACTGCAGCCACAGCATCAGTTTTCTGCCCCTGGCTCACAGCTTTGAGCGCACGGTGAATTACAGTTTTCAATACCTGGGTATCCGGGTTACGTATAACGAAGGAATTGCTACGCTGCCTGCCGTGCTCAGGCAAAAAAAACCCGATGTGATGCTTTCCGTGCCCCTGGTACTGGAAAGGATTATTGATACCACCAGGCAGGAAATGCTGAAAACGGGGGGAATAAAAGGAGTGTTGGCAAAACTGGCATTAAAACTGGCCGCAACCGAAAAAGCCGGTCCGCGTAAAAGCAGAGCATCACTAAAGCACATGCTGTTTCATAAAGTTTTTAAGGGCCTGAGGAGCTTCCTGGGCGGTAACATTAAAGTATTGCTATGCGGGGGAGCTGCCCTCAGGCCCGAAATATTGAATATACTCTGGGCTGCCGGCATTCCTACTTTCGAAGGATACGGGCTCACCGAAGCAGGCCCGCTCGTATCGTATAACCTTGCTGAAAGCTTTAAAAGTCACAGCGTAGGACGGCTCATGCCGGGAGTGAAAGTCCGGATTGCCAAAGACCATGAAGTGCTGGTGAAAAGCGGCGGCTTAATGAAAGCGTATTTCAAACAAAGCGATTCTTCTGTTGATGCTGAAGGCTGGCTGCATACCGGGGACCTGGGCAGTCTTGATAAAAATGGATTCCTGACGCTTACCGGGATTAAAAAAGAAATTTTTAAACTTTCTTCCGGATTGTATACCGACCCCCGACCGGTTGAAGCTTTATTTGCCGGTTCAGCCTGCATTCAGCAAATCTGGGTTTACGGGCACAACCGTGCTACCCTCACAGCACTGGTGGTTCCGGTTGATATAACAGAAACTGAATCCGGCATTCCCCCTAATGCTGCCAATGATATCAGGGAACTGATAGGCAAGTCGATTTCGGACTATAATTTAGTTTGCCCCAAATACGAACAGGTAGTACGCTTCGAAATGGTTGACCAGAAATGGTCGGCCGCCAACAGGCTGCTTCACGAAGATGGAAGCTATAACCGGCAGGCCCTGTATGAAAAGTATCACGATTTAATCGAAAAGATGTATGCGTAAGAGAATACCAGCCTGGAAAAGCCAAAATGCAATATCCGGAATGAAGGCTTAGCTGATGGCTGAAATCGGTATTTACAGTATCTTTCTTACGGCAGGAATCAGCCTCAGTGCCCAGGCTGTGGCAAAGGTGGTAAGCAGAGCGGTTGGAGCCACAATGGCAAATTTAACCAGGGGATGAAGGCCGGAGGCCGCAAAAGCATACAGGAACATTACGCAGACAAGGGGGTGGATAAAATAAGCCACAAATACGCTGCGGCCGAGGGCATCGGCCCATTTGCCGGGTTTGTTTATCCATTTCCGGAACGCTACAATGGCAATCATACCGGTACCCAGGCTTTTGATAACTTCCCAAAAAGCATATAATAATGAAGCCAGCGAGCCGGGTTTGGCAATCATGCTCATGCTGAAATCTTTTCGCAAAACCACCAGGAACACGGCAGGAATCACCATTACCACCAGGGCGCTGATAAACCATGGTTTTGCATCTTTATAAGTCAGTTTTTCAACCCACTTGTACCGGCCGGCCGTTGTGCCCAGGAAAAAAGAAGTTCCGAAAATCACCAGCGAACCCAGGGGCCGGCTTCCTACAAAATCGCCTCCTATGGGAAAGATAATCCGGGTAAGATAGCTGGCTAAACCTACACCCATTACAAATAATAAAATCATTACACTTCGTGGAAAACTCTCATTTTTAGGCTTGTACCAACCATCTGGAAACAACTGATAAAAAAATGCATATGCCACAGAAAATATCAGGATCAGTGCCACGAACCACATCACACCCATAAACCCATAAATATGTGAATGGTACGATTCGGAAAGAAATTGAAGGAATGAACCGTCATACCCTTTCGCCGACTTACTGATGTATCGCACCACAGGCCCAATTATAAAATAATAGAGCAGCAACGGTATAGCCAGCCGGATGACCCTGTCCTTCATAAACCGCCGACTCCCTTTGTTTTTGATGGAAGGATAGGTAAAATACCCCGCGATGAAAATAAACATACTCATCAGGAACGAATAAGCAAGCAGAACAAAAAGAGAAAGTACGGCCCGGGTAGTAAAGTCGTCATTCTGCTCCAGGTAACTCCATCTTCCGCCTCCTATGGCTCCGTAACTGGCAGCAATATGCCCTGTAATCACATACGAAATCAGGAAAACTTTAATATTATCGAGGTAAACCAGGCGTTCTTTCATCTGTTATTATCTGTTTTTTCGGGTCAATACTGATCCCGATGTATAGTCATGATCCCGATAGCTGTTGGGAAGGCTGGAATGGTCTAAATGTCATCTTCAATGGCTGATTTATTCCAATCGTAACCTGCCCCGGTTAATCAGGAGCGATTTCATTCGGGAAAATAAGACCAGTTACCGGACGCCAAAGGTAAAGATAAAGCTTTCATTGCTGAAAGACTTTTCACTCAGGTTGAGGATGTAGTTTAGGTGAAGGATGGGATGGAGTGAATCCGAAGGTTTCAGCTGATCCGATGCCCATAAAGTTGTTGAATTTCAGCTATTTACGGGGCATACAGTTATGGCTTCCCTGCAGCTTTTTCCGAAACCAGCCAATGCGAGTATCGGGGATCACCGGCACGGATATTTTCTTCAAACGAAAGGCAGTAATAATTGTAATTGGAAATATAACCCCACATGGCAAAACTCAGCCGTTTCAGGTTCCACAGCGATCGCCGGAATTGCCTGCGGACCGTTTTTCGGTTGTAAATTTTAATCCAGATATCCTGCATGGTCTCGTGTAATTCACCGTTTGTCATCTGGGCAGGAACAATCACGGGCTCAAAAAAGTCGTAACGGCTCCAGTCGGCAGGGTAATTTGTGTACATAATACGGTTTTCCGCCTTTAGCCGATCATACAGGCCGGTACCGGGAAGGGGGGTAAGAATGGTGGTTTGCCATGCATCGACGCTTGATTTGAGTATATACTGAGCCCGGTCGTACAGCGCCTGTCTCGAATCCGTATCCATACCGAAAATAAAGGCTCCCAGTATACTTATCCCATGCCGGTGAATCTTCCTGAACACCTCCGCATAGGCATCCACCCCCATATGAAGGTTCAGTTTTTTACCGGTTTCCTTAAGTTGTTCCGTCTTTTCCGACTCAATACCGATCAGGACCATGCGGCATCCGCTGCGGGCAGCCCATTTCAGCACTTCAGGATTATCTGCAAAATTGAGCGAAACCTGTCCGGTCCAGTCAATCTTTATTCCCCGCCTGACCATTCCTTTAAAAAGCTCTATGGCTCTTTCCTGGCTTTTTTTTCCATATCCGATAATATTATCGTCGCAAAAGAAAACCAGTTTCGTGGGAAGCTGCTCCAGTTCGTCAAGCACCTCGCTGATGGGACGCAACCTGTACTGGCAACCGTTGAATGTTGAAACCGAGCAGAAATCGCATTGCATGGGGCATCCACGGGTAGTTTGGATGGACGAAAACAGGTATTCATTGCTCAACAGATCATGGCGAGGCATGGGTTTGCCGCCCAGTTCCACTAATTCACCACGGTATTTCGACAGAAGATTACCGTTTTCAAAATCCCAAATCACTTTTGGCCATATGCTTTCGGCTTCGCCTATCACAACGGCATCCATATATTGCAGTGCTTCATCAGGCAGCATGCTGGCATGAATACCCCCCATAACGGTTAGGATACCGTGCTCACGGTAAATGCCCGCCAGCTCATAGGCACGCGGAGCCGTTGAGGTAAAGGAAGTGAACCCGACCAGGTCGGCTTCTTCAAAAACAAAGGAGTTGAAGTTCTCATCCAGGATTTTAATCTCCCAGGTGTCGGGAGTGAGTCCGGCAATAATAGCCAGGTTCAAAGGAGGATAGGTTGACAGGTTGCGCATCCTCAGGCCTTTGCGTCGCTGATTGGCAGGATTTATCAGAAGAAGTTTTCGTTTTTTCGGCTCCATGTAATGATTAGTAGTTGAAAATCCAGGATGATTCATCCTACAAATGGGGATAGTGGTAGTCAAAGATATCAATAAACAAGACAGGTATCTTCAACAATTTCGGGCCAAGGGGAAAACCTGCCGTTACAGCAGCCAGCTCCGATTCGTTCATATGCGCAAAAGTACTTATATAGAGCATGTTAACACCCGCCCAGCCTATTTAGATTCATTATAAGTATATTTATTAACTATATTATCCTTGCCAATAACATAGAATACATGGTTATTATATAGTTATTATCATACGTGTCCGAACAATTTGATTTTTAGTTAGTTTTAGCCAGTTTGTGATTTTTTAATTATTGATAATCAAATATATAACTATTGAAAATCCAGAATTAGCTGCTCGAAATCTTTTTCTGTATG
>CAIPFN010000379.1 GCA_903864265.1 uncultured Bacteroidales bacterium | reverse complement strand
GTGGCATTTTCAGCCAGGAAAGGCTGCAGGAACGCGTAGTCTTTTTGTTTCATGAGTTCAACGTCGCAGCTGATGCGTACTTCCTCGCCCACCAAAACACCTCCTGCTTCCAGGGCGGCATTCCAGGTAAGCCCGAAGTCCTTGCGGTTTATTTTACCGTTGAGTGTAAAACCGGCTTTTTCATTTCCCCAGGGATCGGTCATTAAACCGCCAAATTCCACATTCAGGCTAACGGCCAGTGTAACGCCTTTGATGGACAAATTTCCGTTGAGAGCATACTCCCCCTCTCCTTTTCCGGTCAGTTTCCCTGCTGTAAAGGTGATTTCGGTGAAGTTCTCCACATCAAAAAAATCGGGACTTTTCAGGTGCCCGTCGCGATCGCTCACACCGGTGCTGATAGAAGCAGGATGGATCAGAAGGCTTATTTCGGCTGTCGAAAAATCTTCACCATCGGTGAGCACCTGCCCGCTGAATTCGCTGAACAAGCCTTTAACGTTTGAAATCATGAGGTGCTTTATTTTGAAAGCAATCTCGGAATGAGTAGGGTCGATAACCCAGGTTGTTTTTGTTGCCATTTTGCTAAATTTTAAAGTATGAATCTGATGGTGCAAAAGTACACTGACTCCTCTTTACAGGAGTTACACTTTCAGGACGATATGTGGTACTATCAGGAAATGGCGGTATGCATCTGTTCGCGGAATTCGGTAGGGGTTACCCCGGTTTTCTTATGGAAAACCCTTGTAAAATAGGATTTCTCGTTGTATCCCAGTTCGTAGCCGATCTCTGAAACCGTCTTTCCTGAATTGAGCAGCAGGTTTCGCGCTTCGATAGTTTGCGCGTTTCGATGATCTCCGTAATACTTTTCCCGAATACCGACTGGCTGATAAGATTCAGGTTGCGGGAACTCATATTTAACTTTTCAGCGTAAAAATCAGCTCCCTCGGGGCGTATAAAATTATATTCCAGTATTTTTAAAAAGTTATTGAAAGTAACCAACTGCGAATGGTTCGAAGCCTGGTTATCGAGGTATTCCTTCTTGCTGTCCGTTTCGAGTTTCGATAAAAGCGCGCTGAGCAAATGCTTTATTCCCAGGAAGTTTACCGGAATAGTCAGACATTCTTTCAACATAATTTCACACAACATATTCAGTGTGGTGCTGCAATAATCCTCACTGAGGGGGTAATTCACCTGGTCGAGAAAATTAGAATAGAAATTAAACCGGCTCTGGGGTACAAGCTCATTCTTGTACCAGATAACCCATCCTGATGTATCGGCATCTGGGATAAAATTGTGAACTTTACCTTGTGCAACATACACGATAACAGGTGATTGTAGTTCATTATTCGTAAAATCCAGTGAATGTTTTGGTTTGCCGTGGGTAATGATCAGCAATTCCTCATGATCGTGGCGGTGGGGAGATTTTGGATCAATGATCAGAGAATCAGTAACTTCTTTAGTCAGCTTAACTATTTTAAACGGGACATCCATGATAACATTTTTGAAACAGAAATAGGGTAAACGCCGCACCCTGTATCAACTGTACAGGCAGACTTACAAAAGTACAAATTGCAGATCGGAAACGCCTGATTATATTCTGACTGTTTTTGACTCTCCATCTTTTGGCTAAACAGCTTACAAAACTTACAAAAAGGGTGAATCCCTCTCAAAATCAGGGTTATATTCAGCATTGCTTTCCAATTCCTGCACCCAGCCTTTGTAGAATCCCAGATTATCGAGTTCTGTTTTTACACTTTCATATTCATCCGATGTAAGGGTTCGGCCAAGCGCAGGATGATCCTTTACTGCCGGTGACGGCCAGTACTGGGCCATAAGCGAAATGGCAACCGAACCGGATATATCCGAAATATCTCGAAGTACATTCAGGCTGTTTTCTACATTTCCAGGCAACACCAGATGACGGATGATCAGGCCTTTTTCGGCATACCCGTTTTCATTCATCACCAGGGTTGAGCCTTTTTGACGGTACATTTCCCGGATGGCAGCAAGAGCCGTTTGCCGGTAATCAGCTACTTTTGAGAACTTCCGAGCCAGGTCATTATCAGCATATTTATAATCGGGAAGGTAGATGTCGATATAACTCTCCAATGCACTGATTTCTTCCACTTTATCGTATCCGTTGGAATTGTACACGAAAACCGGATTATACCCTTCAGTCCTCAAGGCTTCGATAATGATTTTCACATGAGGAATATAATGCGAGGGCGAAACAAAGCCAAGCGCGTGACAGCCCCCGTCGAGAATGGTTTTGATAGAAGCAAGTACTTCGGGCAGTTGCATCTGCTGTTCATTCACGCTGCCATGGTTGCCACTGATCTGGTAATTCTGGCAATAGATACACGAAAGGTTGCAACGGCTGAAGAATACGTTGCAGATACCCTCTTCCCCGCTGATGGCCGGCTCTTCGCCATGATGAATACATATAGAACTGATATTAAAGCCAGCATTGCTGCCACAAATTCCGGTTTGACCCATTAACCTGTCGACACCGCAATTGCGGGGACAAATGGTGCAGTAAGCCAGGGGCTTAAGCAAAATCTCCAGGCATGATTCGGGTAATAAGGTTTTCACAATGTGGGAATAAACCGGCAAAGATAATCGTTTTGACCGGCACCCTGCCTCTACTCGTCGAGGGAATTATAATATGCAACCAGTTTTTTCAGATCCTCGGGAGTGCGGACTTTATTGCCTGTAGTCTTAAAATATGCTTCTATCTCGCCCTGATGCTTATCAAGGATCGAAAGTGCACTTTTGCGGTTGCACATCAGTTTATTTGCAGGCGTACCGGCCTTGCTGATAAAATAATATTCATTGATCAGGTATTTCGTTGCCGATTCGTCTTTTGGATTATTGGCGTCAGGTATCTGATAGGTAACCACCCTTTTGAGCAGCAGCTTATTTTTCCCGGGCACCAGGAGTTCGAAATAACCCTGACGGATAATCTTTTCGCACTGGTAGTTTTGATATACAAAGGTATGTCCGCCGAAAAATACTGTATTCAATTCCTGAGGAGAAGCAAATGCCAGCGTATCTTTTCCGGAAACGAACTGCATCTGGTCGGCCAGCAGGTTGTATCGCAGCCGATACGTATCAATCACTTTTCCATTGCTTAGGCTTACTGTTCCTGTTGGCCAGTCGCTGCCAACATAAATTTCGCCTTCAATACCTTCGAGAGTTAATTTGTTGCTTTGTGCACTCACGCCCGAACTCGGGACAAATGCATCCTGGTTGCGGGAATTGTCGGACTGTATAGAGGTCGTTTTCGGGTTTGCCTTGGTGCTGCTCACCTGGGCACTGCTTTTTACAGCTGCAACAACCATAAAAACAGAAAGTAAGAGGAAGACTATATTTTTCATGGCTAAAAATATTGGTCGACCTAAATATACGAAAATTATCGATATGTGCTGCTTTTCCTGTCAAATAAAATTTAAGGCGCCCTTCTTTTTGCATCCTATATATCTTAGCTCCGTTCTGAATACTTAAAAGAAACCTATTTTTGCATTGGAAACATTTCTATCATCAGGTTTTCACGATTAATCTTTATTTCCTATGCAGGCCGAACCCTATTCAATTATTCAAACCAACGCCTTAACCTTCAGTTATCGGAACCGGCAGGTGTTACATGATATCCATCTCCGGGTACCCTCGGGCAGTATTTTCGGGTTCCTGGGTCCCAATGGCGCAGGGAAGTCCACCACCATTAAAACCCTGCTTGGATTGCTGCGTACCGGGCCAGGAATGATACATATTTTGGGTAAAGACCTGAATTCGAACAAGATGTTCATCCTTGAGCGCATTGGAGCCATGGTCGAAACCCCTTCCTTGTATGATCACCTGAATGCATACCGTAATCTGGAATTAACGGCCCGTATACGCAACCTTTCCTTCGACCGTATCAAACCCCTGCTCGATACGGTTTCGCTCACCACAGACGCCCACAGGCCGGTGAGGCAGTATTCAACAGGCATGAAGCAAAGGCTGAGCCTGGCCATTGCCTTGCTGGCAGAACCAGAATTGCTTTTACTGGATGAACCCATAAACGGGCTGGACCCGAATGGCATCATGGAAATGAGGCACTTGCTGACACGCATCAACGAGGAACAGAATTGCACCATATTGCTATCTAGCCATATATTAAGTGAAATTGAAAAACTCTGCAGCGATGTAGCCATAATCAATTCAGGCTCACTTGTTTTCCAGGGCAGCATGCAAACACTTCTGGGATTAGCCACAGGCAAAGAAGTAATAATTATACATTCAAATAATGCTGACAGAGCAAAGGCGTTGGTCGACGGCAGGTTCCCATCCTTTTTAAAGGATAACTTTCTGAATGTAACCGTTAACGGGAAATCCGAAGCCG
>CAIPFN010000378.1 GCA_903864265.1 uncultured Bacteroidales bacterium | reverse complement strand
CTCACCCCCTGCCCTTTAGTAGACGAGTAACCCCCAAACCCCCGTTGGGGGCTGACGGAGACAAGCATTTATGCTCACCTCTCAAATCGGCTTCGATGGTTTCATTGCCCGTAGGGCATATATTTCAATAGAAAATCATATCCATATTTAAAATATTTCCCGTAGGGAATTAACAGCCTATAACCTTTTCCCTATCTGTTTCGGAATCAGATAGTTTATGCCCTGGAAGACGAGTAACCCCCATCACTATAGCTATCGGGACCGTTGGGGGCTGACGGGGACAAGTATTTGTCGCCTTGTCACCCTGTCGCCTTGTCGCCCCTTCTACTTTAACCTTTAACCTTTCTCCTTTAACCTTCCTCTCCCGGCAATCCCGGATGCGGCGGCAGGTCTTTCTCAATCATAGCCTGGCGGTACACTGCAGGGGGCAGTCCGGTATACTGGGTAAAGGTGCTGTAAAAAGTAGGGCGGGAGTTAAACCCCGACTTTAATCCAATATATTCCACTTTCAGCTTGTCATTAGCCCGGTCGTCGAGCAGCTTCATGGCATGTTCCACGCGGTACATGTTCAGTAGCGGGTAAAAGCCGGTTTCGAACCTGATTTTGATCAGCAGGGTGAGTTCCTTTTTCCCGATACCGGTGGCCAGGGCCAGTTTTTCGAGCGAAAGCTGAGCATCGAGGAATATTTTATCCTCATCGAACAATTGCTTCAGCTTGTTAAAAGCAATATCCGGAATAAGAGGTAAAGGATCAGCAGCTGGAACCGCTCCCGGTTTTTCGGCAGTTTCGACAGCCGTATTCAACGCCTTATCCGTAATCGCAGCGGGCTCTGTATGTTCCAGGGCCAGCTGCCTGCCGGCATAAATAGCCTGCAGGGCTTTATAGGCATCGGTCCGGGCCCTGAGCAGATTGAATATATATACGGAAACCCCGGCGGTGCCGGTAAGCAGCAGCACCAGCAATACAATAATCAGCGACTGCATACGGCGGGTGCCGGCTTCAGCCTGCAGCCTGTCGGAGAGGGTCACAATTTCGTTGTCTTTGCGTTCGGTATTAAACTGCATGTTCAGCTTCGAAATCTCCGACTGCTTTTTAGCGGAATTAATGCTATCGGAGATATGCTGAGCCAGCAGAGCCGTACTCAGGGCTTCTTTCTGCCGGCCGAGGGCATCCAGCACCTGGTAGCGGGTTTCGTAAAGGTTCGCCAGGGTGTTGACTATGCCGTGTTGTTTTGCCAGGGCAATGGCCGAATCAGCCTTTTCGAGGGCAGAAGCCGCGTTGCCGGTTTTGCTGTAAACCTCCGCCAGCGACGACAGGGCATAGACCTGTCCCTCGGCAATGGCGTGCCGCACACAATAACGCTGCACATTCTTAAGATCGTTTATAGCCGCCTGGTACCGGTTCTGAAGGATAAAAACATTTGACCTGTTGAAACGGACTTTGATCATAATCATTGAATCACCTGATTTGGTACAGATTTCCCCGGCCTTATTATAATACCACAAGGCTGAATCATTCCTTTTCATGTTCTCGTAAAAAACGCCCATATTCATCAGGTGGTTGGCATAATCGAGTTTCTTCCCGCTTTTTTTATCCAGTTCAAGCGAAATACGTCCATAACGGATAGCTTCTTTGAAATCGCCCTGGAATTTCAGGATCAAGGAAAGATTGTTGAAGGCGGTCGATTCCTTATCCGTAGCCCCGGCCAGGCCTGCCATCCTGGCGGCTTCGGTAAATGACCTGAAAGCAGCCGGGTAATCGGCCTGATCCAGTTGAATATTGCCTATGCCTACCAGGAAACCATTTTCTTCGAGTGCAATTTTGCTTGCTTTAGCCATCGAAAGTCCATCCTTATAAAACTGTAAGGCTTCTTTGCTCCTGAGACAATCGGTGCTCAGGTTGCCGTTCAGCAGCAGGCTGTGTAAAATAAGCAGGGTATCACCCTGTTTTACCGACAGCTGCAATGCCCTGGCAGCCAGGTGCATGGCCGTATCGTATTTTGCCTTTCCTTTATAATAAGTTGAAATCCCTATCAGCGCCTGGGTAAACAGAGACTCTCCTGCCTGAACACTGTCGCGGGTAAGGGCGCTATACCGGGCAAAAGCGCTGTCGGGCATGATACGAAGCAGGGAATCTGCTTCATGCAGTATAACTGTATAATTCCGGTTCGGGACCGGCTTCTGTTTAACAGAACAGGACAAGACTGCAAGTAGAACAAGGGCGAGTATTCCGCAGGTAAAGCTTGATTTCATGAAATGACAGTCAGTTTTGGCAAGTGCAGTACTTCCAGGTTTATTTTCGGTTAACACTAAACAATAGTGGAATCATTTTCCTTTTGAGCATTCTAAAGTAATTCATTTTTTGCAAAAGTCACCTCATTTAAGCCACAGATTCACAGATTATCTAAGTGCATCATAATTATCATGCAATAATTTCACTGTTTTATAATATTTCAATTACCAAAAACTGTTGTAATATTCAATTAACTCTGTGAATATGTGGCATTTATATACTTGAATCTGATCTGATTCGCTACCTTGTTTAATACAGGGCAGCCCACCGCCGTTTTTCCTTCCTCATTGTATTTTTCCTGCCCCGGCAGCTCAATGAAGTAAGCTGGCTGAAGGATGAAGTAAAGGTTGTGATTAAGGATTGGATTAGAAAACGCATGCAGCAGGTATGTGAGATGATGCTAAACCCTAATCTCAGACTCTTGTTGTTTTGTTTTCAGCTTATTCTTCTTATTCTTCCGAGGCAGCATTTGAACAGGCCGTGAAAGAGTAATTACCCAGCCTTAATTATTTTGCATACCTGTTTCGAATTGCCGGTTTCAATGCTCAGTATATACACGCCGGGTGCCAGCCTTTTGCCCGACAGTTCTGCAGGATGAGCATTGATGCTGTTTGCCCCTGCGGGATAAACGGCATCAGTCAACAGTATACTATGGCTGCCCGATAAGGTGGTGAGCTTAATCACGACCCGTCCGGCAAGTTGGTTGACAAACCGTATGTTCAGGTGGTCGGTAAATGGATTGGGCATGGCAAGCGGCGTAGCTGAAGCTTCAGTCAGGGGAAGACCTACGTTGAAGTTCAGGTAAAAATTGTGCGTGGAAGCCATTCCGGGCAGCAGTTGAACGGTATCGCAACGTGTATTATAATCCGTCTGCGAGGCGCAAATAACTGAAGCTCCTCTTAATGGACTGGCCGAGTAATACCCAGCAGTATCGGTTACCAGGGTGGTATCAGCGAGTGTAACCAGGGCTCCCGTCAAAGGCAGGCCGGTATTCGAATCAAACACCTTTCCCGAGAGGTGGGCAAGGGTATCGGGGATGGGAGCATGCAAATTTTCGATGGCATCGAGGTCGAAACCGGCATCATTCACGTTGGCGGTTCCGCTGTTATCGTCGAGCACGGCAAAAAACTGTGCCCCGGCAATACCGGCCGTGGCCAGGTCGAAACTGCAGGTGCCGGTTCCCGACCCTATATAGTTCCAGTAGCCGTCCATATCGGTAAGGGCATACATGGCATAGCCTTCGGGGCTGTTATCCCCCTCGTAAACGGTGATATCATTGCCTGGTAAGTCGAGTACGGGGGTCTGCATATCAATAATAAGGTACCCGCCTTTGCCAATGGAATAGTTCACCTGGTCGGGGGCACCCAGGCATGCGGCCGTATAGCCTTCGTCACCGGGATTCTGTGCACTGAAGCCTGGAATACGCGTAATGCAGGTACGGTACCCGTACTGCGACCTGAGGGGCTTCAACTGAACATCGGTCACCGTGCTTTGCATGGTATTTACGGTAACATTATCAACCACTTTGGTTTCGTAGCCGTTGGCCGTGAAGCGCAGGCTGTAGGTGCCGGCAACCATATATTTGTGGTAATCGCCCGCATCGCCATCCGTGAAAGTGGGGTAATTATTGCCTACCCAAACGGAAGCTTTCACGGGCAGACCGGTAACGGCATCGGTAACGGTTCCCTGGATACCGTAGCCTGAATACTCTATCAATGCCAGCATGGCCGGCTTGTTAATGTTGTAATAATACTGAATATTGGGCCCGGCAGGCTGTTTATCCAGCGAAATTTCGATTGACCAGGCAGCCGAACCCAAACAGCCATAATTAAAATCCTTGGTGCTGCCCTGTATCAGGTACATGATCTGTGATCCCTGTCCATAGGGCAGGCCGCCATATCCCGAACTGGACGAATACAGGGCTGCCAGGCTGGCGATATGTGTATTGTCGGGCGTTGGGCTATAACGATAGCTCCATGGGTACGAAATGGTTTCGGTGCCACTATGATAATTGGTATACGACACAAACTGGTTGGAGTACATGCAATCGCGCAGGGCTTTGGATTCGGGCTGCGAAAAGGGTCCGGTACTGCTGCCTTCCCCGCCCCACATGTACCCGAAATCGCGGTTGATATCGACCTGGTTACCGTTTTCGCGGGTCATAAAATCGCGTCCATACGGGTTCACACAGTAATACAGCCATATTTCGCGGGTATTCACCAGGTTGGTGATATAAGGATCGGTGCCGTAAGCCAAACAGAGGTCGCGGGCAAACTGTATTACATTTTGCGAACCGCCCACTTCGTTGCCGTGAATTCCCCCGTCGAATAATATCTCCGCTTCATTTTCATCCACATTTACGTTATCGCTGATTTTGAGGGCAGCCAGTTCTTTCATTTGCGGTGTAAACCCATATACGACCTTACGGCAGATATTGGGGAAGTTCGCCGCCAGGCTGTCGGCAATGCTGGTCATCTGATCGGTGGTATAATATCCCGGTGGCACCAGCGCCGGGCCAAAACCCGCCGACCAGGCATTGAGATCCGGAATTTTAACGCTGCAGTCCAGCCCGGCTTCTTTCACCCTGCTTAGTTCAGCCGGGGTAAGGTACATGCAGGCATGGGTATCGTAAATGTCGCCTTTCAGGTTCATAAGGCCCAATATCTTAGCCTGTTGCGGCTGGCTGAAAGTGACTATGACTTCCATTTCCTTTTCCCGCCAGGGAGTATGCTGGGCATGTACGAACGAAAGGCAGAATACAAAAATAAGTATGAGCGGAAAGTGCTTTACAGGGAAACAGGACATGGAGTGAGGTATAATTTGAGTTTGCTGAATGCAAAGATCAGTATAATATTAAAAGCATGCTTATTCTTTCATTGTTCTCCGGTAAAATTTATGTCAACTATATGGGACTTTAAACCGGACTTATTTGCCTTTCTGCCAAAATGTTGTCCCCTGGTTTCATAGTGGCAGTTACTAAAAGGACCGTTACGCAGGCTTTATAGTTCAATTATTCAACCCACATACCACATAGCAGCCAATCCGATTAAAACTATTGCTGTTCAACGCATTGGCAATCGCTGGGTTCCGGTTTGTGTACTACAGATTCTCGATTAACGAAGGGTATGTGTTTTATTTCAGGGTGTCGTATAGCCGCCGAACCTGGTAGCCTGGCCCTGAGCAAAGGCGTATTATAATAGCTGTTTTAATCCGTTTATCTGATTCTTTAAGGGAAAGCATGCAAATTAGATCAGGAGGATTGAAACCCGGAGAAAGCAACCTTCACCTTTGTTCGCCAAACTATCTCAAAAGAATAACATTCTTCTGTATGGTTTTCACCTTAGCATCTTTGCCGGAACTTGCGGGAATGTATTTGACAACACAAATATAAGCACCCATGGGGCATTGTTTGTTTTCGTAGGTGCCATCCCAGCCGTAACTACTGTTGTTTGATTCAAAAATCAGGTTATCCCAGCGCGAAAACACCTTCATGTTAAAGTACCGTAAGCTACCCGTGGGACCAATGACTTGTAAAACATCATTAAGCAGATCTTTGTTTGGTGAAAATGCATCGGGCAGGAACAAAACAGGGTCTTTTTCAAGCATATACACGGTTTCGCTCACCTCGCAGCCATTTAGTCCGGCTTTAACACTGTACAAGCCATCGGTGGTAATTTTTATTCCCGTACTTTGCTCTCCCGTATTCCAGACGCAGTATTCAAAATGCCCGGCAGCATCCAGCACCGACCCGTACACATAATTCAGGGTGTCGTGCCCGCTGAAACTGATTTCAGGATTTTGCTTAACACTTACATCGGCAAAAGCCGAATCGCTACAACCCAGCATATCGATGCAATAAACCATATACCTGCCTGAGTTTGCCATGTCAACTGCAGGTATTATTATTGAATCGCCCTCCGAAACAGAACCGTCGGGCAGCACCCAGCGGTTGCCCAGGATAGGATTATCCCCGGAGGATACGGATTTAAGCATCAAATCCGACATCTCACAAGTTTCGACTCTAGCCTGCGTGATGACTTCTGGGGTATGATAGATTGTTATTTTGCCCAGGCGGTCATAAAGCGGCATTGTCTTCGAGGAGCAGGTTGCCGCCTTTGAATTTATGGTTCCGCTTAAAATATGGATTCCTGACCCACCCTGCTTTTTGGCTTCAAACTGCAGGTCAAATAAAGGCGACAGCTTATCTATGGAAATATAATCATCCGATTTCCATGATATTCTAATAATTCCCGAATCCTGATCGAAGGAGCTGATTAACTGGTTTTTGAAAGCAGGGTTCATATTGCTCAATCCCAGGAAATTTAAAACCTGGAAATCGTAAGCGAAAGAAAGTTTGAGGGAGAAAATGCCATTAAAATTCCCCGACCTGACTGGTACAGGCAAAAGAGTCCCTGTGCATGCCTGAATATTTCCGGAAGTTATTTCAAGCGTATCCTGCGGCTGTTTGCCAACAATATTCACCATATAATCCTCCACTTCGCCATCACCGCCAAAACCAAAACTTTCGGGCACATAGGAACGGCTGAACCTGAACCGGCAGTAGGTGGTTCCTTCCACGGCATAATCCGGCACGTACAAAGGGCATTGGTAATCGCCTTCTTTCAGATAAAAACCGGATATAATCATTTCATCAGCGGTCCAGGCTCCATCCTTATTCCAGTCGAACCAGATACTCAGGTAGCCGTTCCCGGTATGTTCAATGGTGAGGTTGGTATGGCACTCCTTTACAAAAGTGTAATTTTGAATGGATTGCGTAGCAACGGTAATTCCATCCTCATCATTTACCTGAGAATTACGGTCATCGCTATCAGCCAGAAGGGAAGGGATTCCGGCTGGTTCCGGGTCAACCCTTTTGCCCAGGCATAAGCCTGCCCTGATGTTATGACAGCCTGCACTGCCGGAAGTAACAGTTGGGTAAGTTTCAGGGGCATCCCCAAAATCGAGCCTGGCGTTGCCGAAAGCTTCGGATTTGGAAGTCGCGCCAAAGGCCTGATCCCCAGCCTTTAATACAAAAAGATTCGTTACCGGGATATACGAAACATAAGTCGTTGGCGGCACAAAGGAAAAAACCTGTTTGCTCTCAGTTATACCTATAATCAAATTATCCTTATTTGATGTCAGTCCAAAGGTGTTATCAGGCAACAGGCCAAGGTCCCGGTGTGAGACATACCTGTTCATGGAGTCCAGTATCGCTTCGTACAGTTGAACATGGTCATCCCACCACCAAGCCAGATATAGCTTATTATGTAAAAACACAAAATCTCCGCAGGAATTCCCGTATTCGAAATTATGCCAGGTGGTAATTGATCCGCCTGGGGTTTTGACATCAACCGTCAGAACTTCGGATGATATAGCCGACCCAATATACGCCATGCCAAATTGGTCGAATGTCAAAGCGTTTGCTCCTACGAAAGGCAGCTCCAGGCTATAATTTGTAGGGCCACCCGGCCATATTTCATCCAAAAACCCATTAAAATTAACCTTGTGGACTCCGTACAATGTGCCATCGGGTGCAAAACCAATGTCGGTAAACGCTTCGTAAGTCTGTGTCAAAAGGGTCTCGGAGGGATGTGTGAGTGCACTGTCGATCCGGATAATCTTATTATCGGCTGTGCTTATATATATGGAACCATCAAAAACCTGGGCCATGCCCTTATTGGTTAATATAATGAAAAGAAGCCAGAGATAGAGAGCGGGAAAAGTTCTGATATTCATTTGATACTGATATATAAAAGTTATGCAACAAAGCCAATCCATCCCTTTGAGTTGCCTGGAGGAAATACCAGATTTTCATACAATGCACCGGGAGTCAGCGGATTGATTTAAAACAGGGTTAACACATTTATTGATTAAGTAAACCCCATATACACATCCCAGAATAACCAATCCCGGGAACATGCTGTTTATGGCTCAAAAGTAGTAAAACAATTGCTCTGAAATCAAGAGATTCAATTTAAAAATACAGCTGATGTGCCTTGATCAAGCATCACCCGATGTGTGGGATTAAATTTCAGGGAAATTTAGCCGGGAGTCGAACAAGCATTAATCCTCACCTCACACTTTCATATAATTAAAAATATTGGCCTGATTATGAGCCATATACAAAGGGCTTATTTTAATATTCCCAGCATTTTTCTCCCTTTAGTTAGTTCCAATTAGCGCGATTAGGACCGTATTGGTCTATTCACTACTCACCTCTTCACTTTAACCTTTAACCTTTAACCTTTCCCACTCACCTCTCACTTTAACCTTTAACCTTTAACCTTTCCCACTCAACTCTCACTTTAACCTTTAACCTTTAACCTTTCCCACTCACCTCTCACTTTAACCTTTAACCTTTAACCTTTCCCACTCAACTCTCACTTTAACCTTTAACCT
>CAIPFN010000377.1 GCA_903864265.1 uncultured Bacteroidales bacterium | reverse complement strand
CGGCATTAGAAAAATATGTTAGCGGTTCTTGGACGGAGGTATGTGCGGAAGGCATGTGCGTAGCAATACACAGCAACGACAAATGCCTGGACTTGTTGCCATCTTTCATGCCTTGTATTGCGAGGAAATACCTCCGTCATAGAAACGCAACATATTTTTATAAAGCCTTGATTTTTTCTTTGTTACTTTCTTTTACATCAAGGTAAAAGAAAGTAAGAAATTATGAAATTTATCATGCCATGCAAATATTGAAAAATTTTGATAATATTATTTGCCCTCAGGCTTTTTATTGTGACGATGAAAAACGCTGCTTTAAAGCATAAAGTCCTGTTATTATGGCAGTAGCATTCCGATTTTTTCATTCCATGGAGGCTGGAAGTTGTTATTATTTGCGACTATTCAGTTAAGCCAAGCAAGTCTGCTTTTACTCTTTCGATTTTGGCTTTATCGAATTCAGCAAAATGCAGGGCGAATTTTCCTGCAATCTTATCATTGCAAAGGTTTCCAATGCTCCCTTCATGCGTGTGGCGGATATCCGTCTCCGGGTTAAAGATTCCGTCTTCAATTTGTTTCCCTACCATTTTATAGGCATCCCTGAAAGGTATACCCGAAAGAACCAGACGGTTCACTTCGTCAACGCTAAACAAATAACGGTATCGCGGGTCTTCCAGTATTTGCGTGTTCACGCTTACTTTATCAATGGCAAAGCTTGTCATGCGGAGGATAAGCTGTATTTCGGCCAGGGCGGGCAGAAACGATTCTTTAATCACCTGCATATCGCGGAAATACCCGGAAGGCAGATTGCCGGTTATTGAGCCTATTTCGCCCGGCAGCGACTGCAGCCTGTTGCAGCGTGCCCTGATCAGCTCGAAAACATCAGGATTTTTTTTATGCGGCATAATGCTCGAACCCGTTGTGAATTCGGATGGCAGCGTTATAAAACCGAAGTTCTGGCTGATAAACAGGCATAAATCCGTGGCCATCCGGCTGAGGGTTGAAGCCAGGTTGGCAATCGCAAAGGCGGTAATCCGCTCCACTTTTCCACGGCCCATTTGTGCATATACAACATTATAATTCAAATCGTCGAAGCCAAGGAGTTGAGTGGTCAGGGTGCGGTTTAAAGGAAAGGAGGATCCGTAGCCGGCAGCGGAGCCCAGGGGATTCTGGTTGTTGATTTTATAGGCGGAGGAAAGCAGGTGCAGGTCATCGGTAAGCGCTTCGGCATAAGCCCCGAACCATAAGCCGAAAGAGGAAGGCATGGCAACCTGTAGGTGAGTGTAGCCGGGCAGCAGCACTTCGCGGTATTTTTCGCTCTGGCTTTGCAAGGCTTTAAAAAGCGTATGCATATCCTCCGCGATATCCAGCAGGCTGTCGCGGGTAAAAAGACGTATGTCGAGCAAGGCCTGGTCGTTGCGCGAACGGCCCGCATGAACTTTCTTGCCAGTATCCCCCAGCTGCCGGGTCAGTAACAGCTCAACCTGCGAATGCACATCTTCCACGCCCTGTTCAATGATAAAACGGCCTTCACTCATCTCGCTGTATATTTCAGCCAGGGCTTTTTTAAGCGCCTGCAGCTCTTCTTTCGAGAGCAAGCCGATACTTTCGAGCATGGTAATATGAGCTATGGTGCCCAACACGTCCGAACAGGCAATGAAAATATCCATCTCCCGGTCGCGGCCTATGGTAAAGTCTTCTATCATGCTATCGACAACTTGTCCTTTGTCCCAAAGTTTCATAATCCGTTTATTTTAAAATTTCATCAGCCAGGAGGATAGTCTACAAATCCAGCCGTTCCAGGATTTGGATGTATAGCTCAATCCCTTTTTTAATTTCTTCAGGGAAAATATATTCATCGGCGGTATGCGAACGGGCCGAATCGCCGGGTCCTATTTTAGCCGAAAGCCAGGGCATCACCGCCTGGTCGCTGCTGGTTGGCGAGCCATAGCAAGGAATGTTCAACCCTTTAGCGACCTGAACCAGCGGATGATCGGCCGGAAGGCACGATGAATTCAGCCGCAGCGAGCGGGCTTTCACCTCGCAGCCCACACTCCGGCTGATCAGCTCCAGGGCCTGGGCATTGCTGTAATGTTCGTTGGTTCGTACATCGACAACAAATTCACAGGTATCGGGTACCAGGTTATGCTGGTACCCTGCCTGGATCTGGGTGACGCTCATTTTAACCGGCCCCAGCATGGCCGAAACCTGAGGGAAGCGGAACGTACGAAACCAGTCGATATCGGGAAGGGCTTTGTAGATAGCGTTATCGCCTTCTTCGCGGGCTGCATGTCCGGGACGGCCCCACGATTTACAATCGAGAACCAGCAGCCCTTTTTCGGCCACGGCAAGGTGCATTTGAGTCGGCTCTCCCACAATGGCCAGGCTTACGGGGCCTAATTGGCTCCTTATAGACTCAATGCCATTATATCCCGAAATTTCTTCTTCGGCCGTAGCTGCAAAAACCAGGTTCCACTTCAGGGTGGAAAATTGGGCGAAATATAAAAATGTCGCCATAAGCGATACCAATGGGGCACCGGCATCGTTGCTGCCCAGACCAATCAGCTTTCCTCCGGTTTCGGTAGGGGTAAAGGGGTCAGTGGTCCAGCTCAGGGTAGGTTTAACGGTATCGTGGTGCGAGTTCAGCAACAGGGTGGCGCGTCCCTGCCTATAATCGGGGTGAACCACCCACACATTATTCATATGCCTGCTGCATTTCTGCCCTTTCCCTTCCAGGTATTTTTGGATAAGATCGGCTGTAAACTGCTCTTCCCTGCTGAAGGAAGGAATGCGGATCAGGTTTTTCAGCACCTCAAGTGCTTCGGTGTATAGGTTTTCTGTCATAATGTGATTCGGGTTCCGGCAGGCAGGTGGAGTGCCAAAGCGCCGGTGATAATTACCTGTTTTACGCCCTGCCGGAGAGCGGCAAAACTGTTGTCAATTTTTGGTATCATCCCGGAATGAATCAGGCCTTTTTCCCTGAGGGTTAGGTATAATTCCGGTGTAAGTTGTTGTATTACGGACTCATCCATAGCGGGATCGGACAGTACCCCGGGTTTTTCGAAACAGAATACGAGTGAAACTTCGTAGGTGGCGGCCATGGCTATAGCGATGGCCGAAGCCATGGTGTCGGCATTGGTATTCAGAAGCTGTCCGTTGCCGTCGTGGGTCAGAGGCGCAATCACGGGAGTTATACCGTTATTGAGAAGCATTGTAAAAGCCTCGTGGTTCACCCCGGTAACATCGCCCACAAAACCATAATCAATATCTATAACCGGGCGCCTGCAGGCTTTCACCAGGTTCATATCGGCCCCCGTGAAGCCACAGGCATTGCAATTCCTGGCCTGCAGCGCAGCAACGGTTTTTTTGCTGATCAGCCCGCCGTAAACCATGGTTACAATATCAAGGGTTTCATTATCCGTGATCCTGCGTCCTTCCTGCATTTTGCTCTCCACCTTAAGCTTTTCCGAAAGTTTTGTTGCCGCACGGCCGCCTCCATGCACAAGGATTTTGAACCCGGGCATAGCTGCAAAAAGGTCAAGAAAAGCTGACAATTCAGCCTCGTCCTCCAGCACGGCTCCTCCTACTTTCACTATGGTGAGGTGTTGTGGTTCATTTCCTTTCATATGGCAGGTAGTTTTTGCTTTTCATTTTCGAGGGAAACTTCAAGGGCATCAATCAGTATATCAACATCCTTATTATTTATGCACAACGGGGGTAACAGCCGCAGAGTGTTTTTCCCGCTGTAGCCGGTAAACACTTTATGGGTGAAAAGCAGTTTTTTGCGCAATTCGGTAATGTCGAAATCAAACTCGAGTCCTATCATCAACCCCATACCGCGGATTTCTTTAATGCCAGGCAGGTTTTTCGACCGTTCGGCGAGGTATTTCCCGGTTACGGAAGCGTTTTCAACCAGGTCTTCCTCTTCAATAACATCCAGAACGGCAAGGGCGGCAGCGCAGGCCAGGTGATTTCCGCCAAAGGTGGTCCCCAGCATGCCGTGCCATGCTTTAAAATCAGGGTTTATCAGCACTCCGCCAAGCGGGAATCCATTTCCCATGCCTTTTGCAACGGTGATGATGTCGGGCCTGATATCCGCAAACTGGTGGGCGAAAAATTTCCCGCTCCTGCCATACCCGCTCTGTATCTCGTCGAGGATGAGGAAGCTGCCGTTTTGTTTGCATAAGGCCAGCAATTCCTTTAAAAATAAAGGTTCTGGAACATAAATGCCTCCAACTCCCTGTATGCCTTCAATAATTACAGCACTTACATCTCCCTTTGCCAGCGACACCCCGGCCGCTTCCAGATCAAAGCGGTTTATAAATTCAACCTCGTGATGGGCATTATAAGGTGACACTATGGAAGGATTATCCGTGCAGGCCACGGTTCCGGAAGTGCGCCCGTGAAATGCATGCTTAAAAGCAATCACCTTGCTTCGCTTATTGGTAAAGGAGGCCAGTTTAAGCGCGTTCTCGTTGGCTTCCGCACCCGAATTGCAGAGGAAAAGGGAATAGTCAGGATATCCTGATAAACGTCCCAACTTTTCGGCAACTTCCTCTTGCAGGCCGATAACGACCGAATTGCTGTAAAACGCTATTTTAGACAGCTGCTCAGATATGGATTTCACGTAATGCGGATGCGAATGCCCAATAGATATGACGGCATGGCCTCCGTAAAAATCAAGATACTGCGATCCCTCCCTGTCCAGGATACGACTGCCGATGGCCTTTACAGGCTCAATGTCAAACAAAGGATATACGTCAAAAAGATTCATTTCAGTTGTTGGGTTGTATAATTATTCAGGAAATTTAACCTCGGCGCACTTCGAAACAGATAGATAACGTTGAATTGAAAGGGCGACAGTGGTAAACATTCGATTCATCAATCCGGTAAACGGGCTAAAAGCTGCTGGCTTTCAGGCGCAGGCCGGCATCTTCCGGCATTCCGAACATCAGGTTCATGTTCTGAACGGCTTGTCCCGATGCGCCTTTCAGCAGGTTGTCGATCAGGCTGAGGATGTATAGTTTGTTGTCGTATCGTTCGAGGTAAAGAACACATTTATTTGTATTTACAACCTGTTTGAGATCCGGATTGGTCTGGCTGATAAGGGTAAAAGGCTGTTCTTTATAGAAGGTAAAGTAAAGATCATCTGTTTCAGCCTGGCTTAGGGCGCATTCGGTATAGCAACTCGTTAGGATTCCGCGGCTGAAATTTCCGCGTACGGGTACCAGGTTAATGGATTGGTTAAATAAGGGTTGCAGCATATGGATGCACATCCCTATTTCCTTCAGATGCTGGTGGCGGAAGGGTTTGTATACCGAAACATTGTTGTTTCGCCAGCTGAAATGAGTGGTTTCGGTGGGTTCCTGTCCGGCCCCTGTCGAGCCGGTGATGGACGTTATATGAACTTCGTGCGTCAGCAGCCCGGCGGCGGCAAGCGGCAGCAAAGCCAGCTCGATGGAAGTGGCAAAGCAGCCGGGATTGGCGATATACCGGGCTTGCTGTATTTTCTCGCGCTGCAGTTCGGGCAAACCGTAAACAAATTGACTGCTTTCGTCGCGAAAATCGGCCGAAAGATCTATTACTCTCACATGAGCCGGCACGAGCGTTTGCTGCATAAACTTAATGCTTTGTCCATGCCCTTTGCATAAAAATACGACATCGGTATCCTTATAGTCAATATCGTTAAAAACCAGCCCGGTATCGCCCAGCAGGTCCGTATGAACGGAACAAACTGCTTTGCCTGCATGGCTTTCGCTATGCACATACCTCACTTCAGCAAAAGGGTGAAACAGCAAAATGCGTAAAAGTTCACCCGCCGTATAGCCGGCAGCGCCTTCAATGGCAACCCGTATTTTCCTTATTTCAGCTGTTTTCACGGTTTAGCTGTATTTATTTCGTTGTTCCCGGATTCGCGCCCGCTTACATTCCGGTTTTTCTCCTGTACAAAACGGTGGATTTTCAACTGGTTACCTAGTATGGCGGTAAAGCCTTTCACATCAGTTGCACTCCAGCCCTCGTTCATTTCGCCGTATTGTCCAAAACCGGCGTTCATCATATCGAAATCACTCTTAATGCCGTCAACGCTGAACCGATAAGGGCGTAGTTTAACGTAAACCTCGCCGCTGACGGTTTCCTGCGAATCGGCAAGGAATTTTTCGATATTCCTCATCACCGGGTCCAGATACTGGCCTTCGTGCAACAGCATGCCGTACCAGTTGCCAAGTTGCTCCTTCCAGTACTGCTGCCATTTGGTGAGTACATGTTTTTCGAGAGCGTGATGGGCTTTAATGATGATCATGGGAGCGGCTGCCTCAAAGCCAACGCGGCCTTTTATACCTATGATTGTATCGCCTACATGCATGTCGCGGCCGATGGCGTATTCCGAGGCGATGGATTCAATTTTGCGGATGGCGTCGGTTTTTGAACAGGCTAAACCGTTCACATGGCTTACTTCGCCTTTTTCGAAGGTCAGGGCCAGGTTTTCTTCTCCGGTTTTTTTCAGTTGGGAAGGAAAGGCTTCCTCCGGCAAAGGCAGATGTGACGATAAGGTTTCCCTGCCCCCCACGCTGGTGCCCCAAAGTCCCTTGTTGATGCTATATTCGAGTTTTTTCCAGTCGGCTTCGAAACCCTGCTTTTTAAGGTAATCAATTTCAGCTTCCCGCGAAAGCTGCATATCGCGTATAGGAGTGATGATTCCTATGCCCGGAGCCATGATGTTGAATACCAGGTCGAACCGCACCTGGTCGTTTCCGGCTCCGGTGGAACCGTGTACAATGTATTTCGCATCGGTTGTTATGGCATATTGAGCAATAGCAAGCGCCTGGAAAGTGCGTTCCGAACTGACGGAAAAAGGGTAGGTGCCGTTTTTCAGCATATTGCCAAAAATCATATACCGTATACACTTCTCATAATATTCATCTTCAATATTTAAAGTTACATGCGAAACGGCACCCAACTGTATAGCGCGACGACCGATGGCATCGAGTTCCGCCTCCGAAAAACCACCTGTGTTCACTATGGCTGTATGTACTTCGTATCCTTTTTCGGCTGTTAAGTACCGGGTGCAGAAGGAGGTGTCCAATCCCCCGCTGAAAGCAAGTACGGCTTTATCTTTCATGGTAATAGATTTGAGGTTCAGTTACAGAGTGAGTCAGGGAAAACGGCTCTCACCTGGAATAAGTTTAAATATGCGGCTCTGCCTTTACGGTTTGGGTCCGGCGCTATCTGATCGGGGTTGATCGGCTCCTTCCGGGAAAGGGAAAAGGCTCCTTCACCATGGTGCACCGCACTTTTTAGCGGGAGTATACTGCCGGTACCCTGGCTGGCAGAGTGGGTTTATCGGAAGAAGGAAAGCATGTTCTTCTTCGGTTTTGGGTCACGTTCAGCGCCTCCGTTTTTTTTATTTCGCAGTTGCAGCAGGATGAACTGTTTGAACTGCATCCACCGGTCGTAAACGGGTAAGGGGTGTTCCAGGGTTTCCGGCTCTGTGGTTTCGTGAACGCCCTGCTTTTCCCAGTCCGGATCGTAGATCATACCGGTACACAGGCAGTGCTTCCGCTCGGTGCGGGTGAGGATATCATAATTCACGCAGGATTGGCAGCCTTTCCAGAAAGAATCGTCGGTGGTGAGTTCGCTGAATGTAACAGGGCGGTATCCCAGTTCACTGTTGATTTTCATCACAGCCAAAGCGGTGGAGAGACCGAATAACTTGGCATCGGGGAAGCGCTGCCTCGATAAGGCGAAGGCGGCTCTTTTAATCTGCTTTGCCACGCCATGGCCACGGAATTCGGGGCTGACGATCAGCCCGGAATTGGCTACGAATTTTTTATCGCCCCAGCTTTCAATGTAACAGAACCCGACAAAGGTTTCACCGCTGGTTGCAATCACGGCTTTACCCTGTATAATTTTTTCGATGATATACCCCGGTTCTCTTTTGGCAATACCGGTTCCGCGTATTTTAGCCGACTCTTCAATGGTCATGAGAATCTGCTTTACGTAAATGACATCTTCGGGAGTGGCAACCCCCACTTTTATTTCACTCATGGGCTGTACGGAGTTTAAATGTGTGTTATTGGGAAACTTCTGATTCCGGGTTCCGGGTTCCGGGTTTCTGGTTGCATGTTCCGGGTTCCATGATCCATATTCCGGTCTCCATGTACCGGGTTCCATGTTCCGGTTTTACGCCTGCAACTTTTGCGGGTTTTTCCCTGTGCAAATGGAGAGGCACTGACTCGAACTGCGGGCGGATGCCCTTGTTCAAATATGATGTGGAGGTGATTTCCGATGGTATTTTAAAAGGGCGATCAGCCGAGTTTGGTTTCCATTTCGGGTATTACCGAAACCAGGGCTTTCAGGATCTCTTTCTGTGTATAACCTTCGCGCGGAATTACCAGTATGGTGTCGTCGCCGGCTACCGTTCCCGCAATTTCGGCAAGCCTGGAGTGGTCGATATAGGTGGCCACCGTGGAGGCAAAGGCAGGGAAAGTGCGGATGATGCATAAATGGTATGAAAATACAACCGACAAAACGCTGTTGGCCGGTATGGCCGGAATATTTTCGGGTTGGCTGTTTTGTTTCAACTGTTCCTGTAATACATAAATGCTTCCACGCACCGAATCAGCAAGTTTTCCCACGCGTATTTCTTTCAAATCGCGCGAAAGGGTAGCCTGCGTTAACTCAAACCCTGCTTTTCGGAGGCCTTCCAGTAATTCATCCTGGCTCGCAATTTTCGAGTCCAATATAATGCGCTTGATCTGGTTGTGGCGTTCCGTTTTCGAGTTCATGTATAAATATGCATTTAGAATGCAAAAATATACATTATTTCTGAATTACGGAAGCTTTAATTAAAATAGATAAAAATTTAATTCAGAGGGCATAGGATCCCCGGGATGGGAAAAGCCTGATAATAGAATATGGAGGAAGGAGAATGGTCGGGTACCCCAATCCAGGCTCGGGACATTGCCGCGCAAAAGTTTTTTGGGCTGACGAAGGCCCTGCCGTTGATGAAAAATGGGTTTAACACTCGTTGATAGCAAATATACCCAAGAAGTAAAGCCGCTATTAAACAAATTGTAACATAGCTTGTTAACAGCTATCAATCAACGTTATATCAAATCACTAAATAAAGAACCTATGGATTTTTCAACACTCAACTGGCTGGCTATCCTGGTGTCGGCCCTGGTATTTTTCGGAATTGGCGGAATATGGTACACCCCCCTGGCCTTCGGCAAAATATGGATGGAAGAAACAGGCATCGCCAAAGAAAGGGCTCAGAAAGCCAATATGCCCAAAATCATGGGCTTGACTCTGGTGTTTTCTTTTATTATGGCTCTTAACCTGGCCTTGTTTATGAATTCACCGACCATCGGTGCTTCCCAGGGTGCCATGTATGGCTTCTTTACCGGCTTTGGCTGGATTGCCATGTCCATTTTTGTCACCGGTCAATACGAATTCCGGAGTCTGCGCTATATGCTTATCCACGCCGGGTACAATATTGTTGGCCTGACCATAATGGGGCTGATGCTTGGAGCCTGGAAGTAGCACGAGAGGGTTTTAGAGGATGAGGGGACAAGGGGAGGGGGCGACAAGGCGGGGATTGTGGATTGATGGGATTGATGGGATTGATGGGATTGATTGGATTGAGGAGATTGATGGGATTGAGGAGATTGAATGGATTGAGGAGATTGAATGGATTGAGGAGATTGATTGGGAAGATAGTAGACAAGGCGACAAGGCGAGGGGCGACAAGGCGGGGATTGTGGATTGATGGGATTGATGGGATTGAGGAGATTGATGGGAAAGATAGAAGACAAAGCGACAAGTAGAGCATTTGTAATGTCTTAAACCCTTAGCCCATATTTCACAATCCCCTTCCTGTGAGAGTCTTCGGAATTCGTCCGGTACGAACACATTCCGACCGGAGGCGGCGTCCAACAATGCGCTCAACCATAGCACCGATCTGCAGTACCTTTTCAATATCCAGGTTGGTGGTGATACCCATCTCGTCGAGCATAACCACCAGGTCTTCGGTTTGTATTAAACCGGTAAGCATGGGATCGGCATAATAATAGGCACCCGTACCGGCAACCGGGACTCCATCCACAAAATTGGCCGGCTGCCCGCCTATACCTCCCATGGTTGCTTCGTAATTGGTCATGCCAGCCTGCAAGGCGGCAAGTACATTGGCCAGTCCCCATCCGCGCGTGGAATGAAAATGCACGATTTGCTTTTCCGGACGGCCTAACTTATCCATCAGCATGGAATAATAGCGATACACCCTGTCGGGCGAGGCCGATCCGTCATGGTCGGCATGCTCCACATCGCTGGCACCTATAGCAAACCATCGCTGGGCAAATTCAACTGCCTTTTCCAGTTTGGTTGGCCCTTCTATGGGACATCCCCAGATGGTACTTACCGTCCCGTTTACTTTTAATCCGGCATCCCTTGCCATGGGAATATATTTTTCGGCCATGGCCCAATATTCGGCCAGCGACAAGCCTGAGTTTTTGACGTGATGCGACTCGCTGGTTGAAACCATGAGTAGTATACGGTCAGGGCCCCAGCCTTCCTTCCTGGCCTGTATGGCGCGTTCAATGGCTTTTTCGCGTATGGTTACAGCCGTAAGGCTAACGTTTGGCATCAAATGCCCCACCACCTTGCTGGAACGGATTTTCTTCAGCAGTTCATCGCTGTCTTTAAACTGAGGCATCCCCGAGGGATTTCCCAGGTTGGTTACTTCCACATGCCTGAAACCGGCCAGGATCAGCTGCTCGGTGAGCCAGAGCTTGGCGGCGGTAGGAATAAACTTTTCTTCGTGCTGAAACCCGTCACGAACAGTGATATCGCCTATGGTTACTTGTTTGGGGTAGTTCATGGTGGATTACGTTTTCGGTTGCTGGTAAAATGAAATAAGGAAATTCAAATTAAAAGGGAAAAGTACAAAGAAATTTAGTGTCAGCAGCAACATATTCCCTTTTTTCGATATCTGCGTTTTGGAGGAGGAACTTTACCTGAATATCATGAGAGCAGGATTGGGCAATTATACTTATTTTTACAAGCTGATTTACCATTTTCATCATTGTTTTCCTCATGTTCCGAAAACTCCTCCTGCTGGGGCTGACCCTATTGATCGGCATCCCGTTAAACGCTCAATACCGTACAAATGTTCATTCCATTTCGCGCCGCGAAGGTTTGTCGAACGGAGCCGTGAATACTATCGTGAAAGACTCGGAAGGCTATATGTGGTTTGGTACCTGGAACGGCCTGAACCGCTACGACGGAAGTACTATTGTTACCTACCTGCCAGGCAGCAATACCAATTCCATTCACAACCATGTCATACGTGAATTATATCCCACTACTGCGGGGCCCATCTGGCTGCTCACCAACAAGGGCGTGGGCCTTTACGATAATGTTCATGACCAGTTCACTTCCTTTTTCACCCGCGAATCGGAACAGATAAACTATGAAAACGATATATCCATCTGCCATGCCGACGACTTCGGAACTTTTGTTTCGGTATTTGGTCGCGGCATTTTCAGGTTCGACACGGCTTCAAACCAATTCAGTAAAATCAGCTTTGATAAATCCTCCCAGGCAGTTTCAACCAGCATAAAACGTATCCATGTTCTTGGTAAGCAAGTATATTGCATTTCGGGTAATGGCGTCCTGTACAGGATGGCCGGAAACAGCCTGCTTACCGTTCTGCAGCTGCCTTTAACAGGAACTTTATCCTCTTCTGTTTCAGAACTTATACACCAGCACCCCTTTATTCTGATCACCCAGCGCGCTGGCGCCGCCCTGATGGTAAACCCCGATACTAAACAAGTGCAGCAGCTCAGGATTCCTGAGGATATTATAAGCTGTATTTCACTTTCGAAGGACAAAGATAAATTATGGATTGGTACCGAAAGAGGCAGGATATACAGCTATAACCTGCTGGCCGGTACTTTCGGGCTGCTTGAACAACTGGCAAACCCCATTATTAATAACCCGATTGCCACACGGATCTTAAGCATTTATGAAACGGCAAACGATATCTTATGGATAGGAACTGACGGCAACGGCGTGTATAACCTTAAACTCACGGAATTCCCGGCTAAGAGCCTCTCGTCGAACCAGCTGGCATACCCTATTGTGCGCAGCATACTGGTTACCCGTAAAGGCGACGTACTGATAGGCACCAAGGGCGGAGGCATTGATGTTTTTAACGCCGGCGGAAAGCATATAAGGGAGATATCCGTTAAAAACGGGTTAAGCAATAATTCAGTGCTTTCGTTTCATGAGTACGATGACGGATCTATCTGGGCAGGTACTGATGGAAAGGGGATTGATATTATTTCGCCCGATTACCGCAGTATCCGGAATTTTCCGCGCGATTTTCATATTCCAAACCAAGTCAATTTTGCATCAGTCTACCGTATTCTTGAGGATAGCGATCATCGCATATTCCTGGGAACCAGCGGGTATGGCGTTATCCTGATTGATTTTAATAAAGCCGGACTTTCCTTACCCATCAGTTGCGAACAACTGGTTCTCGATAAGGGAATTGTAGGACCGGGACAACAAAAACAGATCGTATATGCCCTGGCTGAGGAAAGACCGGGCGTTATCTGGATCGGAACCCGCGGATTGGGAGTGTACCGCTATAATACCATCACCAAGCGGATTATAGAGCAGTATTCGACAACCACCCACCCTAAGCTGATCAGGAACGACGACATACTTTCCTTGTTCGCCAGCCACAACGGCCGAATTTGGGTGGGTAGCAGCAACGGAATTTTTAATTTTATGCCTGTCACGGCCGATTCGGTGCGGGTGGCGGGATTGAATGTACAGTCCGACCTCTCAAATACCAGTATTCACGCCATACAACTGGATAAGCCGGGCAACCTTTGGGTGACCACCAACCAGGGGCTTTCGCTGATCGACAGCAGCCGCCGGAACGTGAGGAATTTTAATGTCAACGATGGTCTTATCAACATTGAGTACAGCGACGGGGCATCGTTTTACGATGGAAACACAGGCCGGCTGTATGCCGGGGGAACCATGGGGGTCGACATTATTCAAACCGATGCGATACGATTTTCTTCCTATTTCCCGCCCATAGCCATCAATCAGCTCTACATCAGGAACCAGCTGGTAGAGCCCGGAAATGAAAGCGTTCTCGGAAGCCGCATTAACCACCAGCAAAGCCTTGTATTAAGCTACAACCAGAATTCGCTTACTTTTTATGTTTCCTCCCTGGCATTCTGGGGGCAGGAACGTCACCGGATTTCGTACAGGCTTAAAAACGCTCCTGAAGACTGGATCATTATTCCTCAGAATCAGCCTATCAGTTTCTCCAACCTCGAGCCGGGTAAATATGTGCTGCAGCTGCGTGTGAGCGATGAAAACGGGAACTGGTCAAAAAAAATCAGGGAAGTATATATTTCCATCGCACCCCCGTTCTGGCGAACCTCCTGGGCCATAGCCGGATACATACTGCTGGTTATAGGTGTTCAGCTGTTGATTTTTTCCGCCTACCGCAGGCGTGAAGCCCGGAAAAAAGAAGCGGCTCTGCTGGAGTTCCAGAAACAAAAGGATGCCGAATTGCAGAGTTATAAAATCGAGTTTTTCACCAACGTGGCCCACGAATTCCGCACCCCCCTCACCCTCATCACTTCGCATATTCACGCCCTGCTCGAAGATACCCGAAATACGGTCGAAACACCGCGCCTGTTAAAAGTGTTCAACAACAGCATCAAACTCCAGAAACTGGTACTCGAAATTATGCAGTTCCGCAAGCTGGAGAAGGGGAAGGAGCCTTTAAACATACAGCTTACTGTTCCTGCAGATCTTATTCGGGAAGTGGTTTCTGACCTTGAACCTCTGGCACAGCAACGGAATATACAGTGTGAAGTTGAGGCTGTCGAGCCCGGATTCGCCTTCCGCACCGATGCCGATAAACTGCAGCGCATAGTCACCAACCTGGTTTCCAATTCCATCAAATACAACAAGCCGGGGGGATTTGTCAAAACCAGCGTCAGGCTTGAAAACGCATGCCTGCTTGTAGAGGTGGAGGACAACGGCGTAGGCATAAAACCCGAGTATTTCCAGAAGGTATTCGAACCCTTCGGGATTTCTTCGGCCCGCAAAAAGGGAAGTTTCCCCGGCTACCGCTCAACCGGGCTGGGACTTGCCGTTACAAAGGGATTGATTGAACTGCTGAAAGGAACCATCAGTTTTGAAAGCACTCCCGGCGAAGGCACTAAGTTTACCTGCGTATTCCCGGATGTGCATGAGCTGAGTTCAGCCGAACTGCTCAACGAGCCGGCTGATGAATTTGATGATATCAGTTTCATCGACGAGCCCGCAACCGGCAAACTGTCCGATTACTCCGAGGCTTCAGCCGGGAAACCACTCCTGCTGCTGGTGGACGATGACCCCGAAATCCTCCAGCTGCTCGGCGATTTCCTGCAGGTTGACTATAATCTTATTTTTGCTGCCAACGGGCTGGAAGCCTACCAGAAAGTTTTATCCGATAAGCCTGACCTCATTGTTTCGGATGTGATGATGCCTGAAATGGACGGCATCGAATTCTGCGCGAAACTCCGTGAAAACTTCGACACCAGCCACCTGCCACTCATATTGCTGACGGCCAGGGCCGAAATAGAGGACCGTATCGCCGGGCTCAAAGCAGGTGCCGATTCGTACATCCCCAAGCCCTTTCACCCCGAACACCTCAAAGTGCGAATCGAAAAACTTCTCCGCTCGTGGGCGGGCATGAAGAGCCGCTTCGGGCAGCCGGATGACAATACGGCCCTGGTAAAAGATATCCCGGATCCTTTTTTTCAAAAGATGATCAGTTATATCGATGAAAACATCGATGATGAGACATTCTCGTCCGAAAAACTCTGCGATAAGCTTGCAATCAGCAAATCCTCCCTTTACAATAAAACCAAATCCCTGCTCGGCACCACGCCCCACGGGCTGATTAACCAGCGCCGCCTGAGCAAGGCTGCCATCCTCCTGAAATCGACTACCATTACCGTAAGCGAAATCATCGACCAGACCGGCTTTGCCAGCAGGACTCATTTCTACGAACTTTTCAACAAAGCCTATGGCTGCTCCCCTTCGGATTACCGGGGCAAAGGTGCGGAGAGCTAGGGGCTCGGGAAAAGGAGTTAGACAGGTTGACGAGGAGACAGGGAGACAAGGCGACAAGGGGACAAGGGGACAAGGAGAAGGGGCGACAAGGGGAGGATTGATGAGATTGATGGGATTGATGGGATTGATGGGATTGATTTGGCGACGAGGCGACAAGGCGACAAGGGGACGAGGCGACAAGGCGACAAGGAGAAAGGGCGACAAGGGGAGGATTGATGGGATTGATGGGATTGATGGGATGGACCGGAGACAAGGAGAAGGCGCGGAATGGGTAAAGATGCTCGTCTTCATAAGCCCCTTTAGGGGTTTGGGGTGGCTCGTAAGCCAGGAGGATTGATGGGATTGATGGGATTGATTTGGGGACGAGGTGACAAGGCGACAAGGAGACAAGGCGACGGGGCGACAAGGGGAGGATTGATGAGATTGATGAGATTGATGGGATTGATGGTGTTGATGGGATTGATTGGGCGACAAGGCGACAAGGCGACAAGGCGAAGGGGCGACAAGGGGAGGATTGATGGGATTGAAAAGATTGATGGGATTGATTGGGAGACGAGGGGACGGGGCGACAGGACGACAAGGAGAAGGGGCGACAAGGTGAGGATCAAAGTATGGCAGTTTCAAAACAAGGTGAAGCCGGTCCAATTCGGCTACCGAAGTCATGACCGCTTGACAGGAATATGTAAGCTGAATCTTTTTTCCTTCACAAACGGCTAAATCTGTATTTTTGCAGATCGCAAAAAACAGAAATCCATTGACTATAGCAGCACTTGTTTCAGGAGGCGTCGACAGTTCGGTTATGCTGCACCTGCTTAAAGAGCAGGGGCACGAACCGGTGATCTTTTATATCCGCATTGGAATGAAGGACGATGAAGGCTTCCTGGATTGTTCGTCGGAAGAAGACATTGAACTTACAACCTGGCTGGCCAAATATTACGGCTTAAAAATGGAAGTGGTGCCCCTTCACAAGGAGTATTGGGACAATGTGATGGCCTACGCCCTCGACGCGGTCCGTAAAGGGCTTACGCCCAACCCCGACGTGATGTGCAACCGCCTGATCAAATTCGGCGAATTCGAAAAATACTGGGGAAAGGATTTTGAGAAAATTGCAACCGGTCATTATGCCAATACCGCGATCGAAGACGGGAAAACCTGGCTTGCCACGGCTAAGGACCCGGTGAAAGACCAGACTGATTTCCTGGCCCAGATCACTTACCCACAGCTGAGTAAGCTGATGTTCCCGGTCGGCAACCTGATGAAAAGCCAGGTACGCGCCATTGCCCACGGCCAGAATATGCCAAGCGCTCACCGCCGCGATAGCCAGGGCATATGCTTCCTGGGTAAAGTGAATTATGTCGATTTTCTCAGGAAATACATAGGCGAAAAAGAAGGCCGTATCATTGAACTGGAAACGGGAAAAATACTGGGCAAACACAAGGGGTACTGGTTTCATACCATAGGTCAGCGAAAAGGGCTCAACCTGGGCGGCGGACCCTGGTTCGTGGTGAAGAAGGATGCTGCCGAAAACACGGTTTTTGTCTCCAACGGCTATGATCCTGAATCCCAGTACCAGGATGTGATCCGCCTGGCCGATTTTCACTTTATCAGCGGGAATCCCTTTGCCGATGATGCCGGGCCACAGGAAATTACTTTCAAAATCCGCCATACGCCTGATTTTACCAGGGGAATACTGAAAAAAGAAGGAGAACACTTCGTCATTCAATCGGACATCCCCGTGTCGGGTGTGGCAGCCGGGCAATTTGGAGTGGTTTACGATAAAAACTCCCGCCTTTGCTTCGGCAGCGGGGTGATCGATTAAGGCTAAATTCAAAATAGGCCCCAATTAAGGGCCGGGAAGTTGCTTATTCAGCGAAATGCCTTTATTAAAAAAGTTCATTATTGTCCGGTAAAAAACTTTAAAGTCCTAAACAGAACTTTGATCCGAACTTACCGGACATTCTGCCATAAGCTGTATGCTATGGCTAACAATCTGACTTGACAGTATCATATCGACTGGAAATGAGTAGAAATAAAAGGAGCCCCGTCACTATAGCTATCGGGACATAAGTCATGTTAGAGCCTGCCCCGGTGAAAACCTGGGGATCTTATATATCAAGCATTTAAACCCTACTGATTATTTTTTAGAGTACATCAATGAAAAAAATTATGAAAACCTCGCGACTCTTTTTTGGTTTTATCCTCATGCTCGCCCTGGCCGTATGCGCCATTTCCTGCGATAAGGGCCCGGTGTATGAGAATTACCTGAAAATGAAGAATCAAACCTGGGATCGTTTTGATCAGAAACTTTTTGAAATTCCGGTTAAAGATATCGATAAGAGCTATGATATAGCTATTTCGGTGCGGAATACGGTTCAGTTCGCTTATGATGATCTTCCTGCCTACGTCATTCTTACCACTCCTTCGGGAGAGGAGCGCATGCGCGAAATATCCGTTCCGGTTCGCAATAACGGAAAAATGCTGGGCACAGCCAACGGAAATGTTTATGAAGCCCGCATGGTTTTATGGAAGAATATCCTCATATCCGAGAAGGGGAATTGCAAGATCAGCATTGAAAATATGATTCCCAAAATTCAGACGGAAGGCATAGAGTCTATCGGCATCATAGTAACCAGATCAAAATAAGCTGCTTACACTTTATTTTCTAAAACCTGTGCAGCGATAATTTTATCGCTTGCCAGCTGATGCTGCAGGTCGCCCAGGCTGGCAAAGCGCTTTTCGTTGCGTATGCGTTCAATAAACGATAGCGTGATTTCCTGATTATAGATATCCCGGTTAAAGTCAAAAATATTCACTTCTATGGTCAGATGATCGGAATCAACGGTCGGCCGGTAGCCTATATTGGTCATTCCTTTGTAAACGGAATCTCCTATGGTTACCAGCGAGGCATATACCCCCTGCCCCGGAATGAGCTTGTATTCGCTTCCCGGTTTCAAATTGGCGGTTGGATAGCCTATATTCCGGCCTATTTTGTTCCCGGTAACCACTTCGCCGCTCATGGCATATGCATACCCGAGCATGGAGGCAGCCAGGCTCACATCCCCGTCGAGTAAGGCCCGACGGATGGAAGAGGAACTTACCGTATTGGGTCCGGCCATCACCATGGGCAGTTCATCCACCGTAAAATTAAACTCCTGCCCCATGCCGGTGAGCAGGTCGAAATCACCTTGCCTGTTCTGACCGAAAAAATGATCATACCCTGTGATGACATGGCTTACCTGCAAGCCTTCGACCAGAACATTCCGTATAAAATCACGGGGCTTGATACGGGCAAATTCGCGGTCGAAAGGGATAACCAGCACCGCATCCACTCCCGCCAGCTCGAACCTATGCAGTTTTTCGTCCAGGGTCTGCAGCAGGCGCACTTCGGCATGATGCGGCAGCACTAAACGCGGATGCGGCTCAAAAGTAACGATGACCGATTCACATTTCTGATCCCGGGCACTCGACAGCAGCCAGTTGATGATTTCCATATGCCCCAGGTGCACACCATCAAATACGCCCACGGTAGCCACCGGATGGCAGGGAGATGAGAAATCACTGATCTGATGGTATATGCGCATAATTCAGGGTTTTGGAGTTAAAGGAGCAGCAGGGGAGAAGGCGGGCAGGTGAGAAGGTGAGATATGAAGAAGCAGCTGACATCCGGACATAGGATAGGGCTACTGCTTCTCAGTTGTTTTTCGGTGGGCGGTAATGATTAAGATGCTCATCAGCCGGTCAGTATATGTTGCTTATCTGAAAATGTACAAAATGTAGATTTCGGCTGCACTATGGCCCGGTTAGTCCCCGTATCTGAGGCGTATCACGCAATCCTGATTCCCGGGTTATATCTTCCCTTTTTTAAAGGCTAAAATCGTCCGCATGCCGACTGTTTGAATAATTCGCATAACAGGCAAACCTATAACCTATATTGTAAATCACATTAAAACAAGCATTACCGATTAACACCCATGTGCAAAGTAAATAGCTGCCGGGGCAGGGGTTAAACCAGCTCGTTGTAAATGAGGTAAGCAGCAATCTGAACGGCATTGGTGGCGGCGCCTTTGCGGAGATTATCGGCTACAATCCACAAATTGATGGTATTGGGTTGCGATTCGTCGCGGCGTATCCGGCCAACAAATACCTCATCGCGGCCTTCGGCATACTTGGGCATAGGATAAATGGATTTCTCCGGATCGTCCTGAACCACCACGCCTTTGGTCGACGATAGTAATTTGTCTATCCAGGCCATTTCGAATTCTTTTTCAAATTCAACATTCACCGATTCCGAATGCCCTCCGGTAACCGGTACGCGAACTACGGTCGAAGTTACCCTTATGGTATTATCGCCCAGTATTTTACGTGTTTCGTTCAGCAGTTTGGTTTCCTCCGTAGTATAGCCGTTGGCTTCGAAAGTGCCGCCATGCGGGAAAAGATTCATGTCGATAGGATGCGGGTAAACCATATTGGTGCGCGTTCCGGCACGTTCGTTCATCATCTGTTCCACGGCCTTCTGCCCGGTTCCCGAAACGGACTGATAGGTGGAAATAACCAGCCTCTTTATCTTCAGGTGCTGATGCAACTGCGACAAGGCCAGCACCAGCTGTATAGTACTGCAGTTGGGATTGGCTATGATCCTGGTTTTAGGATTGAGCAGCGAAGCATTTATTTCGGGCACCACCAGGGGGATGTCGTCGTCCATGCGCCAGGCTGAACTGTTGTCGATAACAAAGGTTCCGGCTGCAGCAAAAAGAGGCGCATATTGTTTCGACACGGATGCCCCGGCCGAAAATATAGCGATTTCCGGTTTGCGGGCAATGGCATCGGTGATGCTCACTATTTTGCGCGGCATATTGTTGAAAAATAAATCCTTTCCCACCGATTTCTCGGAGGCTACCGGAATGATTTCGGAAATTTTATCAAAAGGAATATACCTGGCTTCCTCCAGAACTTTAAGCATAACGCTTCCCACCAGACCCGTGGCCCCTATAATTGCAATTTTCATATGTAGCTGTTCTTAAGTGTGGTTTTATCCGAAAAGACTTTGATTTTTTAAAGGATAAGGATATTGCTATTTGCTTCAGGCAACGTATTTCATATCTTTACCAAAGTTTTATTTCAGGATTGCAAAAATACTACTTTTAACATCGTCGAAAGTCAAAACCCGGTATTATGCGTAAAATTCTGCTTTTATTCAGTGTAATTTTCATCCATAGTTACACCAGGGCCCAGTTTACCGAAAATTTTTCGGATGGCGATTTTACAGCCAATCCCCCCTGGACGGGGGATGCGGGATCGTATAAAATAAATGCTGCTTTTCAGCTACAGCTCAATGCCACGGGCGAAGGAATGGCCTGTTTGTCGGCACCCAGTACCCTGCAGGAGGATATGGAATGGAATTTCTGGATAAAGCTGTCGCTGGCCCCTTCCGACAATAATATGGCGCGGGTGTACCTCTCGTCCGACCAGTCCGACCTGAAAGGGGCGCTTAACGGGTATTATATCAAACTGGGCGAAACCGGTTCAGCCGATGCCCTCGAATTGGTTCGGCAGTCAGGAAATACGCATACCGTGGTTTGCAGGGGCACGGATGGCTTTCTCGCTTCGGCCTTCGTAATCCGCGTGAGGGTGTTGCGCGCTGCCGGCGGAATATGGAAAGTGCTGGCCGATCCGCTGGCCGGGATTAACTATCAGCTGCAGGCTTCCGGAACGGATAACGCCTTTACCACCGGGGCATACCTGGGAGTATACAGCAAGTTTACCGGCAGCAACAGCACTAAATTTTATTACGACGATTTTTACGCCGGGCCTGTTATGGTCGACAACAGCCCGCCGGCACTGCTTTCGGTTACACTGGCTGCAGCCAACAGTTTAGCCCTTACTTTCAGCGAACCGGTCGAAACGGGTAGCGCTGCCGACCTGGGCAATTACATGCTGTCGCCGGGTTCCATACTCCCGCTTACGGCTTTCAGGGATCCCGCTGACCCTTCGGTGGTACAACTTACGTTCGCGGCGAGTTTTACACCTGATGTTTCGTATACCCTTGCCGCCGAAAAGGTGAAAGACCTGGCCGGGAATGTAATGCTGTCGGTAAGTTTCCCTTTTATGCGGCACCAGGCTAAGGCTTTTGATGTGCTGATCAACGAAATTATGGCCGATCCAACACCGCTTGTTAACCTTCCGGATGCCGAATACCTGGAACTCTATAACCGCAGCGCCTATACAGTGGATTTGAAAGACTGGGTCCTGCTGCTGGGAAGCAGCGAAAAGATTTTTCCTGAATTTAATCTCCCCGCGGGAGGATATGTAATCCTTTGCGACGACGGGAACAGGCCGTTGCTCGCACCTTTCGGGGCGGTAATGGATTTTAGCAGCTTTGCCGTTTCCAATACCGGGGGCACTGTTACGCTAAAGGATAATGATGGGAAGGTGATTCATTCCGTTTCGTATACTGACGACTGGTACCGTAGCAGTTTCAAGAAAGAAGGAGGCTGGTCGCTGGAATTGATCGATCCTACGAATCCCTGTGGCGAAGCGGCCAACTGGATGGCCTGCAGCAACGACGCCGGCGGAACACCGGGTACAGTGAATTCGGATAACGCACTCAACCCGGACCTTGTAGCTCCGGCCATCAGCCGGGTGGGGGTGGAGGATGCCTTACATATCACGCTGTGGTTCACCGAATCATGCGACAGCACATTTATTTCGGATGCCACGGAATACATCATCGATAACGGAATCGGGAAGCCTGCATCGGTAGCTGCGCAAAGCCCGGCATACCGCTCTGCCCTCCTCACCCTGCCTTCGCCTTTGGAATCGGGCATACTCTATACGCTTACAGCCAATGGCAATATTAGCGACTGTGCGGGAAATCCACTCCTGTCAGGCACCTCAGCCCGCTTTGCTATCCCTTCGGCGCCCGCCGCCAACGACATAGTGATCAATGAGCTGCTGTTTGATCCTGTGAACGGATGCGTCGATTTTGTCGAAATCTACAACCGTTCCTCTAAAGTAATCGATCTCAGGGATATTATTCTTTCGAACTACGATACCCTTACCCAGGCAGTTACCTCTTACCATGAAATCAGCTCTCAGCCATTCCTGAGCCTGCCGGGCTCTTATTTCGTGCTCAGCACCGATAGCGCCTCGGTAAAAAGATATTATAAAACCACTGATCCACTCGCATTTATCAATATGGAGGGTTTCCCCTTGATGAATAACGACCAGGGTGTGGTGGCCCTCACCTCCAAAGGGGGAAGCGTGATCGACCTGGCAGCCTATACCTTGGCCATGCAATATCCTTTGCTCACCAGCATGGATGGAGTCTCCCTCGAAAGGATCAGTCCCGACAGGCCTTCGGGGGATATCACCAACTGGCATTCGGCGGCCGAAGCGGTGGGTTACGCGACGCCTGGCTACAAAAACTCCCAGTTTGGGGCAACTATCACCGATGAAAATGAAATCAGCCTTTCGCCGGATATTTTTTCGCCCGACAACGACGGCTATAACGATAACCTTACCATCGCCTACACCTTCGGCGCCCCCGGCAATAATGCCAGCATCACCATATATGATGCTACGGGCCGCCTGGTGCGGAACCTGGTGAAGCAGCAGTTGTGCGGAACCTCGGGAGCGTTCACCTGGGATGGCGTAAGCAACGACCGGCTCAGGGCTCCCATAGGACGGTATATAGTGTATGTCGAAATCTTCGATCTGCAGGGCAGGGTGAAGCACTATAAGAAATCCGCTGTTTTGGGCGGGAAGTTGTGACCGGCTGATTTGCAATCCGCTCACTATGAACGATGGGCCCTGATCTGGTTTTTTTTGATTTAACCGGACTGGTTTGCATCCGAAACCTGCCCAACACAAAGATGCCTTGCATTCCACCGCCTATTCCGTATAGGAGTATTCTTTGTAAGTGAGACAGCTTGTTTTAGCTGCCCCTGTCAGGGATCGGTAACTGTAAGTGCTGGTTTAAAGGGGCGAATCAGCCAAACCGGGACCAGAACTTTTGACGGCTTAGCGGGTACGATGAATTATTTATTTGCATGGGGATACCGTAGCTGAAAATATTTGCATCTGCTTTCCAGGGCCAACGCATGAAGAGTTTAAAAAACATGTAGGTTGTTAACAATTTGAGCTGGGATATCAATGTGTTTTTGCGTTGATTTAGAATAATAGTTAGTTGTTAACAAAAATGCTCTAT
>CAIPFN010000376.1 GCA_903864265.1 uncultured Bacteroidales bacterium | reverse complement strand
CTTCGAATCGTTGGTACCCAGGCAGATCACGATGATATCCGGTTTGAACGCGAATATGTTCGAAAATTCGTTGCATTTCCATATCGGCAGGTCGGCATGCTGTTGCATCGTAGCCCCGCTGCGGCCGCAGTTCAGAACCGCATACCTTGAGCCCAGCGCCTTGTTCAGGGCCACCGGGTAAGCCGACAAACTTTGCGATTCGGTTCCTGCCCCTTCGGTGATGCTGTCACCGAGGCAGGCAACTTTCAGTTCATGCTTGCATGAAACCAGCAGCACAGTAAGGGCTGCCAGCAGGTAGATCATTTTTTTCATGGGCTATGATTAAGTAGGCAAAGGAAAGAAAATAAACTCAACCGATCCGGCCGATTTTTCTTTATATTTACAATAATACAAATTTGGTAAACTTATCTGAAATGAAAAAAGCAAGCTTCATAATTGTATTGTTTATTCTGGTCTCTTGCGCCTATGCTCAGGAAACAGCCAATCAGAACATTTCGTTTGCGGTCAAAAATTCGCTGTTACAGTGGTTGGAAAAAATTCCTTCAGGCGATGAAGCAAACTATGGTTTTCAGAACCGGGAAGAATTTTCACGGGCAGGTCTTGGAAGTCCGATCCAGATGTTTAAACTAAATGATATTCTATACGGATCGGACGGGAAGGTAAATCCTATGAAACCTACCGGAGAATGGAAAATACCGGTTACTGTTGATGAGCAGAACCGTGCTCTGGTGACTGTAATGAAGCGTGATCTGGAATGGAGTATTGTCGATCTCGGCGCAGCCGGCCTTGCAAGGGAATTAAACGATTTTAAAAGTAAACTGACGGCTGAACAATTTCGTGATATTAAAATGTTGCGTGTTTATCAGGTGGAATCAGATTTTCTTTTTTATGATGCTCCTTCATCATCTGCCGATGAGATTGTACTCGTTCCTATGCAATCCGCCTCTCACTATCTTGAAGGTATGACTGGCCGGACAAAAAAAACCCTCACTCTCGAAGAAGTTACAAAGTTTGTGAGCGAATCGATCTTATTAAATCATCAGGATTAGTAATAAATGTAAAATATGAAAAGAAATTTAAGAATAATTCTGAGTATCCTTCTTTGCAGTTCCCTTACAATTGCCAATGCACAGGTGCTGAAGGTAGAATTAGTTCAGCAGAGCCAAACCAAATGGTGCTGGGCTGCAGTTAGTGCATGCATTTTGAATTACTACAAGAAAGATCAATCGCAATGTGCCATTGCAGAATTTGCAAGGACACAACGTTCCGATTATTATGGAGAGACTGACTGCTGCGTTATTCCCAGACCTAAAAAGGATAGTTGCAATAAATACAACGGACTTTATGGTAGAAAAGAATCAATCGATGCTATTCTTTTCAATTTTGGAAATATAAAGAGCGAGGGACAGGACTCTTGTCTCACAAAGACAAATATTGCCACTGAATTACAAAACAATCGTCTTTTTGTAATCAGATGGGGATGGAAGCCCGATTTAACAGCCGGACACTTCCTGGTCGGATACGGGCTTAAGGATGATGATGTATATTACATGGATCCCTGGGAAGGAGAAGGCTTTAGAATCAGCAAGTATGATTATGTGGTTGACAGTACCAATCGTCGATGGACTCATTCTCTCGTTTTACAGTCCAATAGCGGTTTACCTGAATCTTATTCAACCCGGCAGCAACCCTTCTATCCCAACCCAAGCAGCGGAAAGATTTCATTCAGGGATGGATTTAACTTTCAGAGAACGATGATCGAAATTTCAGGCAGCAGCGGGAGTTTATGTTACAGGAAGCCTTTTCCCGTGTCGGGACGTCTCGATCTGTCGGGATTGCCAAAGGGCCTTTATATTCTCAGGATCATAACAACTGACAAGTCAATAACCACCAAGCTGATCCTGCAATAAGTTTTCATGAGAATTTGAGAAACCGAAAGTCTATACCAGCCTTCGCCGGAACGCCTTGACCATCTCGTTTTATTGATTGTTAATATGGTAATGTGGTCAATAAAAATCGGCAGAAGGTGATCACTGATGCTGGTCTGTCCACATTAGCAACCTGCCCTGAGGGTTTTACGTGGTGCGCCTGACCAATGATCAAACGGTGCAGGTGGGAAAGTTTATCAAGGAATAAAATCTTTAGCTTTGCAATAATAGAGACAATATGAAAAAGTTATACTTGTTAATTTGCTTCGTATTTATTTCCATTTTCACATTCTCACAATGGCATTGGCAAAATCCAATTCCACAGGGTAATGCTTTAGCCGGAGTTTGGATGACCGGCAAGGATACGATCATTGCCGTAGGTGCAGCCGGTACGATCATCAGGTCTGTTGATCAGGGACAATCCTGGAGCATTCTGTCAGGTGACAGAATGGATCATCTCAGGTGCCTATGGTTTACGGATGCAAACACCGGTTATG
>CAIPFN010000375.1 GCA_903864265.1 uncultured Bacteroidales bacterium | reverse complement strand
CGATCATTTCAGTTGGTCAGCAGCAATGCTACTGCTTTTAATGACTAAATGAAACTTCTTTATATTAAAACACCCAAGAATCTTTTTTTTCGGCACCAGGTATTGTATTTGATTTTACCAAATTATTTCCTTTGATAATTCCTTCGCCCGAATTATTGTCTCTTAACAACCAGTCTCTCCATAAGCTATCAGTCCCTCTGATCCGAAGTGTCCACCCCGGAAAACAAAAAAGGACCGGAAATAAATCCAGTCCTTAAGTCCCTTTGGGTGGTGTCGACTGGAATTGAACCAGTGACACACGGATTTTCAGTCCGTTGCTCTACCAACTGAGCTACGACACCGTCTTTGGTAGGGACTGCAAAAGTAGTATTATTTTTTAAAATCCAACTGTTTTGATAAAGATATTTTTAAGAAAGCAAAAAAAACACAGATTTTATGAAAAACAATGCAAAAAAAACTTCGCTTTCGTTTGTGAGTTAAAAAAACTCCCTATATTTGCAGCCCATTAAGAAATTTATAATCAATTCATTAAAACATTTTGAAAAATGACTAAAGCAGAAATCGTTGCTGAAATAGCCAGTAAAACAAACATTGAGAAAGTCGCCGTTCAGCAGACCGTAGAATCATTTATGGATGCTATCAAAAAAGCAATGGCAGATGGCGAAAATGTTTATCTCAGAGGTTTTGGTAGTTTTGTAGTGAAACAGAGAGCTGAGAAGACAGGCCGTAATATTTCAAAGAATACTACGATTATTATCCCGGCTCACAATATCCCTTCATTCAAGCCAGCAAAGGTATTTGTAAGCGAAGTAAAGAATAAAGTTAAATAAATAAGATTCCCCTATCCCTAATTAAGTAAACCATGCCAAGCGGAAAGAAAAGAAAAAGACATAAAATGTCGACCCATAAACGGAAAAAACGTTTACGCAAGAATCGTCATAAGAAGAAATAACAACGATTAAATTCTCTGATTTCATCACATGAAACGTGTGTTATTTCATGTGGTGAAATTTTTTTTACTTACTTTTACCCTCACATCTTTATGCCATACAATCAGCATTACGATGTGTATTGGTGTAATATTATGAAAAGCTAATATAGCTGTGGTAAACAAGGAATTAATAATAAATGCCGGATCTTCTGAAGTTAACATCGCGCTTCTGGAAGAGAAGGTGTTGGTAGAACTTAATAAGGAGAAAACGAACAACAGTTTTGCTGTTGGCGACGTATACCTCGGGCGTATCAAAAAAATAATGCCCGGCCTTAATGCTGCGTTCGTGGATGTGGGTTATGAGAAGGATGCTTTTTTGCATTATCTCGACCTGGGTCCTCAGATCAATTCATTTCAAAAGTATACCCGTAATACCCTGGCCGGTAAAGATGCCCAGAGCCAGATGGAGGCGTTTGAAGTGGAACCTGACATTGAGAAAACAGGGAAAATTTCGCAGGTGCTGGCACCTAACCAACTCATACTGGTTCAGATTGCCAAAGAGCCGATTTCGACCAAGGGACCTCGTATTTCATCCGAAATCTCCTTTGCAGGCCGTTACCTGGTACTGGTACCTTTCAGTAACAGGCTTTCCATCTCCCAAAAAATCAAGAGTGCCGAAGAACGGAATCGTCTGAAACGATTGATTTCCAGCATACGGCCCAAAAACTACGGAGTAATTATCCGCACGGTGGCCGAAGGCAAACGCGTGGCTGACCTGGATGCCGACCTGAATTCACTGGTTCAGAAGTGGGAATCGGTGGCTCAAAAGATGTACGGGGCAAAAGCCCCACAGAAAATCGTGAGTGAGTTGGACCGTACCTCGGCCATACTGCGCGATATGCTTAACGAATCGTTCAACAACATTCATGTCGACGACCCGAATGTAGCCGAGGAGGTTAAAAATTACATACGTACGATTTCGCCCGATAAGGTAGATATTGTAAAGGTGTATAAAGGCAAAATCCCCATCTTCGATAATTTCGGCATCGATAAGCAGATCAAGAATTCCTTTGGTAAAATCGTCACCATCAAAAGCGGGGTTTACCTGATTATTGAGCATACCGAAGCCTTGCATGTTATTGATGTAAACAGTGGCCATAAAGTGAACAGCGACAGCAGCCAGGAGGAAAACGCCCTTTCGGTGAACCTGGAAGCCGCAACCGAAATTGCCCGTCAGTTGCGACTGCGCGATATGGGCGGCATTATCGTGGTCGATTTTATTGATATGCACGAAGGCACCAACCGGCGCAAACTGTATCAGCGCCTGAAAGATGAAATGGCTAAGGATAATGCGAAACACACCATTTTGCCTCCAAGCAAATTCGGATTGGTTCAGCTTACCCGTCAGCGGGTACGCCCCGAAACGAATGTGGCTATCCTTGAAAAATGCCCCTCCTGCGGAGGTACCGGCGAAATTAAGCCCAGCATTTTACTCACCGACGAAATTGAAAATAACATTCAGTATCTGCTGCAGGATCAAAATGAAGAATACCTGAAAATCAATCTTCATCCTTTTGTTTGTGCCTTTTTAAAACAAGGCGGTTTATTGCGTTCCATTCAGTGGAAATGGTATTTTAAATATAAAAAATGGATCAACCTGGCACCTATCAATTCGTACCAGCTGACGGACTATCGGTTCCTGAACAAGAATCAGGACGAAATTAAAATGTAAAAAAACGGCTTCCTATGGGAGCCGTTTTTTTTGATTTTACAATAGATTGAACATTCTGTTTATACCCTTTTGCTAAAACCAACCCACGTTTTGCAGTAAGGATTTATAGGGGATATGGTTTCATAGGGAAAATCCAGTTTTTACTTCTTTACAATTTCAGCCTCATACTCCATGCTTATTAAGATATCAGCTTTGGACCTGAGGGCTTTTACCATCTGGTGCTCCTGTTCGAGTACAGCCATGCGGTATTCATTCTGTGGCTCTTTACCCCGTACAAGTTGTGCTTTCTTGGTTTCGTGGTAGGTAAGTTCGATAAAAATGCTCAGGTCGACACCTTCGGTTTTAATGGCATACAAACCATCCACAACTATCATATCCACAGTTGAATAGTCGGTTGTAAGCTGATCGACCTGCTCGGTAACCAGGTCCACGCAAGGCCCGGTTGACACTTTGCCAGCCTTAAATTCGGTTATATTGCGGTAAATGGTATCCCAATCGTATTCGCCATACCCAACCACGTTCTGAATTCCGTTATCCTTGCGCCATTGGGTGCGAAGCAGGGGGAGGATGCGGTAATAATTGTCGATATGAAGCGGTTTGGCAAATATGCCGTGCTTGCGCAGGCCTTTGGCGATAACATGTGCCAGCTCTGATTTCCCTGAACCGGATTCACCCGAAATCCCGATGATCATTTTGGGCTTTTGGTTGGCAAGGATATGCTCAATGATTTTGGCACCGGCTTTTTCATGTTTTTCTGTAATCAGTAATATGTCGCCTAACATGGGTTAATGTTTAAAAGGTTATTTTTGAGTTCGTGATTTTGTAATTCCGGTTTCCGGGTTCCTTGTTCGGGGTGCCGGCTCTACGGTTATTTGTTCAGGATTTCAAAGGTTTAAAAGGAGAATTGTTGGTGATAAAAGAAGTTCCGGGTGCCGGGTTCCGGGTGCTGGGTGCTGGGTGCCGGGTTCCGGGTTCCGGGTTCCGGGTTCCGGGTGCCTGAAGCCCTGGTTTTGCGGTTGATTATTGGCTGTTCATGTGGTGCCGGGTGCCGGGGGGATAAAGGGAGGGTAAGATTCATTGTCGCTTTTAAATATTCGCTTGGATTTTATTAAACCGGAATGAATAGGTTCAAATTAAAAGGTTGAGGTTGAGATTACGGTTGAGCACCTGCTAAGATAATTACTTAACCTTAACCTTAACCTCAGCCTCAGCCTTAACCTGTTTACTAAAAGCTTAACGCGTAAAAACGCATTCTTCTCCTTTGATGATATTCAGCATAGTGCTGTTGATCCGGACAGTTGCATTTTTATCTGCATTGATGAGGACCTGTGTTTTGGTGATTTCCATACTGTAGCGGGTTCCTTTAAAGGTGAGCCCGAAACTAAGCGAATCCCATGCATCAGGAAGCGAGGGCTGTACCGAGAGGTAGTCGTGATCGAAGGAAATTCCGGCAAATGTCGACAAGGCAATAAGCACGGTACCTGCCATAACGCCGGCATGTATTCCTTCGGCTGTGGTGCCTCCCTGAATATCCACAAAATCGCTGGCCAAAGCATCGGAATACAGTTGCCAGCTCATTTCCCTGTTGCCGGCAATGGATGCCAGGCGGGCATGCACAATACGGCTCAGGGTCGAACCATGCGAAGTACGGTTAAAATAGTATTCGAGGTTGCGCTGCAGGTAATCACCCGGCAGGGTATATCCCATTCCGGATAACAGGCTGTCGGCTTCGCTTTTCTCCAGGTTATAGAAAGTCATCAGCATATCGGCCTGCTTTGAAACCTTAAATTCATCGGGCGAAAGGCCTTCGGCTTTCAGAATGCGGTCCATGCGGTGAATGTTGCCGTATTTCGTTTTGTAATATTCCCAGTCCAGCTCTTTAAGGTCGAAATACCCTTCGTACTGGGCTATGATTCCGTCCTTATTGATGTCGAGGAATAGTTTTCCGGCAATGTCATTCCAGGCAGAGAGTTCTTCCTGTTGAAATCCCAGGGCTTCGAACGCTGCCCGGGCTGTATCGCCGTATGATTCGAGGATGAGTTCAGCTTTACGGAAAACCCAGGCGACCATAATGTTGGTATAGGCATTATTATTCAGCCCGCCTTCGGCAGCCTCGGGGTATTGCTCATGAAACTCATCGGGTCCCATGACTTTGGTGAGATCGTACCGTTGCCGACTTTCGTTCCAGTGACATTTGCTGGCCCAGAAGCGGCAGATCTCCAGGAACATTTCGGTGCCGTAAGCCTTCATAAAGGCGAAATCTTCGGTAATCTGGAAATACTGCCAGATATCGAAGGCTACAGCCAGTGAAACATGGCGCTGCAGCGAACTGTGATCCACATCCCATTGCCCGTTGAGGGGGTTCAGGTGTATCACCTGGGTTTCTTCGCGTCCATCAGAACCGCTTTGCCAGGGGAACATAGCTCCTGAGTACCCATATTCGGCGGCATATTCCTTTGCTTTCCCGAGCCTGCGATAACGATACATCAGCATGGATTTGGCTACTTCCGGAAGATTTATGTCATACAGCGGGAGGATAAACAGTTCGTCCCAGAAAATATGCCCGCGGTAAGCTTCGCCATGAAGCCCGCGTGCGGTAATGCTGGCATCAATGGACTTGTTGTTGGGCGACATGCTTACCATCAAATGGTAGAGATGAAGCCTGAGCATTTTTTGCGAAAAGCGGTCGCCGCTCAGCTGCATATCAATTTTATCCCAGGTGATTTTCCATGCTTCAGCACTGGCATTCAATAAAGTATCGAAATTGCCAACAATTGCATCTAATTTAGCAAATGCTGCTGCCAGCGGATCGCTTACGTCGTCGCTTTTCGAAGTATAAACAGCAACTTTCTTCACGATAGTTACTGCTTCTGCTCTTGCAATTTCAAAGGAAACCGTTCCGTATACCGAGGAAGGTGCTATGATGTGGGCAAGCTCAGGAGTACATTCCTTCCCATACTGATAAAAGTAATGATCAGCCGCTTCGGCAATGCGGATCCCGGATTGGGTAGTTTCGACCAGTACAAACTGCCTGTTCGCGGCAGCACCCTGATCAAGCGGTTTCAAATGATGCTGGCTGAGTGATTTATACCGTTCAACGCCATCGTTGATGATGGCAGCGTTTAAGCCCATTTTCAGGGTAATTTTACCGCTATAATTTAAAGGCTTTACTGAATACTGCAAGGCCGATACATGCGGGTCAGCCATGGATGAAAATCTTTGTGATTCAATCAGGGTTTCGTTCCCTTTTTCGTCCCTCACTTTCAGGATGCGGGAAAGAAGTCCGGATTTCAGATCCAGGTTACGTTCGATTGAAAGCAGAGTGGTATTGTTGATATTGAACCAGGGTCCGTCATTAATACTAAATGTAAGCGGTAGCCAGTTCGGGGCATTGACAAAGTCTTCGTTCCAGATATCTCTGCCTGCAATAGGAGTGCTTAGGCGGTTATACAGGCCGGCAATATAAGTCCCCGGGTAATTAATGGCATTGGCATCCATTTCGTCCATGGCTCCCCTTGTGCCGCAGTACCCGTTACCAACTGTGAGCAAGGCTTCGCGGGTGCGTTCTTTGAAAGGCTCATAGGTATGGTAGGTGATATTCCAGCCATCTTCGTCCATCCCTCGCAGAAACCAGTTATTCAGGGCTTCGAGTGATGTTTCGGAGAGGTCGTCGACCACTATATCGGCCCCGTTCAACAGGAGTTCATGTTTGTTGTCTTCGCGGGCAATACCCAGCACCAGTCCGAAATTGCCTGCATGCCCTGCGGCAACTCCAGAGGTGGCATCTTCAACAACGATGGCATTATGCGGTTTTACGCCCAGGTTAGCGGCGGCGGTTGTAAAGATGTCCGGTTCGGGTTTGCCTTTCAGGCCCATCTCGGCCGAAACCACGCCATCGACGCGGGTTTCGATCAGGGGCATCAGCCCGGCAGCTTCGAGCACGGCTTCACAGTTTTTGCTGGAGGATGCTACGCCTACCTTAACGCCTGCTTTCTTCAGGTCGTGTATCATTTGTACTGTTGATTCATATACGCTTACCCCGTCGCGCGACAGCACTTCGTTGAAGGTGATATTTTTCCTGTTACCCAGACCGCAAACCGTTTCCAGTTCCACTTCATCCGAAGGATCGCCAAAGGGGATATGTATACCCCTTGATTCAAGAAATGATTTTACGCCTTCATACCGGGGTTTGCCATCTACATAAGGAAGATAATCGTCTTTTTGGGTGAACTCCCTGAAGGTTTCGCCAAACAGTATTTCACGCTGGCGAAGGTAGTCGTCGAACATTTTTTTCCAGGCATGGCTGTGAACCAGGGCTGTACGGGTAATTACACCGTCGAGGTCGAAAATTACAGCTTCGAATAAATATTTTTCTGGCATTGGGAGGCAGGTATTTGGGGTTGAGGGGATCAGATTAAAAAGTTCCGGGTTCCGGGTGCCGGGTTCAGAGTTCCGGGTTCCGGGTTCCGGGTTCAGAGTGCCGGGTTCAGAGTTGCGGGTTCAAAGTTCCGGGTTTCGGGTTCCGGGTTCAGAGTGCCGGGTTCAGAGTTGCGGGTTCAAAGTTCCGGGTTCCGGGTTCCGGATTCCGGGTTCCGGGTTCCGGGTTCCGACATCCGAGTTCCGAGTTCCGACATCCGACATCCGACATCCGGGTTCAAAGCTTCAAAGTTGAAGCGATCAGGATTGAAAAATTCAGTGATTTTTATCTCCTGATTACGTATTTGACTCACTTTTCAGGAAACTGCTGTTGAACGTTTTACATAGGTTCAATAAGAATCATTTTAAGGTCTTTATCTATTTATATAAAGTTCGTTTAGCTTATGTTTATCCAGTCGAATCCATAAGGCTCGATGGAAACGCAGGTTTGGTTGTCGAGGGCATTTAGCTTATTAACGGCTGAAGGAGGTAATTCCAGTTGGAAAGACTGGTCGGTCATATTATGAATGATGAGCCATTTTTCATTTTCGAAGGTACGGGTAAAGGAAAGCAGTTCTCCGTTTTCGGCACCGGGAAGGGTGATGAAAGCAATGCTGCCACGTCCAAAGGTTTTGTGCTCGTTGCGGATATGCAGCATGCGTTTGAGTTTATGGTAAATATGGCTGCTGAAACTGTCAGGCTTTTCGAGGTTTTGAGCCAGTTCGTCCCAATCGATTTTTCCACGTACCAGGAAACGGGTATCATCCTTACCTGTAAGCCGTATCATTTCGTTGTAATAGGCTTCGTCGTTTAGTTTTCCGAATTCGTCGCCATAATAAATTACCGGTGTTCCCGGGAGGGTTAAAATTATGGAATAAGCCAGCAGTATGCGTCGTTCGTCGCGTTGCATCAGTTCCGACAGGCGGGCTGAGATGCCTTCGCCCAGGCGGAAATCCCATTCGGGTTTCAGGCAATATTTCTGGTGTATATATTTTCGTTCATCTTCGGTCACATACACCAGTTCGAGGCTCAGTTCGTCGTGGCAACGCAGGAAAGTGAACCATTGCCCGCTGGGCGGCAGTTCAGGGGTAAAGGCTTTGGAAAGGGTTTCTTCGATGGGTTTGCCGCTTTGCATGGCAATGGATTTAAAAATCCGGGGCATCAGGGGGAAGTGGTAAGCGGCATGGCATTCGTCGCCTTCGCCCATGTATTCAACCACTTTAGCCGGTTGCTGGCAGGCTTCGGCCAGCAGGAGGGAGCCTGGTTTGATATAATCGAGCATGGCCCGGAAGAATTTGACGACCAGGTGCGTTTGTGGCAGATTTTCGCATTCGGTACCTTCTATTTTCCATATATAAGGAATGGCATCGACCCTGAAGCCATCCACCCCGCTATTCTGCCAGAAAAGGAGGGCCCGGCTCATAGAGAGCAACACCTGGGGGTTTTGGTAATTGAGGTCGGGCTGGAAGTTAAAAAAGCGATGGAAGAAAAATTCTTCGCCGCAAGGCTCCCAATTCGATTTTTCGATGCCCTTGAAAATGATCCTCGCTTTATCGTAGAGCGTATTATCCCTGCTCCAGATGTAATAGTTCCGGTAGGGATTGTCTTTTGATTTACTGGCTTCGAGGAACCAGTGATGTTCGTTGGAAGTGTGGTTCATCGCGATATCGAAAATCACCCTTATTCCCCTGTTGTGGGCTTCGGCCAGGAACTGACTGAAAACTTCATGTTTATCCGATCCTTTGGCACCGGCTAATTCGGCCCGTATGCTGTAATAATCGCTGATATCGAAACCGGCATCGCGCATGGGCGAATCGAGTACAGGCAGCAGCCAGATGCAGTTGATGCCCAGGTCGTGGAGGTAATCCAGTTTTTGAGTTAAGCCTGCAAAGTCGGTATTAAAAAGATCGGCATACAGGGAATATACCACGGCATCCTTGTACCAGTCAACCTGTTCGTTAGCCGGTCGCCGGGCAGTGCGGTTGACTTCAACAGTTAACAAAAAATTCTCTAAAATTCGGGATGATATGCCGGGGTAGATCTTTCCCCAAATATCAAACAGCAAACCACGTTGTTGCATAACGGATGGTTATTACAGCATGTAATTGAAAATGTAAGTATGGCATTAGGCGATTTCAGGCCTGGAAACAAGTAAAAACAGCAGTTATTATTCACAGAAAAGCAAGCAGGACTTATGCTTTTACATAAATAAACAACAGACTAATCCGGAAGGAGCCTGAGAAGGGAGTTACGGAGCCACAGCAGCTGAGAAGAAATAATCGTAGCAGCTACATTTTAGTATGATGTAAAAAGGGGCTGATCCCAGCAAAAGGTTCAGCCCCTTTTAAATCAAGCAAGCTTATTTTTTACCGTTTTTAACAATGGTACAATGGATCGTACCTGTAACATAGAACTTTATTGTATAATTACCGGCAACAGCAACAGGAATATTGTCGCCACCCGCTGTAAGAGCAGCAGGATCACCGCCATAATTGAGAGCCCAGTCATCATTGGCCCTGAATTTGAAGGTGCCCGGAATCAGGGCAAGGGTGATGGTCAGACACTTATTGGTAGCATCCCAGCTCATATTCTGATCCGAATTCCAGCCGTCAGGTGTAGCATCACCAATAACACCCCATCTGTTGGCGGTATAAGTATATGCATTAGGATGGCTTAAATCGAGAGCAAAAACATAATCTGACTCAACGGTGAGAGCGATATTACTTCCGCCTGCATCCAAAGTATTGTTGGCTGCTGTGCTTCCGTAGTTATAATCCCATGAATGGTTAGCCCTGAATTTAAACTGAGCAGCAGTCATATGCATTCCACCTGTCCAGGTGCGTGAAGCAGGATCGTAAGCCAATGCCGTTTCATCGTTCCATCCCAGTGGGGAAGCATCGCCAATAACACCCCATGAGGTAGCAACAGCGGTATAAGTCAAAGCTGCGGCATCGGCGTTAAGTTTGTAATACCCGGCTGGTGAAGCGAAGTTTCCGCCGTTGGCATCCAAAGTACCTGCAGTGGCTCCGGCTCCGTAATTAGGTCCATCCCAGTTAGGCTGAGTGGCAAATTTCCATCCGTTGGTTCCTCCGGCCATGTAAACATACCCTTCGAGTTTATCAGGGGCTGAAACCGTGCTTTTCACGAATGGAGAATTTGCAGGATCCCAGTTGTTGAAAGTGGATCCGGGATAGCTGGCAGCTACATAGTCACCAGGAATATACCAGGTACGCGTATCAGCCAGGGTGGTGAATGAAAGGTCGCTTCCGTAAGAAGTACCGACGCTGTTGGTAGCAAAGGCACGAACATGATAGGTAGTGAAGGTGGTTAAGCCGGTAAGATTACTTACGAATACACCCACTCCGGTTCCTCCGTCGATTTTGTTGTCGGCAGTGGTTGGATTAGCGCTTGTACCGTAAGCAAGACCGCGGGCTGTAATGGTTCCGCCTCCGTCGTAGGTAACCTCGCCGCCTGAAATAGCAGCTACTTTGGTAACGCCTGTTACAGCAGAAGTGGTTACTGCAGGTAAGTCAACCAGAGTGGAAAATCCTAATTCGGGACCGTAACCTGTGCCGGCGCTGTTGGTAGCGTATGCACGTACAAAATAGAAGGTGTGACCTTTGAGTCCGGTAAGAAGGCTGGTGAATGCACCTGTGCCTGCACCATCAGCGGTTTTGCCGTCGGCAATAGTAGGTTTGGATGTTAAGCCAAAGCAGATACCACGGGCAGTAACATCGGCACCACCTCCAACGGTTACCACACCACCGCCTGAAGCGGAATTACCCGTGATGAGGGTAACGGCAGAAGTAGTAAGGGTAGGAACAACCGGCAAAGTGGTAAAGCTGAATTCTTCACCATAAACGGTAGTGCTTGAATTGGTCGCATAGGCCCTTACATAATATTTTGTAGCATAGGTAAGGCCTGGAAGGGTAACATTAAAAGTGGCCGTAGTTGCCGCTCCGGTATATGCTACCTTATTATTGGCTATGGTGGGAACTGCAGCGGTATTGTAACACACCCCTTTTTCGGAAAAGCCACTGCCTGAAGCAATAACGAAGCCGATAACGGTAGCAGAGTCTG
>CAIPFN010000374.1 GCA_903864265.1 uncultured Bacteroidales bacterium | reverse complement strand
GTTCTACTAAACCCAATAGCTTAAAATACAAAAACCGCTTCAGTCATGGAGCGGTTTTTTTTATGGAGATCATTTACCCGATTCCAATAGCGCAAAGACAAAGGGGCCATCAACCGGCTTAGGGCGCGGTAGCAGCCAGGCTGATTAAGGTATCGGCAATGGCATCGAGTCCCAGCTTATACTCCGGCCTGGCCATCTTGAGCGCTGCACGGGGCATCTGAGGCGACAGGGCTGAACATGGGCTCTGTACAATGGCTATTCCGCCAAAGTCCTTGATCATTTTCAATCCAACCGCTCCATCGGAGTTGGCTCCGGTTAAAACCACCCCTATCAGGCTTGAGGTAAACACCCATGCCGCCGATTCAAATAAAACATCTATCGAAGGTCTCGAGAAATTATGCTTGGCTTCGGTCGACAGGGAGAATGAAAAATCGGATTCAACCAGCAGGTGGTAATTGGGAGGGGCGAAATAAATGAACCCGGCCCTGATTTGTTCGTTGCTTTCAGCTTCTTTGACCTGCAAGGGGCAAAGCGAATCCATATAGCTTACAAAGGTTTCATTATTATGATCCCCAATATGCAAAACCACGATTACCGGCAGTGGAAAATCTTTTCCAAACCGGGGAAGAATGCTCTTCAGCGCTTCCAGGCCTCCGTATGATGTACCAATAACTATGGCCTTATACATCATTTGATTTTCTTTTTATAGATTTTTTGTTTGGGGTCAATCACCTCAAATAAATTCTCCTGGCTGGTAAATTTCAGACTTTCTTTCGTTCCCAGGCATAAGGTGCCTGATGGAACCAGGCTTTCATAAAACAGCCGCAGCACATGTTCCTGCAGGTTTTTTTCAAAATAAATGAGCACGTTACGGCATAGGATCAGGTTCACATCCGCAAATACGGTATCCGTTACCAGGTTATGGTCGGCAAAAACAATTTTATCCGAAAGGTCCTTGTCGAAAATCACCGAACCATAACGCGATTTATAGTAATCGGACAGCTTATGCATGCCTCCTGCCACCTGGTAGTTCTTCTCGTATTGCTCAATCTCGTTTTTCTGGTACACCCCTTCTTTGGCAATGCTGAGAACTTTGCGGTTAAAATCGGTAGCATATACCTGGCAGCGACCGAGCAAACCCTCCTCTTTAAGCAGAATTGCAAGCGAATACACCTCTTCCCCTGTGGAACAGCCGGCATGCCAGATCTTAAAATATGCATAGGTCCTGAGCTTAGGAATAATATTTTCCCTCAGCGACTTATAAAAATCGGGATCCCGAAACATCTCCGTCACGTTGATGGAGAGATCATCGAGGAGTTCGGTGAAAAATTCCCGGTCTCTCAGTATTCTGTCCTGCAAAAGTGTAACCGATGGCAAAGTGCTGAGGGCCAGCCGGTGTAAAACCCTCCGTTTGATATGGGCCTTGCTGTAGTTTCGGAAATCGTAGCCATACCTTAAAAATATCGCGTCCAGGAGCAATTGAAGTTCGATATCCAACAAATCGGCATTGGATTCATTATAAGCTCCCTGTACCATATACTCTGAAATCAATTTTTTCCCAGGCGTTTGCCTGCCTCAATCAGTACCTTGCTAAATTCCTGTTCCGTAAAAGGTTTACTTAAAAAATCGTTCATCCCCGACAACAGGCAGAGTTGCTTATCCTCGGCCATGGCATTGGCGGTTAGGGCAACGATGTAAGCGTGGGAATTCAGCAGGTTGTCCTTTTCATGTGTGCGGATCATGGAAGTGGATTGCAGCCCGTCAATGGTAGGCATTTGCATGTCCATCAGCACGACTTCATAGTTATTCTTTTTAAACATATCGAAGGCTTCCTGCCCATCACCGGCCACATCGCATTCCAGCCCAAATTGTTTCAGGGTGAGCCTGGCCACCTTCTGGTTTATAATATTGTCCTCAGCCAGCAGTATTTTCAGGTTTTTAGGAACCTGCCCTACAGGTCCTCCCATTTCGGCAATTTCAAATTTAGCTTCTTTCAGGGGCAGCCTGAACCAGAATTCCGATCCTTCATTTAATTCACTTTCAACCCCGATTTCACCGCTCATCAGGTTAACCAGGTTTTTGGAGATGGCCAGGCCTAGGCCGGTACCGCCGTACTTACGCGAAATATTACTTTCCGACTGCGAAAACTCTTTAAAAAGCAACAGCTTCCCATCGTTCGAGATGCCTATACCGCTATCTTTCACGCGGAATAAAATACGAACCGAATCTCCTGTTTTGTCCACCAGTTCAACGTTGAATTCCACAAGGCCCTTGTGCGTGAACTTTATAGCATTGTTCACCAGGTTGATCAGCACCTGGCTGATTCTCAGTGGATCACCGTTGAGTACGGCTGGAATGTTGTCCGAAATGTGGTAGCTGAAGGCTATGCCTTTTTCATCCACTTTAAACTTCATCAGCTGATACACATTGTTGAGCAGGCTCTTCAGATCGAAATCAATATTTTCGAGCTGTATCTGGCCTGATTCAATTTTCGAAAAATCCAGTATATCATTAATAATCTGGAGCAGGTTTTCCCCTGAGGTGGTGATGATATTGAGTAATTCTTCCTGGTCGGCGTTTAAAGGCGTTTTTTGCAACAATTTCGATAGCCCGATAACCCCGTTGAGCGGGGTACGGATTTCATGAGTCATGTTGGCCAGAAACATTGATTTGGTGCGTGTGGCAATTTCGGCTTTGCTCTTGGCGATTTTCAGATTCAGGTTGGTTTCTTCCATTTCGGCCAGCAGCATATCCAGCTTTTTACGCTGCAGATACAGGTCCAGGAATACCTGCACCTTGCCTTTGAGGATATCGGGGATAATAGGTTTTGGAATAAAATCGACTGCACCGGTTTCAATTCCTTTGATGATATTCAGGTCGCTCTGGTGAATAGCCGAAACAAAAATCACAGGCAGATACTTGGTTTTCTTGCGCTGCCGCATCATTTCGAGCGTCTCATAGCCGTTCATCCCGGGCATCTGCACATCCAGAATCACCAGGGCGAAATCATCCTTTATACTATGTTTTAATGCCTCTTCTCCCGAAAATGCCCTAACCAGTTCGATATCGAAATCCTCCAGTATAGCTTCAAGGCTGATCAGGTTTTCGATAAGGTCGTCAACAATAAGAATCTTAGGTTTCATTTTCATTTGATATTATTTAGTTTTCTAACGTGCAGTAGATGCTGCCCACTGCTGATGTTAATGGTATTCGCTTTTCTTGCAAGGCGGAGAGCCGAAGCCTGGCCCTGCATTCCCGGGGACTACTTATTTTTTATAAAGCCAGATTTTCAGCATGGCGAATAGTTTTTCTTCGTTTACAGGTTTCGAGAGATAGTCGTTGGCTCCGTTTTTTAAGGCGTTGTCATGATCTTCTTTCATGGCCTTGGCCGTAATGCATATGATTGGAACTTTCCTGATTTCAGGTGTATTGCGGATGATCCGCATGGCTTCATACCCATCCATTACCGGCATCATCACATCCATAAGCACCAGGTCAATTTCATGGTGAGCTCTCAGTACTTCGAGGGCAACCTCTCCGTTTTCAGCTTCAAAGACCTCTATTTCTTTTTCTTCCAGCACTTTGGCCAGGGCAAAAACGTTGCGTATCTCATCGTCAACTACCAGGATCTTTTTCCCCTTAAACAGAAGATCATCGTCTTTTAACGAATGACCGGCCGTTCTGGAATCGGGAATGGTTTTCGAAACCTGGTGCAGGAAAAGGGTTACCTCATCCATCAGACGCTCGTCCGATTTCAATCCTTTTAAAATGATGACGTTAGTGTAGGAACTCAGGTTTTTGTGTTCATCTTTCGAAATCTCTTTGCCGGTATACACAATCACTTCCGGTATGGTGATATGATTGGCTTTAAGTTTCTCGAGCAATACCTTTCCTGAATAATCGGGCAGGCCCAGATCCAGGATCATACAGTCGAAAGCTTCGCCCGACAGGATTTGAAAGGCATCTTCGGCAAATCCGACTTCCTTGATGCTGATATTGAGTTCCGAGAGCAATTCCTTCACAATTTTGCGAGTCGGCAAATCATCCTCCACCACCAGTATTTTCCTGGGAGGTGACAGGAAATCGTTTTCGAGCGTTTTAAGGGCATCGGCGAATTCAATGGTATCAAGCGTTTTTAGTTCATTTTCCTCGTTGGTTTCATTGTATTCGAGAGGGGTGATGAGATGAACCGGGAGTTTTCGTATGGCGGAATGCGATTTCAGCAAATGGTAGCCTTTCTTGTCTTTCGCCAGATCAACGGCCAGCATAACGGCCCTGGGACGGAATTCTTCGGCCAGGATTATGCCGTCGGGAATGGAAGCTGCTACTATAACCCTGAAATTCTTGGCCCTGACCTGTTGCATAAACAGTTTGGCCTGGGGCTTCGACGAATGAATGATCAGCACGGTCCGGTCGTCGTTGCCTGCATCGAGGCGGTCGTCGTCAATAAACCATGTTTTAACTATGGCATCGGTAGTGATAAAAGCTACCGGTAACCCGGCCGTTTCCGGTTTTGTATAGGGTTCAGCCAGACCGGGGGCCCTGTTTTCTCCTTCAGGTTTGGCCATTTGCCGTACCGGCAGGTAGACGAAGAAGGAAGAGCCCTGGTTTAACTGGCTCTCCAGTTGTATTTCACCGCCCAGCATTTTAATCAGCTCGCGCGAAATGGAAAGCCCCAGCCCGGTGCCTCCGAATTTACGCGAAATGCTTCCATCCGCCTGCTGGAAGGCTTCGAAAATGGCATCCAGTTTCTCGGCCGGAATACCTACCCCGCTGTCTTCCACTTTAATACAGCAGGTATTCCCCGCATTCAAACCGGGGACGCTGAACTTAACATCCTGGGGCGGCACCATCAGATCAACACTCACCTTACCTTCTTTGGTGAATTTAAAGGCATTGGAAAGCAGGTTTTTGATGATTTGCATCAAACGATAGCGATCGGTTTCAACCTGTACAGGGAACCCGGGGCCTACTGTCACTTCGAAATTCAGTTTTTTATCGGAGGCCAGGGCATTAAAATCCGAAAGGATTTCTTCCCGTATATCCACTGAGTTCACCAGCCCGAATTCAAAAGTCATTTTCCCGGCCTCTATCTTGGAAAGGTCGAGCACCTCGTTGATCAAAAAGAGCAGATCGGTGCCGCTTTTATAAATGATCTGTGCCGATTGTACCTGGTCGGGGGTAAGGTTTCCTTTTTTATTGTTAGCCAGCAGGTTCGACAGGATCAACAAGCTGTTCAGCGGGGTGCGGAGTTCGTGCGACATATTGGCCAGGAATTCCGATTTATACTGGCTTGCCAGCTGCAACTCGCTGGCTTTTACCTCCAGGGTGTCTTTGGTTTCGGTGAGTTCCTTGTTTTTGATGCCTATATCTTCTTTCTGGATTTCGAGCTGGCGGGTGCGTTCTTCGAGTTCTTCGTTGGCGACCCTCAGCTCTTCCTGTTGTACCTGTAGCTTCTTTTCGTTTTCGGTGAGCACTTTGGTATGTTCGGTCAACTCTTCGTTGGCTACTCTCAGCTCTTCCTGTTGCACCTGCAGTTCGCTGGCCTGTTCCTGTGTTTTTTGCAGCAATTCGGTGGTTTTTACCAGGTTGATGCATGAACTGATATTGATTGCTATGATTTCGGCTGCCTCTTTCAGGTATTCTATTTCCTGTTCGGTATAGGCACTCAGAGAGGATAATTCCAGAACGCCTATCAGGATATCGTTAAAAACCAGGGGGATAACCACTACCTGTTTTGGAGTGTAGGAGCCTGTGGATGAGAAGGATACATAGGATTCGGAAGGTACTTCCGAAAGGAGGATCATTTCTTTTTTTAAGGCCACCTGCCCCAGTATGCCTTCGTTGAGTTTAATCCGGTCTTTCAGTTTCTTAGGATCAAAACCGGAGGACGCAATCAATTTCAGGAACTGATATTCCGGGGTATACAAATGAATGCTTCCTAACTGGGAATGGAGAAATGTCATCATAAATTCAAGCGCATTGGCCGACAGGTCTTTCAGGTGATGGTCGCCACTCAATTTTACGTTCAGCTGGTTGATGCCTGATTTGAACCAGGAATCCTGTTGGGAACGATCGTACGATTCCTTCAGTTTCAGCACCATTTTGTTCAGGGCTATGCTCAGTTCGTCTTCGTCAGAGCGGGGTTCAATGCGCTGGCTGTAATCGCCTTCGGCTACTTTTTTAGTGTAGGCAATCACCTCGAGTAAGCCGCTCTGAATCTCACGGAAAGAGGAGGCTAACTGTCCTATCTCGTTGTTGGTATGTATGGGGAGTTCCGTATCGAGATTTCCCCTGGCAATGACCTGGAAATTCCCGACCATGATTTTCACCGGATGTGTGATAGATCGGGCTATTAAGGTCGAAATAGTCCAGAGAAGCAGTATCATCACAAGTACAATCAGACAGATTCCCCAAAAAAGAAGGGTATTGGCGAAATCGTTGAGTGATACAATAACTGAGGCAAACTCCCCGTAAAAAGTCCGCATTTTCCGTAATTCACTGTCGAGAGATTTGCTTTCCCTCGCCAGGCTGTCCTGTGACCCGGAATGCTGAATATCTTGGATCTTCTTCTTGATTTGTTCGCCCAGCACGTACCCTTGCATGGTAATTCGTTGTGCTTCGGCCAGTTTTTCTTTATTCACGAAGAGTAGGAGTTTTATCCGGCTGCTCATCAGGTAGGCATTGTCGTGATCAAAATTATATGCTTCCTTATAGGTACTGTAAAAAATATCAATATATTTATCTTCAGGAAGCCGGAGCAACTGATCAATAATTGAAAAATTGTAAGTCATACGGTTGGCTGTATTGATCTTTGCCACAGCCGAGTCCAGCAAGGCTGTATCGCCGCCCACCTGGTATTTGTAAAAACACTCTACTCCCTCCTGGAAAGTGTTGTTATGAACCCTTTCGCCATTGGTAATGATGCCAAGCACCTTACTGGTCTGAAAGAAATAATTGGAAATAACCCCAAGGCCAGCTATGCTTATGATTGTGACCAGGCTCATGATCCGGAGCTTGGTCTGTATTTTCAGGTGGGTCAGGTTCAGCATAAGTATTCCGAGTTTAAAAAAATAAAAGTACTAAATTCACCCTTATAAAAAGATATTATGTTGTCGTATACCGCATAATTATTTTTGTGCTGAATTTTTCAAGTCATGATCTCAGAAAAAGGCAAGGTATCCATAATAATATGATAATCAGTAAAAAACAAAATGAATCATAGGGTATATTCGGTTCACCTAAATTATTATTAAATACAGAAGGCTTCTCGCATACCCTTACATCAGGCATTAATGCTAGGGTAAGAGTCCAGGGTTTGGGGTCGGATTTAAAAGGCCCTGGTCCCGGCGGCATTTTAAGATCCTTTCCCTGTAGCTGGCGGGAACCATATGGCACATTATACCAGCTGAAGTCTGTTTGAATCCTGTTTAATAAAAATAAACAGCAAAATGGTAAAGCTCCAGAGGGAAGAGCCCCCGTAGCTGAAAAAGGGCAGAGGAATCCCTATAACGGGCATCAACCCTATAGTCATGCCGACGTTAACAAAGAAATGGAAAAATAATATGGAGGCTACTCCATATCCGTATATGCGGCTGAAATCCGAGCGTTGTCGCTCGGCTATCAGGATAATGCGCACACAGAGCGCCAGAAACAGGAGTACAACCAGGGTGGAGCCTACAAACCCCCATTCTTCACCTACGGTACAGAAAATAAAATCGGTGCTTTGCTCTGGTACAAAGTTAAACTTGGTCTGAGTCCCTTTCAAAAATCCTTTTCCCCAGAAAGCACCTGAGCCAATAGCAATTTTCGACTGGTTCACATTATATCCGGCTCCTTTCAGGTCGACCTGTTTGCCCAGAAGTACATTAATACGCGTTTTCTGGTGCAGTTCGAGCACATTATCGAAAGCATAATCCACGCTGAGGGCAAACAATGAAGCAGCAAAAAATATAGCTATTACGGTGATGATGTTCCGCATGGTACGTCGTATAAAGAAAACAAAGCCTGCCAGCAGCACACCTACTACCGCGATAACGATATACTGGTTAAAGAGTAAAACCATGATAGCCAGAATGGCTATGGCCAGGCCAATCAGCAATATGCTGCCTGGCATGCCCTGACGATAAAGCACCAGGGCGAAGGCAGCATATACCAGGGCTGATCCGGTATCATTCTGCAGCAAAATCAGCAAAGCGGGCAAGGCAAGCAAAAGCAGTAGGATGATCTGTGATTTCCGTTTCCGGCTATCAAAATCCAACCCGCTCAGGTAATGTGCCAGGGCCAGGTTGGTGGCAAACTTGGCAAATTCAGCCGGTTGAAGCCTGAATTCCCCAACCTGGAACCATGAGCGGGAGCCGGCAATTTCTTTTCCGGCCACCAATACCAGTATCAGCAGCAATATGGTGCCTCCGTAAATAGGATAGGCGAAGGCATTGAAAAATTTGGCGTCAGTAAGTATTACCATCAATCCCAGCACCAGCGAAGTGACTATCCAGAGCATCTGCTTGCCGTACGACTGCGATAAATCGAACATGCTGGCATGCTCCGTATTGTACACGGCGGCATAAATATTAACCCAGCCCATCAGCACCAGTGTCAGGTACAATAACACCATGGTACGATCGATATGACGGAATATCCCTTTTTGTTCTTTCAATTGTTCAGCAGGTTAGCATTAATCATCCTTTCTTCGAGTTCCTTGCGCTTTACGGTGCGGGTGATGTATTTTTCGATCATCAGGGTGGCGATAGGGGCAGCCCAGGTGGCACCAAATCCGGCATTTTCGACAATCACACAAATAGCAATCTGTGGATTTTCGACCGGTGCAAAAGCAATAAAATTGGAGTGTGGTTTACCGTGAGGGTTATCGGCGGTACCGGTTTTGCCGGCCATGGTAATGCTATCCAGTTTCCAGGCACGGGCAGTTCCGTGTTCCCCTTCGAACACTTCCATCATTCCCTGGCGCACCACATCAATATACTCTACGTTTATGGTCGGGATATTCTTGTCGGAGGAATATTTGGTCTGGTTTTTCTCGTTTCCGGTGGCTCTGACCACATGGGGCGGGTAAAAGAATCCCCGGTTGGCTACCAGGGTAGCGTAATTCACCAATTGCAGGGGAGTGGCCAGAATTTCGCCCTGACCGATCGAAAGTGAGCGTATGGTCATGGAATTCCAGCTGCCTTTTCCATAAATTTTATCAAAAACATCGGATGGAGGAAGGTTTCCTTTCATTTCAAAAGCCAGGTCGGTATTCAGTTTCCGGCCAAAACCCATGCTCAGCAGGTGATTCCGCCATACATCGTAGCGTTCTTTTATCGTTCCGTATTCCGGGTCATTCATAATGGCACGGAATACCTGCCAGTGAAAAGGATTGCACGACTGCTGAATGGCCATGTACACATCGAGAGGCGAAACATGGTTGTGTGTGCATTTGATAGGCGATGAACCCGGGCCCTGGCACGAAAATCTGGTGGTTTTGGTTATCACTCCCATTTGCAGGCCTATCATATCATTCGCCATCTTAAAAGTAGAACCGGGCGGGTATTGCCCCATGATGGCACGGTTGTACAAGGGTTTGATAGGATCATTATTGAGCTCAGCATAATTTTTACCTCTAACCCGCCCAACAAGGAGGTTAGGATCATAGCCCGGGCTCGAGAGGAAACACAGTATTTCACCTGTTTTGGGATCAATGGCCACAATACTACCACGTTTGTTGGTCATGAGTTTTTCGCCGTATTCCTGCAGGTCGGCATCAATGCCGGTGTACAGGTCGCTGCCCATCACGGATGCCGTATCATAACGCCCGTTTTCGAAACTTCCCACATCCCGGTTTAACACATCGACCATGCGGATTTTCAATCCTTTAACACCCCGGAGTTCTTTCTCGTAGGCGCGTTCAATACCGCTGATTCCAATATAATCACCCTGTTTGTAATATTCATTTTTATCGACCTGGGCGGGGGTGACTTCACCTATATAACCCAGCAGGTGAGCTCCTATCGACATGGGGTATTTCCTCAGGGTACGGGGCTGTACGAAAAACCCCCTGAAACGGTAAAGCTTTTCCTCCACATAGCCGTATGTTTCCTTCGAGATTTGTTTTTCGAAAGCCGATGCCAGCATGGGTGAATAGTCGTGGGCTCTTTTCATGCGCTCGTTAAATCCTTCAACCGTAATTCCGAGCAAGCGGCATATTTCGGCTGTATCCACATCCTTTACCTGCCGGGGAATTACCATCAGGTCGTATACCGCTTCGTTGTAAACAAGTAGTTTCCCGTTGCGATCGTAAATTAAACCACGGGCAGGAAATTGAGTAACGTAACGCAAAACATTGTTATTGGCCGATACAGTATAACTCCTGTCGATGACCTGTATATAGAATAACCTTAGAAGATATATAAAACCGATAACCAGAAAGGTGGTAATAATCACTATTTTACGATCGGCATAAACGCGGCTGGCCATTTAAAATGTTAAAATTGAAGGATAGAGTGGAGTGCAAAAGTTGATTTGTGCAAAAATACAGAATACTGCATTCATATAGCAGAATTATTATAGGGATTGGGGGATAATTTTAGACTTCAGAGGGTGGAGGCTGGGGTTGAAGGATGGGATTGATGGGATTGATGGGATTGATGGGATTGATGGGATTGATGGGATTGAT
>CAIPFN010000373.1 GCA_903864265.1 uncultured Bacteroidales bacterium | reverse complement strand
CCCCTCAATCCCCTCAATCCCCTCCATTTCGCCTTGTCTCCCCTCGCCTTGTCTCCCTGTCTCCTTGTCCCGGATCAATCCCATCAATCTCCTCAATCCCATCAATCTCCTCCATTTCGCCTTGTCGCCCCTCGCCCCCTCGCCTTGTCGCCTTGTCCCGGATCAATCTCCTCAATCCCCTCAATCTCCTCAATCTCCTCACTCTCCCTCAAACACCAGTAAAAAATTGCAATTAATGTTTTAATTTTGGGACTTGCCAGCTTGAAGCTGCATTGGGTATTCCGGCGGGAGAACCATCTGTCGGCAATTGGAGCTGGAATAGCTTTCCAGGGCAAGCTCTGCCCCGGCTGAGGAATAGACGATATACTAAATCCATGATAGAAACGGAAAGGCTTATTTTAATGCCTCTTACCTATTCGCAACTGGTAAAATACGGCATGGGCGATAATTTGCTGGAGGAAGAGTTGAACTTGCAGCCCTCATACAGGCTGATCTCTCCCGAACTTAAAGAAGCCCTCGAAAACACCATACTTCCCAATATGGCGGATGCGGGCAAGAACTATCTCTTAACACCCTCTGGACCCTGATATCAAAACCGGATCAAACCATGGTGGGTGACATATGTATACTGGGCGAACCCAATGCGGCAGGCGAAATAGAAATCGGGTATGGAACCTATGATAAATTCCGTAACAGGGGTTTTATGACTGAAGCTGTGAGGGGTATCGTACTTTGGGCCGGTGAGGAAGCCTCCGTGAATTCCATACTGGCTTCGACCGAAAAGAACAATATAGCTTCTTATAGCATTCTTAAGAAAAACAAGTTCAAAAAAGCCGCCGAAACCGAAACCCTGTTTCACTGGAAACTTATACTTAAACAGTACATCCCGCTTTGAGCCGAACGGACTGAAACTACATATAAAGCAAAACATCATTACATGTTTTATATTATTTTCAGTTCAAAGCCTTCAATAACAAACAGCTGCATAAAACAGAAATCCATACTACCGTAGTCCTTTACGTCTCCATTTACCCAAAATCATCAGTTTATCCTTTATCCAAAAACATGAAAACGTCAATCCTGAAAACATTCCTGCTCATTCTCACGGTCAGCCTGCTTCTGCTTGTATCACAAAGCGGGTGTAAACACCCAGCCGTTAAGGTAGCCGATCCATCGTATGCCATGTGGTTTAAAGTGAAGAACATAGCCGATCATGTCTGGGCTATCGACGAACAGGGGATTGCTAATTTCTACCTGGTGGAAGGTTCGGATACCGCCCTGTTGATCGATAACGGAACAGGCGCTGTAAATGTCAGGGATTTTATAGCTTCGCTCACCAGCCTTCCCCTGGTGGTAGTAAATACACACGGGCACCCGGATCATGGGGGGGCTAACTACCAGTTTCCCACGGTTTACGCTCACCCGGCCGATTTTTCGCTGCTGGCTGACTGCAATACCAGTGAACACCGTTGGGAGATGGAGCGCAATATGCTTCGTGGAAAGACTATACCTGCTGAGATCCGGTTTACCGATACCCTGCATCCCAGGCAAACGGTTCTGAAGCCGGTCAGGGAGGGCTATATTTTTAACCTGGGCAACCGTAAACTGGAAGTGATAGAAGTTCCCGGGCATACGGCCGGGAGCATTTGCCTGCTCGATGCCCAACACAAAATGCTGTTCAGCGGCGATAACAATAATACCTTTGAACGCATGTCGGGTACAAGCTGCGAACCCCTGGAGACTTACTTAAAAAGCCTTCAGCATCTCACTACCTTTACTAAGGAATTTGACACGATTTATCCCGGGCATGGCAAACCCATCGACAAAGCTTTTATAGGAGAAGAGATAAGTTGTATTGAAGACATATTGCACGATAGCGGGCAGTTAAAACCGTATTATACTCCCTCGGGTGAAAATGCCGGGTTTATCTGTACCTACAAAAGGGCCAGCGTGGTGTATAATAAGGCTAATCTGTGGATTAAAAAATAATGGAGTGAGAGATTTCGGATCTTTGATGTCGGATGTGAGATATTGGATGTGGGATGTGGAATGTTGGGTGTCGGATGTCGGATGTGGGATGTGGAATGTGGGATGTGGGATGTGGGATAGTGGGATGTGGGATATCGGATTGTATTATTCAAACGCTGCGTATGAAAAACGGAGGTAAAATATACCATATACTGGTAGTTTCGGATGGCACGGGACGTACGGCCCGTCAGGCATTAAATGCCGCACTCACCCAGTTCCCGTCGACGGATATAGAAGTGCAGGTTTTTGGCGATGTACGCTCGGCTGAGCAGGTAAAAAAAATTGTAACGGAAGCCGATGCCCTGGGTGCCTTTATCGTTCATACCCTGGTCACCGACTCGCTTCGTGAACTGATAATACGCGAAAGCCACAGCCACAACGTGGAAAGCATCGACCTGATGGGCCCCCTGCTTACCGGTCTTTCAAATCGATTTATCCACGAACCCACTCAACAACCCGGACTGTACAACAAGCTGAACAAGGACTACTTTCAGCGCATCGATGCCATGCAGTTTGCCTTTAACCACGACGACGGTCAACGTACCGAAAGCCTGAGTGAAGCGGATGTGGTGTTGCTGGGAGTGTCGCGCACCTTTAAAACGCCTATAAGCATCTATCTCGCCTACAAAGGATGGTTTGCAGCCAATGTCCCTATCATTATGGGATTGAATCCTCCTGAAATACTTTCGCAATTGGATCCTTCAAAGGTATTCTGCCTGGTCACCAATGCCACACGGCTGAGCGAACTGCGTAAAACACGCAACGAACGCCTGGGAGGAAGCGTCGGGAATTATTCGGAACCCGAATATGTTAGCCGCGAAATCAACTTTGCCAACCGCTACTACCAGCTTCACACGGAATGGACACTCATTACTGTGACAGGCAAATCGGTCGAAGAAATTGCTTCTGAAATACTGGCTATTATGTCGGGCAAGAAAAATGTGCAGAAACAGTAATTACTCTACTTTCACCATTTTATAATCCTGGAGTTTCACTATATTAATGGCCTGGTTTTGCAAGCCGTCTCCTTTTTCGGCTCCCGAAAAGTCAAAATCAAACTGTAATCCGTTTCCCTTGTATTCCGGTATGCATTCCATATAATGATCGCCATACCACATTAAGGAAGTAAGGAAATACCAGCCTATATCGTACCCCAGGAAAGCATGCCGGGTGGATAAGGGAACGGCCCCGTATTTTGCACGAAACCTGGCTGTAAACTGCTGAACGGCTTCGCTTTCGTAGTCGATATAATTGGAGGTAAGCTGGTGATAATTCAGGTTCACCAGGAATTCAGTTTCCAGGTCGAGTTCCTCCCATCCATCCATCCCGATCAGGATAATATTGTCGGATTTCGCGTTCGGGTTCAGAAGGGAAATAAAATTGGGAACGGCGTTTTTATTATTCGAAAAGAAAATAACGATATTCTGAACCCCCGCTTTGAGCTTCTTTGCCACCCCACCCATCAGATCGGTCGAAAAAACAGACTCCTGAAACGATCCCGAGAAGGAATGCGCTGTGATATTGGCTTTGATGCGTGCTGAAAAATCATCTGCCACCACCTTCAGTTCCTTTTTATCATTTCGTACCGAAACAATGTTGGCCCCTGGGTAATTATGGCTGATAAAGGAAGCCAGTTTGGCCGAAATGCCTGTGCCTGATGCCTGGGTTTTGATTACATAGGGATTTCCGTGCACTATGCTTTCACGCCTCGAGAGCGGATTGATGATCCCTATGGAATGCTTTTCGGCAAAACGGTCGGCAATAGTAAATGAGGAAGCATACATAGGGCCGATAAGCAGGTCCATTTTATCCAATCCCGGTTTACGAAGGGTCTGCCTGATGGCAAGGCTGTCGTTCAGCCTGTCGGCATCCAGTACCTGTATGCGGGCATGAAGCCCGTATTTTTCGAGCGAGTCGGCTGCCAGCATAAAACCGGCATAAAACTGAAAATAGTTGAAGTTCTCGAAAACAGAAGGATCTTTCTGTTCCGGTGCTTCCAGGGCTGCAGTGGCTTCATCCAGCAGGAACGGCAGGAGTAAACCTATTTTGTATGTTTTGTTAATATTATCGGGATTATAACATTCATTGTGCTTCGCAGGCCTGAGTGCGGCAGGAGTTGATTGACCTGTAGGTTTACTCTCCGGTTTGCCTTCCGGTTTGCGTAGTTTTAATACCATTCCGGCTTTCAGTCCCTCGCTCAGTTGGGGATTCAAATCAACCAGTTCGTCGACGGTGGTGTTGCGGGCCTTGGCAATGCTATACAAGGTTTCACCCTGTTTTACTGTAATTTCGTCCGGAACGGGTTCGGCCTTATTTCCCTTGGGAGCCGGTACATCAACGCTTACAGTTTTGTCGGTTGATTTATGCTTTGGTATCCGTATTTCCATTCCTTCGTCGAGTCCTGTAAAACCGGGGTTGGCATTCATAATATCGTCAACGCTTACGTTATACTGTTTCGAAATGCCATAAAGGGTTTCCTGTTTCTTTACCTGGTAAAGCGTATAATTCTGGTCGTCCGACGGCTTCGATTGCAGTTTGGGCTTTTCGGATGGCTGTACCTGAGTATTCGGAACAGGAACAGCTTTGGCCGGCTCCGTTTTTTTTTCTACAAGGGCTTTTTCAGCCGGCTTTTCAGAAGCCACTGCAGTTGCTTTAGGCTTTTCAACCTGTGGCGCATTTGCCGACGGGATTTCCATAGCCGGTTTTTGCGGAATACGCAGCACCATATCGGCTTTCAGCCCTTTATCGATAGCCGGGTTTTCGGCATTCAATTCTTCAATGGAAACATTATAGGCTTTTGCCAAGGAGGTCAGGGTTTCGCCCTGGGCAACAAAATGAATATAATACGGCTTACCCTTGTACTGTTCAACCACCGAAGACCGCTTGATGGTAACTTCCTGAGAGTGTATATATTGAGAGGGTACAAGAGCAATTATCAGCAGTAGCAGAGTAAACAAACGTAAACGCATGGCAGTATGGGTTTGTTGAAAAATATAAGCAGGCATAGGGTGTAAATATAATCAAATTCCGGAACAGGAAGAGTCAGGTCCGGAACAAGCCGTTTACCTTCTTTATTCCCACTCGATGGTAGCCGGTGGTTTTGAGCTTATGTCGTACACCACCCGGTTGATTCCTTTCACTTTATTGATGATTTCACTCGATATGGCCGAAAGAATTTCATAAGGCAGATAGGCCCAGTCGGCAGTCATTCCATCGGTTGAAGTTACGGCCCGGAGAGCCACTACGTTTTCGTAAGTGCGTTCGTCGCCCATCACTCCCACCGACTGCACAGGGAGCAGCATGGTGCCTGCCTGCCATACTTTATCGTACAAGCCATGATTTCTTAAGCTATTGATAAAAATAGCATCTGCTTCCTGCAGTATGGCTACTTTTTCGGGGGTAACATCGCTCAGTATACGGATTCCCAGCCCGGGGCCCGGGAAAGGATGCCTGCCCAGAATCACCGGGTCGATCAGTAAGGTATTTCCGACACGTCGGACTTCGTCTTTAAAAAGGCTCTTAAGCGGTTCCACCACCTTGAGCTTCATGAAATCAGGCAGGCCGCCCACATTGTGGTGACTCTTGATGGTAGCGGAAGGTCCTTTCACCGAAACGGATTCAATTACATCAGGGTAAATGGTTCCCTGGGCCAGCCATTTTACATCTTCAATACGGTGAGCTTCCTGGTCGAACACTTCAATGAAGGTTCGGCCTATTGCTTTGCGTTTGGCTTCGGGTTCAGTAATTCCTTTCAGCGCATCGAGGAAAAGTTTGCCTGCATCCACGCCTCTCACATTTAAACCCATGTGCTGGTACGAATCGAGCACGGTTTGAAATTCGTCCTTACGCAAAAGTCCGTTGTCGACAAAAATGCAATACAGCTGTGTGCCGATAGCCTTGTGAAGCAGTACGGCTGCCACAGTGCTATCCACGCCTCCCGAAAGACCCAGTACAACTTTATCTTTTCCCAGCTGATTTTTGAGTTCAGCAACGGTGGTTTCAACAAAGGCAAGGGGAGTCCAGTCCTGTTTGCAATGGCAGATATCGACTATGAAATTTCGTAATAGTATGGTGCCGTCAACGCTATGATACACTTCCGGATGAAACTGTATGCCATAGGTAGGTTCGCCTTGTATACAAAACCCGGCTACTTTTACATCTGGGGTGCTGGCCACTATATGAAAGGTAGCGGGGATTTCGAGAATAGTGTCGCCATGGCTCATCCAAACCTGACCGCCATCGGTCATGCCTCGCACCAGTTCATTCTGATGATCGAGATAGGATAGGTTTGCCCGCCCATATTCCCTTATTTCCGAAGGAGCCACTACTCCTCCCTCGCACAACGATAAGTATTGTGCTCCGTAACATACACCCAGCAGAGGGAAGCGCCCCCGAATGGCCGACAGATCGGGTGCCGGCGAATTTTCGTCGCGTACCGAAAACGGGCTGCCCGAAAGGATAACGCCTTTGATGTGGTTCCCTAATTCCGGGATATGGTTGAACGGATGGATTTCACAATATACATTGAGCTCGCGTATACGCCTGGCAATGAGCTGGGTATATTGTGAGCCAAAATCGAGTATCAGTATGGTTTCGTGCATGCTGCAAAGATAGCAAGAAAGAAAGAATCTGAGGCTGCAAAATGAGGCTGCTTAAAAATATCAGGCAAGGTACAATTTGGATTAAACATTTCCGTTAAATCAATTGTTTGGCTTTATACAGGAAAATCAACCTCAATCCATATGAAATAGCCTGGATAGTAACAATCAAACTCTGTTATAAACCTGTAGGGTATCCGGCGCTCCTTCGGGCATTAGAACAGGTATTTACCCTTAAATAATATACACATATGAAAAAACTTATCCTGAGTTGCTTTTTGGTTTTCGCCATGATGGCGGCAAATGCACAGTACAAACATTCGCTCGGACTTGCTTTTGGATTGCCGTCCGGTTTTTGCTATAAAACCTTTACTTCCAATTTTAAGGCCTTGGATTTCACCCTGGGCGGGTTAGGAAACTATTTTACCCTTTCGGGCATGTACGAAATTCATGCTCCTCTCGATCAGGATCTGAAATGGTACTATGGACCAGGGGCTCACCTGGGTTCATGGAGCGGGGATAACTATGGGAGCGGGGCTTTCCTTGGTGTAGATGGTGTTGTTGGCATTGAATACTGCCCCGACATACCTTTTGCTTTTGCGGCTGATCTCAGGCCGGGCATCAACATCATAGGAAATAGCTGGGACCACCAAAATCACTGGCTTTTCCTTCAAAGCCAGTTGAGCATCAGGTACATTTTCAGGTAAGCCTGTTTCAAGGTCTTCCAGCTCACTTCTTCTGAAGTGAAATACAAAACGCAGATCCGGCAGATTACATTCCTGCAGAATCTGCGTTTCTCGTATTACTTCCGTTGCTCCCGCTACAGGCTTTTTAACCCATCTTGCAGCCTTTCCCCTAAAAAAGCAGAAAAAACAGGTTAAAACCAGTTATTTTCAGGTCCCAATCGGGTTTTTGAGGCCAGTTTATTTCGTATGTGTCTGATATTCAATACAAGGTTTTTTATATTTTGAT
>CAIPFN010000372.1 GCA_903864265.1 uncultured Bacteroidales bacterium | reverse complement strand
TTATTCTCTCAATTGTCAGCAAATTACGATTCCATCATAGCTATTCATCTTACCGATAAATTTAGCGGAACCTTTTTTAACAGTCAAAAAGCTGCACTTTCAGTAAATAAGAAATTTAACAAGCCTATATCGGTTATTAACTCCAAAAACCTTTCCGGTGCACTTGGCCTACTTATTCTGCGGGCTGCACAGGCAATAGAAACCGGATATCCGCATGATGAAATCACAGAAATGGTTTCGGGCTGGGTAACGAAAACGCATATTTTCGTAAGTGTAAAAACCCTGAAATACATGGTTCGCGGAGGAAGGGTTTCGCATTTCAAAGGTATTGTAGCTAAACTGTTGAATGTAAATCCAATTGTTTCGATGGACGGAACCGGAGCTTCATACATTTTTGGCAAAACCTACAGCCAGCAGGCCAATATGAATAAAGTGATGCTGCACCTCAATTCAATTTGTAAGGGCAGGGAAATCTGGAATTACATTGTACTTCACGCGCAAAATGCCGGGGCTGCCGCATGGTATGCTGACAAAATGAAAGCCTTTACAGGCAAAGAGCCTGTTGCTGTAGTAAATATCTCGCCGGTAATCGGAGCAAATGCCGGTATTGGCACAGCGGCGGTTGCATTCATGTTTAAATAAATATTCAATTATGCCCTTCCTTCACATTTACCTTCTCGCCCTGGCAGCCATCATGTCGATGATGACTATGCTATGGATCATAAGCATTAAAATAAAAAACGTCAGCATTGTCGACCTTTTCTGGGGCTTTGGGTTTGTGGTGGCCAGTGTGGTTTTCTTCATGAATACGGAAGGCGTCGAAACACGGAAAATCCTCTTAATGACAATGGTTTCCATTTGGGGACTGCGCCTTTCCATTTACCTGGCATGGCGTAACCTAGGTAAAGGCGAAGATTTCCGCTATCAGAAATTCAGGAAAGACTTTGGAGAAGACCGTTACTGGTGGTACAGTTTCTTTTCGGTTTTCCTGCTTCAGGGCGTCCTGATGTGGCTTATTTCGGCACCCTTACTGGGAGCACAATTTTACGCAGTTAATGAACTTGGATTACTTGATTTTCTTGGTATTGCTATCTGGATAATTGGTTTTGTTTTTGAAACAGGCGGAGACCTCCAGCTGGCGCGCTTCAAAACAAACCCGGGCAATAAAGGCAAAGTGTTAACTACCGGTTTCTGGCATTATACCCGTCATCCCAATTATTTTGGCGATGCGGCAGTATGGTTCGGGTATGGACTGATCTGCCTTTCGGCTGGAAGTTATTTCCCAATTTTAGGTTCAGTTTTAATGACAGCCTTAATAATCAAAGTTTCGGGAGTTGCGTTAATCGAAAAAACACTGAACTCGACAAAACCCGGGTACCAGGAGTATGTGAGGAAAACAAGTGCGTTTATTCCCTGGTTCCCGCGTAAATAGAAAGGGAGACATGGCAAGGGGCGATGGGACGAAGGGAGACTCCGAGAGAATAAACCATGACCATGAAACTCTGAAACCCTGAAATCCTTAAACGCGCGAAGCACATTGAACCAGTTAACAGTTACCAGAAACCATAAACCCCGAACCTTAAAATGAAATCAATCATCCTCGATAACATCTGGCTTATCCTTTTCATCTCCTGGGGATTGACCCTTACTTTTTACAGGAGCAAATTCCGAAAAATGGTATACCAAACCGACAGTTGGACTATTAACATCAAACCGCTTTTCTGGAAAGAGCTGAAAGCACTGTTTGGAAACATGTATCCGGATAAAAGAAATTACCTTAAACTGAGAAATTTCTATCGGGTTTACCTCATCATTTACCTCATCATATTCACATCTTATCTAACTTTTAAAAAAAATGTTAACATGAACGAACTTAAAATCGGCAGTACAATCCCCGCGTTTACTCTGCCTGATCAAAACGGCAATTTATTCGACATCAATACCGTTCTCGGCAAAAAGAACCTGGTGATTTATTTTTACCCAAAAGACGATAGTCCCGGCTGTACAGCGCAGGCCTGTTCGTTCCAGGATCAGTTTGAAGTATTTAAGGAAGCCGATGCTGTAATTATTGGCATCAGTGGGCAATCCGTTGAAAGCCATAAGGAATTTGCCATAAAACACAGGCTTACTTTTACATTGTTGAGTGACGAAGGAAATAAAATCCGTAAGCAATTTGGAGTACCGACCAATTTGCTTGGATTATTGCCGGGTCGTGTAACTTATATTGCTGATACGACGGGTAAAGTAATCTATATTTTCAATTCGCAAATACAGGCTACAAAGCATGTGGATGAAGCCCTGAGGATACTCAAACAATCAAAATAAACCAATCATGAAAGCAAATCAGACAGGGAAACTTATTGCCTCCCTCCTATTGCCTACTGGCATTGGTGGCATTGCCGGGATGTTTACGACAGAAGCAATCCCCGGATGGTATGCCACCCTTAAGCAACCCTCATTCAACCCACCCAACTGGGTGTTCGGGCCTGTATGGACAACATTGTACATAATCCTTGGCATTTCCTTATTCCTGATATGGAAACTTGAGTCCGGAAAGGAACGGAACCAGGCCATGCTCATCTTTATGCTGCAATTACTTTTAAATTTTTGCTGGAGTTTTTTCTTCTTCTATTTCAAAATGATAGGTGTTGCAATGGCTGATATTGTTGCTTTGTGGGTTATGATTGTTGTAATGCTGGTACGTTTTTACAAATTAAAACCAGTGGCGGCGTATATCAATATCCCTTATCTATTGTGGGTTACATTTGCAAGCGCCCTGAATATGGCATATTTTTTCCTTAACAGGAACTGATAGCTATAAATGATTAATTCTGCCCGGTATTTCCGTACCTCTGATGGATTCATCTATAATTTCATAATGGGTGTACGTAATCTACTTATCATAATTTCGGGTTTTCCCTTTAATTTTACGGAATAAACCGGTTAACCTCTCCGCACATGAAAAGCGAATTTAAACGTTTTGGGCCCGATAGATTCGGACTTCTTACATCAGTATTGGAGATTGCCGGGAGCACTCGGTTTGCAGGCAGGATTCATTATCAATTCTATTTTGCTGATCGCCTCAGTAGGTCCGGCTTTGTTAATGGCTTTTGGCATTCTGGTTAGGATGAAAGTTAAAGATAGTTTTTGGGCTTCTCCGCCTGATTTAATTTTTATGGTACTTAATTCCTATATTTTTCTAATCTCGGTGCCGTAGTTTAATTGAACCGAATAAATTGCCGGAGAAATGAGTAAGCTTATCGCCATTAAAAAATATATTGAGGATATATTTAAAATTAGCCGGTTTGCTGTTCTTGCAACAGAAGGCGATGGGCAGCCTCATGCAAGCCTGATTGGCATTACAACTGTTGATGGTTACCGGAAACTGATCTTTGCTACCTACCGGAATACACGTAAGTACCAAAATCTTTCTCACAACGGCAAGGTGGCTGTACTCGTCGAAAGTATGGATATCAACCAGTGGGGCTTGCAGGAAAGCTTTGTATTAACTGCGTTTGGCCATGTTGAAGAGATGGGAATAGAAGATGAAAATTTTGCTTTCATTGCACATCTTGAAAGGCATCCTGAACTTTTATCTTTTATGCAGTCGCAGGATTGTACTCTCGTTAGTATTAAAGTGGATTCCTATCAGGTTGTTCGTGGTATTGACGACGTGGAGTGGTGGAGCATGGACGAACTGGATGCTCCATCGATCATATAAAAATTGCACATCCGCAATTTTACACTATTCTCTTTATCCTTCTGTTTTATCTGTTTGAAATAGCTTTTCTCATGAGCTAATTGGAGCCTATCCATTAACCCATCTTGCAGCCTTTCCCCTAAAAAAGCAGAAAAAACAGGTTAAAACCAGTTATTTTCAGGTCCCAATCGGGTTTTTGAGGCCAGTTTATTTCGTATGTGTCTGATATTCAATACAAGGTTTTTTATATTTTGAT
>CAIPFN010000371.1 GCA_903864265.1 uncultured Bacteroidales bacterium | reverse complement strand
TAACACGGCACCGCTTTCGCTTGCCCCGGGAGTATAGGTAGGCATAAGCAGGGTGGCATCATCAAAAGCACCTGTTCCGTTATGGCTCCACAGCAGGGATGCATATTTGGCCGGAGTGGCGTTCTTTAATAAAATACTGTTGTTCCGGCATACGGTTTCATCCGGACCCGCATACACGCTGGCCTGTCGGGTGATAAAGAGTTTCATGATGGCATCCGCATCGTGGCAGGAGGCAAAGGCAATCGATTTCAGCGTAAGGGTCACAAAACCGGCTGTTATGTCGGCAGCATCCGGGGTATACACCGGGTGAAGAATAAGGGCATTGTCGAACGTTCCGGTTCCGCTGCTGCTCCACTGTAAGCCGGCATAATGCGTAGCCAGCGAATTGCTCAGCGTATAGCTGCCCGTTTCGCATATGGTGGCATCGGGACCTGCATAGGAGGTGGATTGGGCATTCACGGTTAAATCCATATGATCCACTGCACCTATACAGGGTGCAATAGGATTGGCCGTCAGGGTAAGCGTGACTATTCCTGCCTCGGTGGCTCCGGGGGTGTAAACCGGATGCAGGGAGGTTTCGCCGGTAAGCATACCCATACCGTTATGGGTCCAAAGTAGAGAACTGTAATTTATTGAAGTAGCGGCGGTAAAATCATAAGGAGTAGTCTGGCAAACCACATCATCTGGACCGGCATCGGCAGTAACCTGGTGCGAAATGGTCAGCAGTAAAGAACTTTCGGCATTGGTACATGCTGATAAGGCTGTGGCTTTCAGAATAAGGGTTACGCTGCCTGCAGTAATATCGGCCGCACTGGGCGTATAAACAGGATTTTTAATGGTTGCATCGGTAAATGTTCCTGTTCCCGAAGTGGACCACAAGAGGGAAGCATAATTAGCAGCCGTGGCATCGGCAAGCGCATAGGTGCTTGCTTCACAAATGCTTGCTGCCGCTCCTGCAAAACTGGCAGCGGGAGGATTTACCGTGAGAGTCATAAAGCTGATGACATCGGCGCAGGGGGCATTGCCATGTGCGGTTAAGGTAAGAGTTACCGGGCCGGTTTCGCCTGCACCCGGGGTATATTTGGGCGACTGGGTTGTTTCATCGCTTAAAGTTCCGGTTCCTGATGAAGTCCAGAGTAAGGTACTATAATGGTTAGCAACAGCTGAAGTAATGGTAAATGCACTGTTCTGGCAAACCGAAAAATCAGGACCGGCCGTGGCGGTTACCATAGGAAGTATATGAATGGTAACCTGATCAGCCACAGGCGAACAGCTTGAAGTTCCCATTACATTCAGTGAAAGAACCACATCGCCTGTTTCGACAGCGGTAGGAATATAGGTAGGTGTAAGCGTTGCTGCACCGCTGAGTGTGCCAAATCCGCTGATTACCTGCCATGAATAGGAAGCTTCGTGGGTAACTGCAGCACCTGTTATGGTATAGGATTGGCCCTGGCAAACCGTTGCATCAGCACCTGCGTTTGCCGTTGGAACTGCTGCCACATTTACATTAAATACCGTGGGTGTAAGCGGTGCACAATTGGATGGAGCTGGCCCCAGGTAGGAAGCTGCTAAAGTTTGAGGTCCTGCCGTATTCCAGTTCACCGTAACAGCATTGGTTCCCTGACCACTTACTATGCTGCCACCGGCCGAAATCGTCCATACATATCCCTGCTGACCCGGCTGAGTGCTGTATCCTGAACCTGTGCTTCCTGCACATAAGTCGGCACTTCCTGTGATTACCGGAACCGGCAGGGGATCAAGGGTTATACTTGCCGAGCCGGATACCGTGCCTGCACATGCGGCATTCGAAACCGACGTGAGACTGTAGGTATGCGCTGCGCCCGAAGTAATTACATAAGGGAAGGGTCCGTTAAACCCGCTGATGGCAGGCTGATCAACTCCATCCTGCTTATAAATAAAGGTATACGGACCTACCCCGTTAAAATCAATCAGTACATTGGTTGTGGCTGTTCCGTTATCGCAAACGGGTCCTCCCCCGCTGATGGTGGCTATTGGACAATTCGATACCGGTGCGCTGTAGGTATCGGTTAAACTGCAATCGGAAATAGCCGAAAAAGCAGCTGTAATAGTATGTATTGCACCATCGCAATGAATTCCGGTAAAGGAATAAGGTTGAGGACTTGTGAAACCGGAAGTCACATTAATTACCTGTGAAACATTAGGAATTGCCGTCAGGTCGGTAACTGTAAGAGTTCCATTTGAAGGAGGATTGGTAAATTCAATATTCCCCGAAAGGTTATAGGTATTGGTGGCGGCTGAGCAGGATGTAGTATTCGCAGTAACTGCTACTATTCCACAATAGGTTACTATGTTACAATTGGTTATACCCGTACCAAATGTTTGTGAAAAAGTAATCACACCAGGAGTACCTGCGGGGGGAGTTCCATGAACTAACCCGGCATAATTTGTAATCAACAGTATATAAATCTCGCCAATTTGCGCGTTCGGTATATAACAATCTTCCTCAAAATTTCCTGAATAACTGCAGGCAACTTTTTTAGCTGCCGTCATACCACTTTCACAGCCTTCTGTCAAACTATTAAAGGGTCCCCAACAGATAAAATCGACATCAAGGCCGACAGGAGGATCGGCAAGAGAAGTTTGTTTAATGTGTATATTAATATCCCCATTCTGTGCTACCTGCATGTAAAAAAATGCCGGACAGGGCTGGGATGCTAAGCATCCATAATTTGGATATCCTCCCACTGAGGGAGGAGCTACATAGGATGTGCTCGCCGTATTTGCGGTGGAATAATAAGTAATGGCATTACCTGTGCATGAAACATCGGCGCTTGAACAGGGTACAACAATTTGGGTAGCGGCCTTAATAGGGTTTGTTGGCTGGGTTGCTTTTATTTCGGAAAAAATAAAATCGTCGATCTTCTTTCTCATATCAGAATTTTTATATTCTGATGACGAAGATTTTACCTTATTGACTAAAGAATTTAATAATTCATATGAAGATTGAGTTTGCCCGTTTTTAAAAGAACAAAGTATGGAATCATTATGAATGTCCATAATATTTGGGAATACGAACTCCTTTTCTAAACATAAATACGCAAAATAATTTCTCTCAAAATCAGGAAATGATGTATTCAGATTAACATAAAAATAATCGTTCGTAGCATCAGAATGATCAAACCGGATCATCTGCGAGTTCGAATTTTGTAGTGGATTACCAGAAGCTATTTTTTGATTTTGAGCAATTCCATGGATACCGGCCATTGCCAGACAGGCAAAAAGCAGTAGATATTTTGTCATGTGAGGAAGGATTATATACTTGATTTTGAGATCGTAAAATTAGTAATTAAGTCCTAAAAAGAAAGGAAAATACGTTTTAAATATTAAAAAAAATACTTCTGTAGGAGTCTGAAAACCTGATTATTATCCCGAATCAATAAGTTCTGATATAAATAAGATGTAAAAATAGCCCCCTTTTCATTTCGCTGGCTCCCAAAAAGGAATTAAAAGCAACAGGGCTCAGGGCTTGCCTGATTCGTCCATTTCAAGATTTTAAGTTTTTCACTCATTGTTCATTCGCCTGCCTGCTTCCGGGAGTTGAAGTGCTCACCCCTCTCCCCTCGCTTTGTCGCCTTGTCTCCCCATCTCCCCGTCCCCCCTTCTCCTTGTCTCCCCGTCTCCTTGTCTCCCCGTCTCCCCGTCTCCTTGTCTCCCCGTCTCTTTGTCTCCCCGTCTCCCCGTCTCCTTGTCTCCCCGTCTCCTTGTCTCCTTGTCTCCCCGTCCTCTCATCCTCTCTACCATCCCTGAGCGAGCAGATCAATCACATGCATGGTTTTAATAGGAAGTTTATGTTTATCAATATATCCCTGCTGATGCATCAGGCAGGAGGAATCGGTGCTGACGATATATTCGGCCCCGGTTTCGAGGGCATGCAGTACTTTTTGTTCGGCCATAGCCGTTGAAATGGGTTCGTGCTTTACGGCGAAAGTGCCGCCAAAGCCGCAGCATGTATGGGTGTCTTTCATTTCCCGGATTTCGAGACCGCGCACCTGGCTCAGCAGTATGCGGGGCTGATCGGTAAGCTTGTATTCGCGGATGGCAGCACAGGAATCGTGGTAGGTAATCACATGCTCGAAGGTAGCGCCTACATCGGTCACTTTTAAAATATTGACCAGGAAATCGGTAAACTCGTAAAAATTCTTTTTAAGCTGGTGGTATTCTATATGCAGGGCGGAATTGTAAAACATTTCGTCGTAATAGTTCCGGACAAAGCCCGCACAACTTGCCGAAGGACCTACAATAAAGCGGTTATCAGGAAAATCGCGGATAAACTTCTCCCCTATCGTCTTGGCTTCTTCCCAGAAACCGCTGTTAAAAGCCATCTGCCCGCAACAGGTCTGCTGGTTGTTATATTTCACTTCTACCCCAAGTTTTTCAAGAATTTTAACCATGTTGAATCCGGTTTCAGGGTAAATCTGGTCGATAAAGCAGGGGATAAATAAGTCAACCGTCATAGGGTTATGCGTTTTTAGGGTTTCGAAAGCAAAATTATCAAAAAACAGACGTTTCTTATGGTAAAGTTATTAACCGGGGAAAAGATGTGGGATGTGGGATGTCGGATTTCGGATTTCGGATGTCGGATGTCGGATGTTGGGTGTCGGATGTTGTATGTGGGATGTGAGATTTCGAATGTAGGATGTTGAATGTAGAATATTGACACTTCATTATTCACTTTTCACTTTTCACTTTCATCTAACTAAAAATACCGGCCTGATTAGGAACCATATACAAAGGGCTTATTTTAACATTTTCAGCCTTTTTCTCCCTTAAGTTAGTTTCAATTAGCACGATAATAATAGCATTTGTCTATACACAATTCCTTTTGCGCTCATGAGTGACCCCAAACCCCTAAAGGGGCTTATTGTAGACAAGCATTACTACTCATTATTCATTTTTCACTTTTCATTTTTTACTTTCAATCTTCATATTTCACTCTTCCTTTTTCGTTCACGAGTACCCCAAACCTCCCGATAAATCGGGACAGGCTCTACAGGGGTTTTTGGAGACGAGTATTATTACTCATTATTCATTTCATTATTCATTTTTCACTTTTCATTTTTCCCTTTTTAACATTTCCAGTCTTTTGCCCGATCCCGTTAGTTCCAATTAGCGCGATAATGAGCGTGTTGGTATTTGCAC
>CAIPFN010000370.1 GCA_903864265.1 uncultured Bacteroidales bacterium | reverse complement strand
GTTATAACTCTTACCGGGCCTCGGCAATCAGGAAAAACAACATTTCTGAAAGACGAATTCCCTGAATACCGGTATGTAAACCTGGAAAATCCGGATATGCAAAATTTTGCCGTAAACGATACCATTGCCTTCTTAAGTATTACGACAAGTAAGTAATTTTTAATGAAGTTCAGCAGGCGCTTTCTTTATTTTCATGTATACAGGCTAGTGTCGACGAAAACAAAATCAGGGGACAGCTTATTCTGCCAGGTTCAAAGAAATGTTCTATATCGAAAACCTAGTCCCGCATTTGACAAAATCAAAAAGCCTTGTATATGAAGGCATACAAAAGCAGTAATGAAGTAATAAAAATGCAATTTCATGTTTTTCAATGTATTAGTGCTTAACAAAGCCGATTCAAAATGCAATTTCATGTTTTTCAATGTATTAGTGCTTAACAAAGCCGATTCAGAGAGTATAAGATATAACAAGCCTTCGGGGGCCGTCAGGTTTTCCGGCAAAATGAATTAATACTGTTTTCTCTTCAGCAATTCCCTGTTACAGGCATTCCTATATCTCTTTTTTTAGGAGAAGGGCTGGTGGGAGGTCATTGATAGCGGAAATCCAAAACCCTTTCTCCTGCAATTTCAACTCTCTCAATCTCAAATCCTCAGGCCTATTTTATATCATAAATTATTGTATCTTTGCAGCCTTGAAAATTTTAGCTTAAATTACCTCCTCATGGGAACTAAATACACTGAATACAAACAACTTAGCCTTACACGCATCGGAAACGAAGTTCTCGATTTCTGGAACGATAACCATATTTTTGAGAAAAGTCTTGAAAACCGCATCGATCGCACTCCTTACATTTTTTATGAGGGGCCTCCCTCGGCCAACGGCATGCCTGGTATTCACCATGTTATGGCCAGGGCCATTAAGGATATTTTCTGCCGGTATAAAACCTTAAAAGGGTTTTTCGTCGAGCGTAAAGCCGGCTGGGATACCCATGGCTTACCAATTGAAATTGCCGTCGAAAAAACACTGGGCATCACCAAGGAAGATATAGGCAGGAAAATCAGTGTAGATGATTACAACAAAGCCTGCCGCAGCGAAGTAATGAAATACAAGGACCGCTGGGATGAGCTTACGCTGAAAATCGGCTATTGGGTCGACCTGGACAATCCATACATCACTTTCGATAATACCTATATTGAAACCTGCTGGCACCTGCTTTCGGAGCTGTACAAAAAAGGCCTCATTTACAAAGGCTACACCATACAGCCCTATTCACCCGCGGCAGGAACAGGGCTCAGCACACACGAACTGAACCAGCCCGGCAGCTACCGCAATGTAAAAGACAATACCCTGGTAACCCAGTTTAAAGTCCGGAACGATACGGACCATGCCCTTATCCCGGTCCTTTTCGGGAAAAGCAAAACCGAGGTGTTCATCCTGGCCTGGACTACCACGCCATGGACCCTTCCTTCGAATACCGCCCTGGCGGTGGGTAAAAATATCGAATACCTGCTTGTAAATACGTTCAATCCTTATACTTACGAGCCTATTAAAGTAGTGGTCGGGAAGCCCTTGTTCGGAAAATATTTCCCCGAAAAAAATGCCGAGATCTACATGAACGAATATGTTCCGGGTCAGAAAGCCATTCCTTTCGAGATACTGGCTTCCTTCACCGGCAGCGAACTGGCCGGCCTGAGGTACGAGCAACTCCTGCCTTACGAGCAACCCGAAAGCGGGGATGCTTTCCTGGTGATAACAGGTGATTTCGTTACTACCGAAGACGGTACAGGCATTGTGCATATTGCACCCAGCTTTGGTGCCGACGACTTTAAAGTGGCCCGTCAGAATGGCATTGGTTCCCTTACCCTGGTTGACAAAACCGGGCGTTTCACCGAAAGTATGGGCGAATTTGCCGGCCGTTTCGTAAAATCGGAATATGCCCGGGATGATGATCCGCAGAAAAACGAGAATGTGGATATTGACATTATTGTCAAGCTAAAAAAAGAAAACAGGGCCTTTAAAACCGAAAAATACGAGCACTCCTACCCGCATTGCTGGCGCACCGATAAGCCTATCCTATACTATCCGCTGGATTCCTGGTTTATCCGCACCACGGCACTGAAGGATCGCATGATCGAACTTAACAAGACCATCAACTGGAAACCTGAAGCTACCGGGACAGGACGTTTCGGCAACTGGCTCGAAAACCTGGTCGACTGGAACCTGTCGCGTTCGCGTTACTGGGGAACCCCATTGCCAATCTGGGTGAGCGAGGACCGCACCGAAGAAATCTGCATAGGCTCCGTTGCCCAGTTGCAGGAAGAAATTGAAAAAGCCATCAAAGCCGGGTTTATGACGGTAAACCCGTTTGCAGGTTTTGAACCCGGCAACAATTCAAAAGAGAATTATACCCAATTCGACCTTCACCGCCCGTATGTGGATGATATGTTCCTGGTGTCGCCTACGGGTCAGAAAATGATACGGGAAACCGACCTGATCGACGTATGGTTCGATTCGGGCGCTGTGCCTTATGCCCAGTTCCACTATCCTTTCGAAAAAAACAGCGGGCATCCTGAATATTTTCCGGCCGACTTAATAGCCGAAGGCGTCGATCAGACCCGGGGCTGGTTTTACACCCTGCATGCCATTTCAACCCTGGTTTTTGATTCGGTAGCCTTTAAGAATGTAATTTCCAACGGGTTGGTGCTGGACAAAACCGGCAATAAAATGTCGAAACGCCTGGGCAATGCCGTCGAACCATTCGAAACCCTCGAAAAATATGGCCCCGATGCCTTACGCTGGTACCTGATCACCAATTCGCAGCCCTGGGATAACCTGAAATTCGACCTCGAAGGGATTGCCGAGGTGCAGCGCAAGTTTTTCGGCACCCTTTATAATACGTATAATTTTTTCGCCCTGTATGCCAACATCGATGGATTCAGCTATGCGGAAGCCGATATTCCCTTCGCCGAAAGGCCCGAAATCGACCGCTGGATACAATCGGAACTCAACAGCCTTATCCGTAATGTGGATGAAGCCTTTTCCGATTATGAACCTACGCGTGCGGGCCGACTGATAGCCGATTTTGTGAACGAACACCTCAGCAACTGGTACGTGCGCCTGTCGCGCCGCCGTTTCTGGAAAGGGGAGTATACCAGCGATAAAATCTCAGCCTATCAGACCTTATACCGCTGCCTCGAAATTATCGCGAAATTAGCTTCGCCCATAGCGCCGTTTTTTATGGAGCGGCTCTTTCTCGACCTGAATTCCGTTTCGGGAGCCGAAACGATTGAATCTATCCACCTGACTGATTTCCCGGTTGCCGACGAAAGCAAAATCGACAAGCAACTGGAAGAACGCATGGAACTGGCTCAACAGGTTTCGAGCATGGTGCTCAGCCTGCGCAAAAAAACCAACCTGCGTGTGCGTCAGCCATTGCAGAAAATACTGATCCCCATTACCGGCGAACATATCAGGCAGCAACTCGAAAAGGTGAGTGGCCTGATACTTAGTGAAGTAAACGTGAAAGAGCTGGAATACCTGGATGAAACAGCCGGTTTCCTGGTGAAAAAAATCAAGCCGAACTTTAAAACCCTCGGCCCTCGCTACGGCAAGCTCATGAAAGAAATTGCAGCTGCTGTGGCTGCATTTACCCAGGATGACATCAGCCGCATCGAAACCCTGGGGGAATACCAATTGCTTATTGGCAGCGAAACCGTTGAAATGACCCTGGCGGATGTGGATATCATCACCGAGGATATTCCCGGATGGGTGGTTGCCAACCAGGGATCACTTACTGTAGCTCTCGATATTACGCTTACCGAAGGCCTGTGGCAGGAAGGCATAGCCCGCGAACTGGTTAACCGTATTCAAAATATACGCAAAGACAGGGGTTTCGAGGTAACAGATAAAATAACGATCCAAATCCAGAAAAATGATCTGATGGAAACAGCAATCAGTAACTTTAATCCCTATATTTGCTCAGAAACACTCGCCGAATCCCTTAGTGTTTCGGAAACGATGTTGCAGGATGCCGATATGCTTGAACTAACTGATGAGATCAGTGTTGCTATTAAAGTCGAAAAATTATAATACACCAATAATTAATTTTTACCCGAATCTTTTAAATACCTGAACATATGAAAGCGGAAGACGAAAAAGATGAAAAAGGAAGAACCCATTACTCCGATGAGGAATTGGCTGAATTCCGCGAGCTCATTCTCGATAAACTCGGAAAAGCCCGTCACGACCTGGAGTTGCTGACCGAAGCTTACACCAACAGCAACGATAATGACACTATGGACACTTCTCCCACTTTCAAAGTGCTGGAAGAAGGTTACCAGGTGCTGTCGAAAGAAGAAAATGCACGTCTGGCCGGACGCCAGGAAAAATTTATCCAAAGCCTGGAGAATGCCCTGGTGCGCATCGAAAATAAGACCTATGGCATTTGCCGCGAAACGGGTAAACTTATTTCGAAAGAGCGCCTGCGCAGTGTTCCTCATGCTACCCTGAGCATGGAAGCCAAACTGAAACAGAAATAACCCGAACACCGTAACCTGTGCTGAAGAAATCAATATTAGTAGTGTTTATTGTCCTGTTTATCGATCAGGCTTTAAAATTATGGATTAAAACCAATATGTCGCTGGGCCAGGAATTTCATGTGGCCGGCAACTGGTTTATCATTCATTTCACCGAAAACAACGGTATGGCTTTCGGGCTGCAGTTTTCGGGCGGGTACGGCAAACTTGCGCTCAGTTTATTCCGCATACTGGCAGTCGGATTCCTGGGCTGGTATATTGTAAACCTGTCGAAGAAAAAAACCAGCTTTGGGGTCATCTTCGCCTTTTCGCTTATCCTGGCCGGAGCCATGGGGAATATTTTCGACAGCGCCCTTTACGGGCTGCTGTTCAGTGAAAGCACCTACTTCGATGTAGCCCGTTTCCTGCCTGCCGAAGGAGGATACAGTACTTTCCTGCACGGCAAGGTGGTTGACATGTTCTATTTCCCAATCCTCGAAGGCAATTACCCTCCATGGGTTCCCTTCCTTGGGGGAGATAGCTATATCTTCTTTCGCCCGGTATTCAATGTTGCCGATTCAGCAATCACTTCCGGGGTTTTATTTTTATTGATCTTTCAGCAGAAGTTTTTTCACGCTCAAAACGAGAATACGACTGGCTCTAAGGAAGATACACCAGTAGTGGCGTCCACTGAACCGGCTGACCAAACCCTCCCTGCCGCTAAATAAGTAGACAGCTGCTTATTTATAATCAGGAAACGCTTAAACTTTAGAATTTGTTTTTAAATTTGCTCTCTAAATCAATTTTATATGGCTCAAATAATAAGCGGTAAGATATCACAGATCATCGGTCCGGTAATTGACGTATGTTTTGACGAAAACGTTCCGCTTCCTAATATCTACGATGCGCTGCAAGTAACCAACGAACAGGGAAATGTGATCGTACTTGAATGTCAGCAGGATATTGGTGAAAACACTGTTCGTACCGTTGCCATGGATTCAACTGATGGATTAAGTCGTGGAATGGCCGTAGTATCGACCGGCATGACCATCTCCATGCCTGTGGGCGATGCGATTAAAGGCCGTTTATTTAATGTGATTGGAAATGCTATCGACGGAATGCCTTCGGTTTCACGCGAAAGAGTTGCGAGTATTCACCGCGATCCTCCCAAATTTGAAAACCTTTCCACTACCAAGGAAGTTCTCTATACCGGAATTAAAGTTATAGATTTGATCGAGCCATACTCAAAAGGCGGAAAAATTGGTTTGTTCGGAGGTGCCGGTGTTGGTAAAACGGTTATCATCCAGGAACTCATTAATAATATTGCCAAGCAATCCAATGGATTTTCGGTGTTTGCCGGAGTGGGCGAGCGTACCCGTGAAGGGAACGACCTTCTTCGTGAAATGATTGAAGCTGGTTTGGTAAACTATGGCGATGAATTTAAAAAGAGTATGGAAGAAGGCGGCTGGGATTTATCCAAGGTTGATCATAAAGAAATGGAGAAATCTCTGTTGACTATGGTGTTCGGCCAGATGAATGAGCCACCGGGAGCCCGTGCCCGCGTTGCACTTTCAGGACTTACCGTAGCTGAATATTTCCGTGATGGCGACGAACAAAGCGGAGGGAATGACATTTTATTCTTTATTGATAATATATTCCGTTTCACCCAGGCAGGGTCCGAAGTATCGGCTTTGCTCGGACGTATGCCATCAGCCGTTGGTTATCAGCCTACGCTGGCATCCGAAATGGGAGTCATGCAGGAACGTATCACATCAACCAAACGTGGTTCCATCACCTCCGTACAGGCGGTGTATGTACCAGCCGATGACCTTACCGACCCGGCCCCTGCCACCACCTTTGCCCACCTTGATGCTACCACGGTATTGAACCGTAAAATTGCCGAACAGGGCATTTACCCGGCTGTTGATCCGTTAGATTCCACCTCACGCATCCTAAGTCCGGATATAGTTGGCGAAGAACACTACAATACGGCTCAGCGCGTAAAGGAAATTCTTCAGCGTTACAAGGAACTGCAGGATATTATCGCCATCCTCGGTATGGACGAACTTTCGGACGAAGACAAACAGGTAGTTCACCGTGCACGTCGTGTAGCCCGTTTCCTTTCACAGCCTTTCTTTGTAGCCACCCAGTTTACCGGTATTCCGGGCGCTTTTGTAGCCATAGAGGACACCATCAAAGGATTCAAAATGATACTCGACGGAGACGTGGACGAATATCCCGAATCGGCCTTCAACCTGGTAGGAACCATTGAGGAAGCCATTGAAAAGGGTAAAAAAATGATTGCTGGAAACTAGGGAGTGAATAGTGAATAGTGAACAGTGAATAGTGAACAGTGAATAGTGAATAGTGGGCGGGGGGTGCCGGAAGGTATTGGAATTGTAAAATATAACAAGCCCTGAATGTCAGCCCCTTAAGCTTAATATACGAAAGATGAAAATAGAAATAGTAACTCCTGATTCAACCATTTACGAAGGTGAAGTATCACTGGCCCAACTCCCGGGGCTGGATGGTTCGTTCGAAATACTGAACCACCATGCCGCCATGATTGCCGCCTTGAAAAAAGGCCGGGTTAAGGTGATCGACTCAAAAAAGGATACCCTTTTCTTTGAGATTAACGGTGGCGTTATGGAAGTGCTTAATAACAGGATACTGGTACTGGCTGAATAAACAAGGCCGATATAAAATAGAAGAGGAGGGCATAGGTCCTCCTTTTTTGTTTTCTGTTATTCATAAATGACTCCATTTGGCAGCATTTGTCCGTTTGCGGTTTAAAGGTGAAAGCGGAATTAACTATTACCCCTTTCGTGCCGGAGATGCTAAGGCTGTTGGGAGTAACCAGCCCAGGACCTGGTAAGGCCGGATGTGAAAATTCCGAAGGCCAGTGAGCCCTCACTTTCCGCTATAGATTCTAAAACACAGCATTCATTATAAGACTAACTTTGCTCTGAATCTACATGGATAGGATCAGGGTAAATACTGCAACATTGAAAACAAGTAACATTCAAAAACCGTTTTTCTGCATTTGGATATTCCTGGCGTTTCTGTCCGCTTCGGTTTATAGCCAGTCCACAGATACCCTTTCCAACTGGGACGGCATCGCCCCGAACTGGGTGGTTTCGGCCGGGGGCGCTCAGGTAGTGACCAACCCTCATCAGGAAGGCATCAACCTCTCCAAACACTGTTTCGACGTTATTTCCAGTACCGGCATTTATGATCTGATGTTCTGGGATATGCCGTCGGCTGCTGATTTTAATACCTTTCCTGTCTATAATCTCAAAGTATATGCGCCTCTGAGCGGTGGCGATGTGGTATTGAAATTTGAAAACAGCAATACCACGGCATGGCAGGAAATCAGGATGACGCCGGTTCCCGGCCAATGGAGCAACCTGGAATTCAATTTTAACGGCCTGGAAGCCGAAAATCTGACCCGCATGGTGGTTTTTATTGACTTCTTAGGTACAGCCGCCGGTAACCACTGGGATATTGATGACATTACAAAGTCCTCACTTCCTCCGCTTGAATTGCAATCCAACCTCCCAATCGTAGTTATCAATACTTTCGGCGTCCTGATTCCCGACGAGCCGAAAATAACGGCCCATATGGGTATTGTTGACAAGGGTCCGGGGCAGATCAACCATATGAACGATGCTTACAACAATTATAACGGCTCAGCCGGTATCGAAATCCGGGGACAATCGACACAGATGTTTCCTAAAAAATCGTATTCGGTCGAAACCCGCGATACCACAGGCGGAAACCTGGATGTATCCCTGATGGGCATGCCTGCTGAAAATGACTGGATACTGTATGCGCCCTATACCGATAAATCGATGCTGCGTAACGTTGTGACCTATGATATGGGCCGCAGAATGGGCCGCTACTGCACCCGAACCACCTACTGCGAACTGGTTATCAACAATGACTATAAAGGGGTTTATGTGCTGATGGAAAAGATCAAGAAAGGTGAAAACCGAGTTAACATTGCCACCTTAAAACCTGAAGAAATAACAGGCGACGATCTTACCGGCGGGTATATACTGAGTGTAGATAAGCTTCCTGCCGGTTTTAATTATGATGTAGACGGATGGGTATCGGAACCGTATCCGTCTTATCCCAATGCATTAAATATCACCTTTCAGTATTATTATCCCAAACCTTCTGAAATTGTGGATCCGCAACGGGCTTACATCCGGAATTATATTACTCTTGCCGAAAATACGCTGAGCAGTTCTACGTTTAAGGATCCCGAAACGGGATACAACAGGTATTTCAACACGGCTTCTTTTGTTGATTTCATGTTGCTGAACGAGATATCGAAAGAAGTGGACAAATACCGCTACAGCACCTATTTTTACAAGGAAAAGGACAGCGATGGGGGAAAGCTCTTTGCCGGGCCGGCCTGGGATTTTAACCTGGGTTACGGCAATGTGGATTACTGGCCTACCGGAATCGACTATACCGGCTGGCTGTATACCCTGGTGGATAACAATCCCGCCGGCATCATGTTCTGGTGGAAACGGCTCATGGAAGATGCGTATTTCAGGGACCTGGCAAAAACCAGGTGGGTCAGCCTTCGGAAAAACGAAATAAGCGATGCTCATATCACGGCCGTAATAGATTCCATTCTCATGCTCACCCATGATGCAAAAGACCGCAATTACCAGCGCTGGCCTATTTTGGGGCAATATGTCTGGCCCAATTACAACTGGCAATACAACACCTACGCTGACGAAGTGGCTTACTTTAAAAACTTCCTTTTCAACCGGATCGACTGGATGGACAGCCATATTCCGGGTGTGGTGCTTCAACCCTGGATCAGCATTTCGGCCGAAAGCAATAAAATTAAACTGAAGTTGTATGGCGATTACTTCAGCCAATCCGTTTTTAAAAATTCGGATTTCAGACTGAATGATGCTCCGTCAGGAATGAATATTCAGAGCATCGAATACCATTCCGCCTCCGAATGCATATTGACTGTTTCGGCAGATATTACGGCATTTCCTGACATTTCGGTTACCGCTAACGGGAAAATCCTCAATACTTTTCATGACTTAACCAGCAACAAACTTCGATCGGCAGGCATTAATGCTGCCACAGCCCAGTTGCCTCAAATCAAAGTATTTGATGCGGATGAGCAGATTCATATCCGCTGCGATGAGGAAGAACTGCTTCCCGGCTATATTGAAATCCTGAATGTAGCCGGCCAGAGTCTTGGACTTTATAAAATAGAGAAGGTACCGGAGAATATTATACCTCATCACCTTCAGCCAGGTTTATATTTTATTTCCATCCCTATGGGAGGCCGAAAGCGGATGTATCGCATAGTAATAATGAAATAGCCCTGATGTAAAACTTAGCCGGATTCGCGGTGGAGTCGGCTCCCGGTGACGGATCAGATCAGGTATTCGAACAGGCTTTCGTTGTTGTTAACCTCGGTATAAGCCACCTTATGTTTTTTCATATTGGAAACCAACACATTATAATCGGATGAGGCCTTCATTTCGATACCTACCAGGGCCGGGCCGGCTTCGCGGTTATTTTTCTTAATAAATTCGAAACGGGTGATGTCGTCGTCGGGACCCAGAACATTATTGACGAAATGACGTAAAGCCCCGGCACGCTGAGGGAAACGGACCAGGAAATAATGCTTCAGGCCTTCGTACAGCAGGGAGCGTTCCATGATTTCCTGCATACGGCTGATATCGTTGTTGCTTCCACTGACGATGCAAACCACGGTCTTCCCTTTGATATGATCCTTATACATTTCGAGCGCCGCTACCGACAGGGCCCCGGCTGGTTCCACCACAATAGCATCCTCGTTATACAATTTTAAAATCGTGGAGCAAACCAGTCCTTCCGGGGCAAGGAGCATTTGATGGATGCGGTCCTTTGCCATTTCGAAAGTATGGGTGCCAACGCGTTTCACGGCAGCGCCATCCACAAATTTGTCGATGGTTTCTAAGGTCACCGGTTTCCCGTTGGCAAGAGCCGCAACCATGCTGGGGGCGCCTTCGGGCTCCACTCCAATAATACGGGTACAGGGACTTTTGAGTTTAACTACCTCCGAAACTCCGGCAATTAAACCACCCCCTCCTACCGGAACAAAAATATAATCGGGTTTGCTGAGTTCTTCCACTATTTCGAGAGCCACGGTTCCCTGCCCTTCAATTACGCGGAAATCATCGAAGGGAGGCACGAAGGTTTTTCCGTTTGCCGAGGTATACTCAAGAGCTTCTTTTAAGCAGTCGTCGAAGGTATCCCCGGTCATCACCAGCTCAATCCATTCGCCTCCGAACATTTTAACCTGTTTCACTTTTTGCTTGGGGGTGGGACTTGGCATATAAATCACCCCCTTAATGCCCAGTGCCTTACAACTCCAGGCGAAACCCTGGGCGTGGTTGCCCGCGCTGGCACAAACCACTCCCCTGGCTTTTCGTTTTAGGCTCAGCTGGCTGATCATATTATACGCCCCGCGAATCTTATACGAACGTACTACCTGTAAATCTTCCCGTTTCAGGAAAACCTTGCATTTGTACTTTGCCGATAATGAAGCACTCAGCTGAAGGGGGGTGTGGAGAACGGCCGGTTTGAGGCGCAGTGCGGCAGCCTCAAAATTGAAGATATGTGAACTTTCGGGAGGTGACATGGCAGGATATTTTAATAGTGAGAAGGGAGAGGGGGAGACAGGGGGATGGGGGGACAAGGAGAGGGGGAGAGAG
>CAIPFN010000369.1 GCA_903864265.1 uncultured Bacteroidales bacterium | reverse complement strand
GCGTTCTGAAACTCAAAATCGATGTCGCCGGCATCGAAAACGTAAATGTCTTGGTTACTATATTAACCGATGGTGAAGAAAATGCTTCCAAAGAGTTCGGTCATGCCCAGGTTAACAGCATAATTAGCGAGCAGAAAAACCACGGCTGGACTTTCACTTACATCGGGGCTAACCATGATGTTGAACGGGTAGCAAATTCAATTTCCATCACTAACACTATGGTTTTTGAAGCTGACGCAACAATACTAAAACATACTTTCGCAAAAGAAAACCTTTCCCGCCAGCGTTTCAGCGAAAAGATCAGGAACAAAGAAGAAAAGCAGACCGGCTACTATGATGAACCTGACGATAATCAGGAAACCCAAAAAGCTTAATAGTTCTTATTCATGCTTCTTAGTGCACATATCATTAATTTACTTTTGGTAAATATGTATTCCTTGTTTCTTAATTACCTTCTTATATTTAATATTCAACAAAATTTATAAATGAAACCTTTTATTGATGAAATCAAATCTGAACTGACTCTTTTTGTGCAAAATGCATCTTCCGTTAAAACCAAGTTCTATGATGAATCGAAAAAGCCATTAGTCTTATCTTCTGAGGTTTTTAACTTGATGGAATTTTTGGACGAACTATTGGATAATAACAATCTGGCACATCGATTTAACTACCAGATACGATCGACATCAATAACCGCAAGTTCACTAAAACCAAATAATTTTGTACCTTTCAGGAAGGAAGACTATTATCTTCCATTTCTGCATCATCTCGCAATTCAGGACGACAAAGTAAGTGCCGAAGATCTGAAAGATTATATCCGGAGTTTCCTCGAAAAAAATGCCGGTTTGCTTTCAGTTCATGATACATTAATAATGAGTTCAGGTACTACCCGGGCTGTCGCTAACATTCGTTTTGCTGTTGAGTTTTTGCGAAAACAATATCTCATCGAGAATCGCACAGCTGCACACCGTCGCAGTCTTCAGCCAACCATGCTTGGAATGCTCACTTTGTTACTTATGAAAATAAAATCTGCTAACGGCAATTTAGCTGACATGATTACTCTTAACAACAAGGTCATTTTTTACAATACCAGTTATTATTACTGCTATTATCCCTGGATGATATGCAAGTCTCCCGAAGACCTTATTGCATCCTTGGAAATATTGAAGACTTATAGTACTGATATTGATTCCATTCAAAAAATCAAAGCACTTATAACTGAATATTATTCTTTTATTTCTGATCAGGTAATCCTCGATAAACATACCGGTAAAGTGCATATTAAACCTGACTTTCAGCGCAAATTCGCGTCTTTTATTAATTCAGAGGCATATAGTTGGTATCATAACGATGCTATTATCATGCTTCGACATGTATATCGTAGTTTGTGGGAACCTAAAACTGAAATTATATGACAATTCTGCCAAACCGCTATTCCCTGCCATCTATTGTCAATACACAGTTAATGCGTAACGACCGCAAAGGAGTCTTGATTTCATTAAGCCGTATTACCTCACTCAACAATACCTACCAGTTATTCGCTGAGTATGATGAAGAATACCTGCATTATGTAGGTCAGTTCCGGGTTCAGTTGTTAATGCAATGGAAAATGTACCGGGAGGCTTTAGCCTGGACGTGCCTCGAATGTGAGTTATATCCTGATAACCTGGATGCCTTTGTATTAAAGGAATCCATTAAAGATAAAATCTGCAACATTCCTAAACAACATAAAGGCAAACATAAGGAATTGCCTGAATGGAAAGGCGTTGCCGGCATGTTCCAGCTTAAAGCTATGATCGAAAGAGATATTCTTTTACCGATGAAAGAAAAAGCTTTGTACAAGCGGTTTAATATTCCTATTCCGAATGGTTTCCTTTTTTATGGCCCTCCTGGCTGTGGTAAAACTTTCTTTGCCCGCAAAATCGCTGAACGCATCAGGTACAATTTTATTGAAATAAAACCTTCCGACATTGGTAGCACTTACGTCCATGGCACTCAGCTTGAATTGCACCGGCTTTTCGACAAAGCTCGTGCTCAGTCTCCATGCATTCTATTCATTGATGAAATAGAAGCTATGGCTCCTTCCCGTACCAACTCTGATGTCTCATTTCATTATAAAGCCGAAGTTAACGAACTCCTTACCCAGTTGGATAACAAGCAAAATGAAGGACTCATCATCATAGGTGCAACAAATCTTATTTCAAATATCGACGAAGCAGTATTGCGCCCGGGTCGTTTCGATAAGAAAATCTTTATCGGCCCGCCCGATCTGAAAGCACGCGCAGAAGCATTCAGGCTTTACCTTGAAAACTATCCCCAGGATAAACTTCGCTATGACCTTATTGCTGAGCTTTCCGAAAACTACACCTTTGCCGAAATCGAATACATATGCAATGAAATAAAGCGTCAGGCAATAGCCGTAAAAAGAGTATTAAATACGGATATTGTTTGCTCTTATATTTCATCCTTTAAGCCAAAACTTAACGATGAAGAAATGGGTAAATATTTTTAACTAACAAATCAGTCTTATGGCATTTCATTTAAGGGTGTACGATAACTTCCATTTTCCCGACCAATCCGAAGCCGACGATATAGGCCCCTACACAACTTTCGAAGAGGCTTCCGGGGCAGCCAAAGCAATCGTCGATAAATTTTTGGTTTCAAATTGGAAAACCGGCATTAAGCCGTCAGAATTACTTGCCTTGTTCAATGATTTCGGCGATGCCCCTTCTGTCATTTCCGACGATCATCTTAAGCACGAACATTTTTCAGCCAGAAATTATGCTATCAGCAGGGTAGAAGCGGTTTGTAAAAATTTAGAATTACAAAATATGGATATCCATGAGCTTTATCAGGAAGCCATCAAATTTGCATCAGCTAAACACACCGAAAAAGGGCAGAAAGTGCCGGGTACAAACCTTCCGTACGATGTCCATATCAGTAATGTTGCCATGGAAATATTGATTGCAGGATTTAATACCCCAAATTTCGATCTGGCATTTGCCGTTCAGGTGGCCCTGCTCCACGACACCATCGAAGATACAGCAACCGATTTTCAGGAATTGGAAACCCGATTTGGTATCGAAATAGCAAAAGCCGTTTCAGCCCTATCAAAAAACGACACCTTGCCAAAAGATCTTCAAATGCAAGATAGTCTTAACAGGATTAAAGTCCTTCAACACGAAGTATGGTCAGTTAAACTTGCCGATCGTATTACCAACCTCCAGCCACCTCCTGCCCACTGGAACAACGATAAGAAAACAAAATACCTCAACGAAGCACAAACTATACTTGAAGCACTCTTTCCAGGCAATGCCTACCTGGCATCGCGACTTTCAGAAAAAATTAAGCACTATGAAAATTATATTTAATAGTTCCTGCGCCCGTGTTTGTAATGTGGTATATCACAACTAACTTAATTTTCAATAAATTTAAATGTTTAAAACCATGAATAATTTATTTATTGCCTTCGAAGGCATTGATGGTTGTGGTAAAAGTACGCAGCTTAAACTTTTATCCGACAATCTGGTAAAGCAAGGGCATAAGGTATATTTAACGTGTGAACCTACTTCAAGTCCTATTGGTTCTCTAATTCGCGATATTTTCAATCATCGCGCTGAGGCTGATCACCGTACAATAGCCGCTCTGTTTGTCGCTGATAGGTTACACCATTTATTAAACAGTACCGATGGCATAATTAAAAAAATGAAGGAAGGCTATACTGTCATTACCGATAGATATTACTTTTCATCCTATGCATACCATGGGGCACACATGCCATTAGCTTGGGTTATCGAAGCTAACTCAATAAGTGCCGGTTTACTAAGCCCCGATATTAATATATACATCGACGTACTACCGGAAATAAGTATGGCACGCCTAATTCAGGGAAGGGATAGTATTGAACTATACGAAACCACCGAAAACCTTCGTAAGGCAAGAGATAAATATTTTGAAGCATTTGAATTGCTCAAATCTCAGGAAAATATTTTTATTACCGATGGCAATCGTCCATCCGAACTAGTTGCTATTGATATTTGGAATGAAGTCTCAAATCTTAAATTCAATAAATAACAAATCGTTTTTCAATGCAGTATTCTCCGCTGCCACACATAATTATACCTCGCATGGCGTAATTTCCTGCGCATTACTAACCCCGGCCTTCAGGCCGGGGTTGTTTGATAACCAATAGCTTGTGTACTTTATCCCTATATACGAACCGGGGTTGTTTGATAACCAATAGCTTGTGTACTTTATCCCTATATACG
>CAIPFN010000368.1 GCA_903864265.1 uncultured Bacteroidales bacterium | reverse complement strand
ACCGGCTTTGATTCCAAATGGATCAATACCTTATATGCTGATAAGTTGCTCACGTATGAGAATATCATTCAGGCATTTTCACGCACGAATCGTTTGTTTGGACCGGACAAGCCTTTTGGCACCATTCGTTATTACCGAAAGCCACATACCATGGAGCAGAATATTGGCAAAGCGGTAAAGCTCTATTCAGGTGACAGACCCATAGGGCTGTTTGTGGAGCATCTGGATTATAACCTCGATAAAATGAATTATGTATTTGGTGATATCTCTGATTTATTCAGCCGTGCAGATATTCCGAATTTCGAGAAGTTACCCGCGGATGTTACTGAAAGGGGCAAATTCGCTAAACTTTTCAAAGAGTTAAATACCTTTTTAGAAGCGGCGAAGATTCAGGGCTTTAAATGGAGCCAGTCCGAATATACTTTTGGCAAAGGGAAGGAAAAGAAGGTGATAGCAATTAAACTGGATGAAAACACCTATCTGATTCTGGCGCTTCGATATAAGGAATTGTTTAATGGAGGAAATGGCGGCGGTATAGATGATATTCCTTTCGAAATAGCCGGATATTTAACCGAAATAGATACAGGGGTTATTGATGCGGATTATATGAATTCCCGTTTCGCCAAATACCTGAAATCCCTTACACAATACGGTATCGACCATGAGCAGATACAGCTCACTCTGGATGAGTTGCATAAGTCCTTTGCTTCACTCACACAGGAAGAGCAAAAGTTTGCCAATATCTTTCTGAATGATGTTCAGCGTGGTGAAGCCAGTATTGAAAGCGGAAATACCATCCGGGAAAAGATAACGGAATATCAGGCTAAAGCTAAAAATGCGGAAATCTTTCATCTTTCCTGGCTACTCGGATCCGATGAAGCAAAACTCAGAAGCATGATGAATTCCGGTATAAACTCGGCCAATATAAATGAATACGGCCGCTTTGATGACCTGAAGAATACGGTGGATAAAGACAAGGCAAAGGCCTATTTCGAAAAACTGGAGGGTGTAACCATACCTCCATTCAAAATAAATATCAAAGCACATAACCTGCTTCAAAGGTTTATCATGGAAGGTGGGTTTGAGGTATAGCTTTCTGCTTTCTTTTTGACTGTCAACACAGCGAAGTTTAAAAGTATCAGTTAAAATCGGTTATAAAACCCGGAATAGCTTATTTTTGCAGCATGTTTTACCGCAGAAAAATAATATTGGCATTATTACAACTCTTTGAAGGTGAGCTTGAAAAGATCCGTCTTCAAAAGTTGCTTTTTATGTTTAGCAAAAGGCAGGAGACTTCGGTTTACGATTTTGTACCTTATAAATACGGTTGCTTTTCCTTCTCCGCCATTGCCGATATGATGGCAATGGTAAAACATGGCTTTCTTTCCGAAACGGAAACTAAATTTACCATTGCGCTAAAAGATGACTATCTGAAAATGGTAAAAGCGGCTGACTATAAATTGCTGTTTGATATTAAAAAGCAATATGGCACAATGAGTACCGATGCCTTAATGAAGCATACCTATATTAACTTCCCCTATTGGGCAACAAAAAGCGTAAGAGCAGAAGAATTACTTTCGGTTGTTGAATTCGAAAAAGTAAAAAGGAGTATTCCGGATTCAGATAAAACTATTTTATTCACCATTGGCTATGAGGGTATTTCGCTCGAAGAGTATCTTAACCGCTTATTGTTAAATGATATAAAGGTATTAGTGGATGTGCGCAACAACCCCTTAAGCATGAAATATGGTTTCAGTAAGAGCCAGTTGGTGAAGTATTGCGGAAACCTGGGTATTACTTATGTTCATTTCCCTGAAGTGGGCATACAATCGGAACAAAGACAGGAACTGAATTCGCAGGCAGATTACGACAGCTTATTTTCGGCATACCGTTCGGATAACCTGGTGAAATCCATTCCAACACAACAGGAAATATTACGTTTATTACAACAGCATAAACGAATTGCGTTAACATGTTTTGAAGCAGATATTTGCCAGTGCCACCGTACACACCTGGCCGAAGCGATAAAGGCTTTACCCGGCTTTGAGTATCATGTAAAACATATATAATATGGCTTTAACCCGGATATTAATCACGGTTAAGACTTACCCAACACTTTCATCGAAATACGATGAATTAGTGTGTACGGCTGGTTTTCGTGAAGATGGAACCTGGATCAGGATCTATCCGGTCCCGTTTCGTAAAAAAGCCTATACCGAACAGTACAAAAAATATGATTGGATAGAAATTGACCTGGTTAAAAACCGGAGGGATTTCAGACCTGAAAGTTACCGGCCACGGCTTCATGACAGTGAGATAAAGATTACAGGTCATTTGGATACAAGCCATAACTGGGCCGCCCGTAAATCAATTGTATTAGGAAAAGTATATACTGATTTAACCGAATTGATTGCTGAGGCTAAAGATAAAACCATTTGTACTTTCCTGGCCGTTTTTAAGCCGGCAAAGATCTTTGATTTCGTTGCTGAGCCTGTTGAACGGGAATGGAGCAGGGATAAACTTGCCAGTCTTCAGCAACTTAATTTGTTTGACCATTCAAAGGGTGAAGGCCAGTTTGAAGTGGTGAGAAAGCTGCCTTACAAATTTTCATTCAAGCTCACCGACAATCAGGATAAAGAGCGGAAAATGATGATCGAAGACTGGGAAACGGGCCAGCTTTTCTGGAGATGCCTTGCAAAATATGAAGGGGATGAAAAAAGAGCATTGGAAGATGTCAGAAAGAAATACATGGATGATTTT
>CAIPFN010000367.1 GCA_903864265.1 uncultured Bacteroidales bacterium | reverse complement strand
CGGGCATGTGCGTAGCAAAACACAGCTTCACGTGCTGTCCGGATGAGGTTCAAATCTTTCAAGCCTTGTTTTGCGAGCTTTTACCGAGGCATACAGATGTGTAAAATTTATATAAAGCCTTGACTTTTTGGTCCTTTTGTGTCAAGACAAAAGGACAAAAAATTAAATTAATATTCTTAACAATTTTGCATTTTGATTTATGTGATAGCTACCGGGACTTTATTATAGGATAACTTAATTGATCGGTTATAAAAGTACTAGAAGATGAAACAAACATGACTTTCAACTTAATCTGTTTATTGTAAAGAGTAATGGCTCTTTATCACATCAAAATAATATTCATCCGTTTAATTTAGTTTTGCGATGCCACATGAACAGCCGGCATAATCCACCCGGAACTTATTTGTATATTTGAAGCAGGAAATCCCCCCAAAGCCTGATGGAAAGCGGATTTCGAATCTGTTTTATCTGATAATCAATATTATGCGCACCCTGAAAATTCTCTGTTTTGCGTTTTTGCTTCTCCATGCCGGTTTAAACGCTCAAACCAGGCCGTTGCCGGTAGCGTCGCCGGCCGCGAACGACTTTGCCCCGGTACAGGCTTTCCTGGCCTCCGGCCAACTCGAAGGCCGTGAAGCCGGCAGCAGGGGCGCCGCCGTTGCAGCCGACTATATCGCCTCGGTAATGCAGCAGCTGGACTTAAAACCTTACCGTAGAAGCGATCTTACGGCAGGAATCACCTTATCCGACTATTTCCAGACCTTTTCCCTGCTGAGGTTCTGGCCCCTGAGCACGACTATTGAAGTGAATTCACTTCTAAAAAACATGAAACCTGCCTTGCTGCAGGCGGGCAGGGATTATACGGTTAAAAATTTATTCCAGAGCTTTACGCTGAAGTCGGCCCCGGTTTTTGCCGGTTATGGAATCAATTCAGCGGTAACGGGATATAATGATTATGCCGGTCGCGATGTAAAAGGAAAACTCGTGATATTACTCGATGGCTATCCCGGGCAGCATGATACCCTCAGCATGGCATTCCGTGCCTTCAGATCACTCGCCCAAAGCGACGGATACGACCTCGACATGAAGTGCCGGGAAGCTGCCAGGCAGGGTGCGGCAGCCATCATGCTTATCCATGCTGATTACCTGAAGCCGAAAAACACGGTTGTGCCGGCAAACAAGGCTGAAGTGCCTGCTGATCCGCCTTACCAGGATGCGGAATATCGCCTGCTTACTGACAGGCCCGAACCCGCCGCTGCCTGCATACTCCTTACGGAAGCAGGCAGCCGCCTGTTGGCCGAAACTCTTGGCATGGATTTCCGGAATACCGAACAGGAGATTGCCCGGCATCTGGCTTATGCCCCTTCAGTTTCAAAAAATATCATGCATATAGCTTTACGCTCCGGTAACGACACCATCAGGGTACAGAATGTAATGGGATTGCTGCCGGGCAGGGATACCAACCGCGTTGTGATCGTGGGTGCTCATTACGATCACCTGGGCAAACGCGAAAACCTTATTTATCATGGTTCCGACGACAATGCTTCGGGCGTGGCAGGACTGCTGGCCTTAGCGAAAATATGGACCGGAAGCCGTACTATCCCGCCCTGCAATATATTGTTTGCATCATGGACCGCCGAAGAGAAAGGCCTGATTGGAAGCGGATATTATACATCGCAATTGTCGTCGCCCGAAAAGGTGAAGTTGTATATCAATATGGATATGATTTCGCGCAGCGCACCCGAAGATTCAGCGCATAGTATCATCAGCATAGGAACCCGGACTGCCGATGAAGCACTGCGGGATATGGCACGGAAAAACAATGCCCTGCTTCAGCATCCGTTTACGCTTGATTTATGGGATGTTACGGGGCATACCGGCAGCGACTATGCGTCCTTTACGGCCAGGAATATCCCGGTAATGAGCTTTTTTTCGGGTTTTCACGACGATTATCACACTCCCCGCGATATTCCGGCCCGGGCTGAGCTACAGAAAATGGGCGATGTGCTGAAGGTGGTGAATGACTGCCTATGGGAGTTTTTGGGAAACGGGAAAGCGGAGTGATTTTTCTATATCCGGACGGAGTAATTATTTATGTTCCGGGTG
>CAIPFN010000366.1 GCA_903864265.1 uncultured Bacteroidales bacterium | reverse complement strand
CGGATTCAGCAGGGAATCCGTTATAGGTAAAACCATACTCGAAATCCGGCCCGAAACCGCCCTGAGAACCATCCAGAAATACGGGCAAGTAGCCTTAGGCGGTCCTCCTTTTCACTTCGAATCCTTTTCGCGTGAGCAGAACATTTTTTTTGAAGCGGACATCTATCAGCCCTCTGATGATCATTTTGCCGTAATTGTCTCGGATATTACGGCCCGAAAGCTGGCACAAAGAGAAATTATCACCAAGAACAAAATACTGGAAAACCTTATCATTGAAAAGGATAAGCTGTTTTCGATTGTATCGCACGATCTGCGCAGCCCTTTAAACGGGATTATAGGCTTAACCGGCATGATCAGGGATGAAACCGAGAGTTTCACCAACGACCATATCAAAGAAATTGCTGAATCCATACATACTTCGGCCAGCAGCGTCAGCCAGTTGCTGAACGGCTTGCTGGAATGGTCGAAACTTCAGCGCGGGGATAACAGTTTCAACCCTCAGGCACTACAGTTGAGTACTTCGGTGCGGAAATGCATCAGCATATTCTCCGTATCGGCAAATGCCAAACGAATTTTGATACAGTGCAAAGTGGATGACGCCATTTTCGTGATTGCCGATAAACTCATGTTTGAATCGGTTATACGCAATCTGGTTTCGAATGCGCTCAAATTCACGCAGCGGGGAGGCCAGATACGGATAGGCTTGTCAACCACCGAAGGAGATATGGTAACCCTATCGGTGAGCGATAACGGGATAGGAATGTCAAAAGGACTTTGCGCCCAGTTGTTCAATCTTTCCTCGAAAATTAACCGAAAGGGAACCGAAGGAGAATTATCCTCGGGCCTGGGACTCATTCTCTGCAAGGAACTACTTGAGAAAAACGGCGGTAACATCCGGGCCGAAAGCGAAGAAGGAAAGGGCACTACCTTCTATGTCACCTTACCACAGTTGGTACCCAGTCACGAATACGTGAAAAACATATTGTCATGAGCAGGCAGAAAGCATGTAAAACAGACGGTGAGCAAAGGGTGCCAGGGATTATGATCCTGTTATTCCTGTTGGTACTGATGCCGGGCGTTAGCGTTTCGCAACAATACTTTGTAAAAACCTATGCAGCCGAAAATGGTTTGTCAACACGTCTGGTAACGGATGCCTGCCAGGATCATGCCGGGTATATGTGGTTCTCGACCTACCAGGGAGTTTCGAAATACGATGGGTTCAGTTTCACGAACTACGATACGGTGAGTGGGTTGTCCGATCAACATTATCGTAAAATCAGGTGTGATGAAAAAGGGATCATATGGGTGATCCCGGAACTGAATATAGGAAAAATCGTTTTCTTTAAAAACAACCAATGGCAAACCCTGGAAAAACCATCTTCTAAAAAACCGGTGTATTATACCACTTCCTTTAATATATTCTATCAGGATAACAGCCCTGTGATCTGCGTAGGCAGCTACAACGGGGCCGATGTATACCGCAACGGGAAGTGGACACATATCGACATTTCGGACAAAAAAACCGACAATATCGTTTATACGGTTGCCGTAAACAATAAATCCTTTTACCTGGGTACGAATTCCGGACTGTATGTACTGAATGGGAACCTGCCCGACCATAGTCTAGATAAAAAAGTGAACGCCGGCAAGGAACCCATACTGGCAGTGATGTTCGAAAAGCAGGGTCAGGCGGGAGAGAAAATGTGGGTATTAACTAACCATTCCATAGGCTATTATAAGGATAATTCACTGACGCCTATAGCCGGAGGCTTTTTTCTGGAGGACGTTGACGTGGCCCTTTTCCCTTTTATAAGTATGGGCAAGGGCGGTGAGGTAATTTTCGGAAGCAACCTTTCAAAATATCTTTTGGAGATTTCCGATCGTAAAATTATTCCCCTTGGCATTAAAAACGGTTTTTCTTCCAATGGTGCATCTTCCCTGTTTGTGGATAGGGAATGGAATATCTGGTTTGCCGACAGCCGGGGTATCGATAAGATCAGTAATATCAATGTGGTTAACTACACCGAATCGGGCGGCCTGCCCGAAAAGGAGGTGACGGCTATTGTTGAGTACGGCGATGGACGCTATATTTTGGGTCATAATAACCGTATTTCCATACTACAGAACCAGCAAATTAAAGTCATAGAATTCCCCGGCCTGCAGAGCAATCTCACCCGTGTGCTGGATATGATGAAGGACCGCGACGGCAACATCTGGTTCACGGCCAATACACTCGGAATAGGCAAGTTAAAGCCGGGCGGCGCCATACAATGGTACGCCGTGGAAGCCGGATGCAGGTCCACATCGGTGGTACAGGATAAATCCGGAAGAATCTGGATTGGCACCAACCGCAGGCTTTTTTACCTGAAAGGCGAAAAGGTAGTGCCGTATGAGCATAACAATATGATTAACTCCAGCGCCCGCAAGCTGTTTGCGTCCGACAAGGGAGGCATCTTTATTACCAACATAAACGGCTTATGGTATGTAGAGAAAGATAAGGCCATCAAAATCAAATCAGTGGATGATTCCCAGCAACTGAATGCCTTTACCTACTATAAGGACAGGAAAGGAACCGAATTTGTCGGTACCATGAACGGCCTTTTCTATATTAAAAACGGTGAAATTATCAGGTTTACTCAAAATGGCCTGAAAATCTTTAATCCTATATTCTTTATACTGCAGGACAGGGAAAATTCCTACTGGTTCGGCACCAATAACGGGGTGTACCGTTGGGACGGCATCAACGATCCTGAAGTGATCAATACCTTCAACGGGCTGGCAGGCCACGAAACAAACCGTTCGGCAGGTCTGCTCGACTCGAAGGGAAGAGTATGGGTGGGCACCGACAGGGGTTTATCCTGTTTTACCACCAGTGGCGGGTATGTGCAGGCACCTCCACCCTCCCTCGACCTGAAATACATTGAAACCACCCGGGGAGAGCGATTCCAGTTGGGCAAAAATAATTCACTGAATTATTCGCTTAACACGTTTTCCGTTCATTTCCGTGGAATTTCCTTTGTAAACGAGGAAATGATGACCTACAGGTACAAACTGGCAGGCTATGATAAGGACTGGCGCGAGGCCACCCAGTCCATGCTCGACAAAATCAGGTACATCGATATTAAACCTGGTAAATACAGACTTTGCGTGTGTGCAAGGAATTATTCGAGTGCCTGGAGCCAACCGGTATATTCGGCCGAAATCGTGATCCGGAACCCGTTTTACCTCACCTGGTGGTTTATACTGGGATGCGCAGGCCTGGTTACAGCCTTGTTATGGATAGCCTATACCCTCGCCAGCCAGAGGCTGATTAACAAAACCCTGAAAACCGAGATCTCCGAAAGAGAGAAAGCCGAAGAAAGCCTCAAAGAAAGCAAAGAGCATTTATCATTTGTACTGGAAGGTAGCAGGTTAGGCACCTGGGATTGGGATATTCTTCATAACCGTATTGAGCGAAACAACTTCTGGGCCGAGATGCTGGGATATCATATTGATGAAATAGAACAAACGCCCCAACAATGGCTTGAACTCATTCATCCCGACGATAAGGAAAGATCCCGGGAAGGCCTGCAGTTTCACCTGGATGGAATAACGCCCTTGTTCGAAATGGATTACCGCCTGCGCACCAAGGATAACAAATATAAATGGATTCACGACCGGGCTATGATTGTGCAAAGAGATGCGAAAGGCCTGCCATTAAGGATGAGCGGCACACATACCGATATCACCGAACGAAAACAAGCCGAAGATGCCCTGCAAAAGAGTGAGGAACGCCTGCGCTTGCTGCTCTCGTCACTCCCGGTTGCCATTTTTGTAGCTCCTGTAAATTCCGATAAAGACCTTGATATGATAACAGGGAACCTGAAGGCTCTCACCGGTTTTACGGAGGAAGAATTCCTGGCAAAACCTGACTTCTGGCGAAGCCGTTTGCATCCTGACGACCGCCAAAGGGTTTTGGATGCATTCAGGAAACACGCTGAAGCAGGCAGCATCACCATTGAATATCGCTGGCAGATGGCTGACGGAGCATACAAATGGTTTCATGATCAGACTATCCTGAAAGACAATGGATCACAGCAAGAGTACCTGGGAGTATTTGTTGATATTAACGACCGTAAACTGAATGAACAGGAAATCAACACTAAAAATGAGCAGCTTAACCTGATAAACGCCGAAAAAGACAAGTTATTTTCCATTATTTCGCACGATTTGCGAAGCCCGGTCAATGGGTTCCTGAGCCTGTCGTTCCTGTTGAGCGACGAAATGGAAAGGCTAACAAAGGAACAGATCGGGGAGATAGCCCGTTCGCTTTACAGTTCGGCAGGCAAGGTTAACGACCTGCTGAACGACCTGCTTGAATGGTCTCAGTTGCAGAGAGGCTTAACTGTTTTTGAGCCTGCTGCCCTAAACCTGAAACAAGTTGCCGACGAATGTATCAGTTTCATGGATGAGCAGTCAAAAGCTAAAGCAATACAAGTCATAAATGAAATCCCTGTCGGTACGGAAATCACGGCTGACGTACATATGCTACAGGTGGTGTTGCGAAACCTGCTCACCAATGCGGTTAAGTTTACACCAAAGGGAGGCAGGGTACTTATATCGGTGGCAGCCGAAAACGATTTGTTTGCCAGAATTTCCATTACCGATACCGGCATTGGAATGAGCGATGATCTCAGTGCAAAACTGTTCATGGTGAACGAAAAAACCAGCCGTAAAGGAACGGAAGGCGAACCCTCATCGGGCTTAGGGCTTATATTATGCAAGGAATTTGTCGAAAAACAAAACGGCAATATTTGGGTTGAAAGCGTGGAAGGGAAAGGAAGTACTTTTAGTTTTACGGTGCCGGTGTAGGGGAAGGTTAAAGTTGAGAGGTGAGAAGTGAATAGTGAATAGTGAATAGTGAATAGTGAATAGACCAACACGGTCATTATCGCGCTAATTGAAACTAACTTAAGGGTGAAAAAGGCTGGAAATGTTAAAATAAGCCCTTTTCATATGGCTCATAATCAGGCCAATATTTTTATTATATGAAAGTGAAAAATGAAAAGTGTCTCGTCCTGAAAAAAGTTGACACATTACTATTAATCCTGTTGTGGTTTGATTGTGAATTTTCGCCCCCCTCTCTTTCCAAAAAGAAAAAATACCGCTTCCCTTCTCCTTTTTTCAAGGAGAAGGTGCCCGCAGGGCGGAT
>CAIPFN010000365.1 GCA_903864265.1 uncultured Bacteroidales bacterium | reverse complement strand
TTGATATTCGTCAAAAAAGAACATGAATTTGACCCCTATCAACCGAAACTTAATCCATAAAGGACTAAAGGCATAAAAATCAGTCGGTTAATGATTCGGCTGTTTCGGATTTCTCACGTCCCATCAGCATGAGTGCAGTGAATAAAACGTAAAAAGTAACCCCTTCCTGGCTCTCAATAGTATCTTCGGTGAACATGGATATCATGAAAATAAGCCAGAAGACGAGATAAAAATAATTGCTGAACGCCCGGGTCTTGATTCCGGGATAAAACATCACAATCATAAACCAGAGCAGCCCGGCAAGTCCAAGTGCAACCGTAATGGACAAATATTGATTGTGCGATCGCAGCCGGTTCTGTACGGCCAGGTTCGAATGCATCTTACTGTATTGCTCTTCAAAAGCATGGGGTAGATCGCCTGTACCTACTCCAAACAAGGGATGCTGCCTTATCAGCAGCACGGAAGTACGCCAGTATTCAAACCGCTGAACCATAGACCCCGAATTGGGATCACTGGCATTCATGTACCGTTGATACCCTGCAATAAAATCTTCAACCTGGGCCTTGAACCCCGGTAAACTCCGGTAATCGGACCTGTTGATCCCGTTTTCTATATTGCGGATATCCTCATCCGTAAGCTTACTCACCCCGTCAGAGTCCTTTCGGAAATCCTTCGATGCCAGGTAACTTATCAGGGTGTACCTGCGAAACTGTTTTTTCTTATCCAGGCTGTCGAGCGAAAACTGGCTCCGCCCGGCCCACGATTGCCGTAATTCCTTGTCACAGATATAGAGCCCGGTCCATTGGCCATTCTTTGTTTTAAAATTCACAGTATCATGATAATACGAATTACCACGGGGGGTTAATCTATCCAGTTTTGAAAAGTCAACCGGATCGGTATTCAGAAACTTATACCCTATCGATACAACATAGACCAGCGGCAGCAACAGCATAACCACTATGCCGGCAAGTATGGAGGTTTTCAGCAACATGCCTTTCATACTGACCGTCCTGAATACCAGGAACAGGAAACTGATGAACACAAACAGCATGATGCCGGTCGAATAGTTCATGTAAACCAGGAAGAAGATCAGCCATGCCGCAAGAAAGAGCAAAAACGCTTTCTGAGCCAGATTTAATTTCCCTCGGGAATAAATAAAGAAAAATAGTATAAAGATGGCAAATACGGCGTTAAGACTGTAGCGTATATGCGAAGTATGGGCAGCTAAAGCCCGGCTGTCGGCAACCGGGAGATTCAGGAATAATATCAGCCTGTAAACGCTTCCACCTATTACCGCGCCTATAAAACAGGCCAGTATCAGGTAAAATGTCTGGGTGCTGATGCGCGGACCGGTTGCAATAAATAAAGGCAGTATGAAAAGGGGAAGTTTAGTCCGCAGGTCTTTGAGCGCATAATTGAAATCGGTGGTATAAATAAGCCCGATTACATGCAGCAGCAGCAGCGAGGCAATTGCCATAGCAGGCTTGTTTCTGAAAAACTCAATAAACTTATGTATGAGCGCGATCACCACAGCTTTTATAACGCCGCCCAGGAAGCGGGCCATTTTTGCCGGGTGGATGAGGCTGCGGAAAGGATATTTTGCCACAAAGGCCGTATCAACTCCATGCCACAACCAGAAAAACAGCGTGCTGAACTGGAAAAGGCTCATGGTATACTTCGATAAGGGCAACGACACCGCCAGCAATGCCAGTGATACGAAGTACATGGTAGTATACCGCGGCAACCCTTTCCCTGTGAAAACCTGCATGTGTAACGGGCTTAATTCTGCGTTTTCAGCGGTTTCGACTGCTTTTCAGCCTTGATATAGGAGCCATCCAGTATGGCCGAATAAGTTGAAGAATCATTCAACACTTTCACCGCACTTTTCAATTCGCTGTCGTCGCTCAGGGTCGATTCAATGCGCCCTTTCTGATAAAAGTACCTGCTCACTATTTCCTGTTGCAGAATATCCGTAATCTCGGGCTTGTTCTCAAACAGGTCTTTCTTTTTATGCTGGGCAATGGCCTCCAGCATAGCATCATACTGTGACTTGATATCGGTCCAGCAGTTTTCATATTGCGCAGCCTTTCTCACCGTTTCCAGCTCTTTTTCGGCAGCGGTCTTGAATTCAAACCCTTTCTTTTCGGTAAACGCCACAAAATCATTATATTCAGTATCCGTTAGCCTGAATTTGCCGGCAGTTTCAATGGCAGGGTGTGCTGCTGCATATTGCGTGGCATAGTCAAAAAGAATGTACTTGGTGATCAGATTGTAGGATACGGTACTGAGCCTTGTGGTGTCCGTAGCTACATCAGGTGCAATTCCCTTTCCGTCATATACGGTGCGACCGTGCATGGTCTTATAAGCAGTAATAAGCGAATCGGGGACATTGTCGGGGTTCCCGGAAGCATTTTTGTGGGCATAATCAATTTCCTGTATACAACGCCCGCTTGGAATGTAATATTTGGCAACCGTAATCTTTACCTGCGTGTTATAACTTAACGGAAATACGTTTTGAACCAGTCCTTTACCATAGGTGCGGCGGCCTACAACCACAGCCCGGTCGAGATCCTGCAAAGCACCTGCAACAATTTCGGAAGCAGAGGCACTCATGCCATTTACTAAAACCACAAGCGGCAGATTCACATCTACAGGCTCCATCATGGTTTGATAGCTTCGGTTCTTATCTTTTTGTTTCCCCTTGGTCGAAACCACCAGTTCATTCTTCTTTACAAAAAGGTTAACAATGTTTACCGCTTCATTTAATAGTCCACCCCCGTTATCCCGTAAATCAAGTACGAGTCCTGAAACCGTGTTTTTTGCCTTCAGGTCGAGCAGGGCTTTTTTTACATCGGCTGATGCCGTTTGAGTAAAACTGTTCAGCTTGATATAGCCTATACCACCTCCTATCATCCCGTAATAAGGAACAGGGTCAACGCTGATTTTCTCACGAACTATGTTAAAGGTGAGTGGTTTGGGTTCCCCTGCGCGTTCCACTACCAGTTTGAAATTGGTACCCGGCTGCCCTTTCAATATGGCACTTACGTCTTCCACTGATTTCCCCTTGGCGCTTTTATCA
>CAIPFN010000364.1 GCA_903864265.1 uncultured Bacteroidales bacterium | reverse complement strand
ATCCTCGCCGGTATCGGTATTACCTGAAACCGGATAACCGGCAGCAACACATTCATCCGTACTGCAAATCTGTGCAGGACCCATGGGATAGGTTACCCCGAGGTAGGTTTCTGTTGCTAAATCGGTCCAGGACGAAACTCCACCCCTATGGTTAACCACTACATCGGCAATAGCCTTTGTACCGTTGGTTTTAAGGTTGGCAATAAGAGTTTTCAATTCGGACTGTGAACCGAAAGCACTATTTTGGTCGAACCAGTAGATAGGAACATAACCCATGCTGGAAGAGCTTTTACAATTTCCGCTTGGCGGAAGCCAAACCAGGCTGAAATTGGCTGCGATTTCACTTACTTTTGAATTAAGATTCGTCCATTTGCTGTCGGTATAGGAATCCCAGTAAAAGGCCTGCAGCATTACATCCTGGCTTTGAGCAGGAGCCTGGGCTTTCAATGTTGATTTTCCAAGGGAAATCAAGGTCAGGATCAAAAGAAAAGGTACAATTTTTTTCATAAGAGAACTTAAAATAAGTGAAACATTGCAGCAAAGCTAGCGATAAAACTATTGATATTCAATGGAAAGCATGTAAATAATTGAATATTTTTATCGCAAACGATTGCGGAATCGCAGGTCAGAGATTAAAAATACTAAGAACAACAAACTTGCTAATTTAATTTTCAAAGGCTTACTATTCCAACGGATTTCGTATTTTTGAAACAAAACATACATTTTGGAATTCCTTCTTAAAATCAATTGATTACATAAATTAATTTAACTAAAAGCATTCAGAAAATGAAGTTCACTTTAGCTTTCCCGGCTGTTTTATCGATTCTCCTATTGACTTCTGGACAAAACCAAAAAAGCAATCCGCACAATTCGCTATCAAAAAAAGAAATTAAGCAGGGCTGGCACTTGCTTTTCGATGGCAATACAATGGAAGGCTGGAAAGGATATAACAGCGACAAGATGTTCAGTTGCTGGAGTGTTTCCAACGGTGAGCTGGTATGCCTTGGTGAAGGAGGCAGTGTTACTTCCGGCGATATCATTACAGTTTCAGAGTTTGACAATTTCGAGCTCAGCCTCGAGTGGAGCATCAGCCATGCCGGCAACAGCGGTATTTTCTACCATGTTCTGGAAGGGCAAAAATACCATGCAGCCTATGAAACTGCGCCTGAATATCAGTTGATTGACGATGCTGGCTGGCCTGACAAACTTGCGGATTGGCAGAAGACCGGGGCCGATTATGCGATGACAAATACAATTAAAGATAAAAAACTAATGCCTGCCGGCGAATGGAATACAAGCCGTATAATTTACAACAAAGGCCATGTTGAACATTGGCTTAATGGAATTAAGGTAGTTGAATTCCAGGCATATTCGCCCGAATGGGAAAAATTAAAATCTTCCGGCAAATGGAAAGATTACCCGGATTATGCCATTTCTAAAACAGGTCATATCGGGCTGCAGAATCATGGCAGCGGGGTGAAGTTCAGGGATATTAAGGTGAGGAAGCTGTAAGAGATGAGTGAAAAGTTATGAGTTATGAGTTATGAGTTATGAGTGATGAGTTATGAGTGATGAGTGATGAGTGATGAGTGATGAGTGTAAAGTAGTGAGTAATAAGAAATGAGTAATAAGGAGTAATTTTTGATTTCAGAATTTAAATTATTGATCGTGAAGCATTTGTATTCCGAACCCTGAAACCCTGAAACTTGAAACCTTGAAACCCCAACCCCTCCCCATGAACGGCGATCCTAAACTATTCCACCTACTTTCCGAACTTGAAATTCCATTCGAATATCATGAGCATCCACCGGCGCCCACCGTTGAAGAAGCTATGAAATACTGGAAGGACCTGGATGCCACGCATTGCAAAAACCTGTTTTTCAGAAATCATAAAGGCAACAAACATTACCTGGTAATACTTAAACACACCCAGCAAATGGGAATTCATGAACTGGAAAAGCAGGTAAAACAAGGAAAGCTTTCATTCGCTTCGGATCAGAGGATGATGAAATATCTTGGCGTCACGCCAGGCTCGGTAACTCCTTTCGGATTGATGAACGACGCAGAACATCATGTTCATGTTTTCCTCGATCATAATTTACTCGAAAGCGAAAACATCAGCTTCCACCCTTGCATCAATACGGCTTCCATTATTGTGAAATTCGAAGATTTCTTAAAATTTATGAATTGGACAACCAATACTTTCGAATACATAACGTTGTATGACCATGCAGCTGAGTAGTACTTTATGATTTCATTTATCCTAACTCTTCATTTAAAGAAAATGCACAATAATTTGAGATTTCTGTTTCTTTCCGCCTTAATTGCAGTCATCGTCTTCTCCGCATGTAAGCCTGCTTTCAGCCAAACACAGGAAAAGCCAATGGCCGTCATCGCGTATTATATGGGCGATGGAAATGACATTACACACTATAAAACTGATAAACTTACCCATATCATCTTCAGTTTCCTGCATTTAAAAGGGAATCAGCTTGCAGTGGATAATGCCGGTGACAGCCTTGCCATTACTAAACTGGTAGCACTTAAAAAAACTAACCCTTCAATTAAAATAATTGTT
>CAIPFN010000363.1 GCA_903864265.1 uncultured Bacteroidales bacterium | reverse complement strand
ACTCATGATTTAACCTTAACTAAAATTCACTTCCGCAATACTAGATGCAGATAGTAAGTTCCTCCAGCACATCAAAATATTATGTAGCCAATAATATATCTGAATACCTGAATATATTTTGAGTATCTTTGCTGCTCAATAAACAAACATCGTCGAAATGTTCACTTATAATACGTTTTCCAATAATTATAACCCGGTTCCGGGTTAGGAAAGCTGTATAGTGTTTGAAAAATCATATGTAGGCTTTCCGGTTCGGGAAGCCTTTTTGGTTTCAGGGTGTTAGCTAAAAGCAGATTTTTACCTTAAAAATGATAAGTTATGTGTGGAATTGTAGGGGTTTTTGATTTAAAAACAGCTTCGCAGGATTTGCGGCTTCAGGTTCTGGATATGTCGAAAAAGCTGAGGCACCGCGGACCGGACTGGTCGGGAATATATTGTGGCGAAAAAGCCATACTGGCTCATGAAAGACTTTCCATTGTGGATCCGCAATCGGGAGGGCAGCCGCTCAGAAGTGCCGACGGGAATCTGATCCTATCAGTGAACGGCGAGATTTACAATCATTTGGATATACGGAAGAACCTGGCGCAGCAGTATGATTTTCTGACGCATTCCGACTGTGAAGTGATACTGGCCCTGTACCGCGAAAAAGGCGTGGATTTCCTCGAAGACCTGAGCGGGATTTTTGCTTTTGCCCTGTATGATACCGAAAAAGACTGCTACCTGATTGCCCGCGACCATATGGGAATAATTCCCTTGTATATGGGCTGGGATAAATTCGGTAATTTCTACGTGGCATCGGAGCTGAAAGCTCTCGAGGGAACCTGTAACCGCATAGAAGAGTTTTTACCCGGGCATTACCTGTACAGCAAGGAAGGTGAAATGCGCCGCTGGTATCAGCGCGACTGGACCGGGTACGAAAATGTAAAAGAGAATCATAGCAGCATACACGATCTCCGCACGGCCCTGGAAGAAGCCGTACACCGGCAGATGATGTCGGATGTTCCTTATGGTGTTTTACTTTCGGGAGGGCTCGATTCGTCGGTAATTTCAGCCATTGCCAAGAAATATGCTGCCCGGCGTGTGGAGTCGCACGACCTGCAGGAAGCCTGGTGGCCACAGTTACACTCCTTTGCTGTTGGGCTGAAGGGATCGCCCGACCTGGCTGCTGCCAGGGTGGTGGCTACTCATATAGGCTCGGTTCATCATGAAATTGAATTTACCATACAGGAAGCCCTGGATGCCTTACGCGATGTGGTGTATCATCTCGAAACCTATGATGTGACCACCATCAGGGCGTCAACGCCTATGTACCTGATGGCCAGGGTGATAAAATCGATGGGTATAAAAATGGTTTTATCGGGCGAAGGAGCGGATGAAATATTTGGCGGGTACCTGTATTTCCATAAGGCGCCGGATGCTAAATCCTTCCATGAGGAAACTGTTAGAAAGTTGTCGAAACTGCACCTTTACGACTGCCTGAGAGCCAATAAATCTCTTGCAGCCTGGGGTGTGGAAGGAAGGGTTCCTTTCCTGGACAAGGAGTTCATGGATGTGGCCATGAGGCTTAATCCTGCCGATAAAATGGCTATTGACGGCAAAATGGAGAAATGGATACTGCGCAAGGCTTTCGAGGATTATCTGCCCGAAAGCATTGCCTGGAGGCAGAAAGAACAGTTTTCGGACGGGGTGGGTTACAGCTGGATAGATACACTGAAGGAATTGGCCTTGTCAAAGGTCAGTGATGAGCAATTGCTGAATGCGAAATACCGTTTCCCGGTAAATCCGCCTATGTCGAAGGAGGAATATCATTACCGTTCCATCTTTGCCGACTTTTTCCCCTCGGATGCCGCAGCACAGTGCGTACCTTCGGTTCCCTCGGTGGCTTGCAGTACCCCCGAAGCGCTGGCCTGGGATGCCTCGTTCCGGAACCTGAATGACCCCTCGGGGCGTGCGGTGAAAAGTGTTCACAATGAGGGCTATAAATAAGCCGGATAGTAAGATCATTTCTTAGCATCTGTAATCTACTCCTGCCAGGAAATATAAATTCAATCTGTAAGTAAGCACCTGGCCGGATAGTTTATACCTATAAAGTGATAAGCTCGGCCAGGTTGTTTGTTTGTTTTTGCGATCTGAGTTACACGCAGTTTCTTGTTTCTCCGGTTGTTCAGCCGATAATGGCCGGATACAACGATAAGATGCAAAATGGCGGTTTTATTCCTGTGTTTTTATTGGCATCAGCACCTTTTTTTGCGTTTTCATCTTGCCGGTTGTGCTTGGTTTAATGAATTGGAAGAACCAGTCTTTATTCAGCAGGCTGATAAAATGCCAATAGCATCCTCAACAGAGAACACCAACGGTGCAGGGCGACGGAAGTTTAGAAGTTGTTTCCCAGTGAAAAGGAAAGCAAACGGTTATCAAGCCACCTCTGTATTGATTGAAAAGAGCATGGCTGATTCATGAAACCGGATGAACTATGGAAAGTAAAAAAGTGTCTGGGCGGTTTTGTTTTTTTATTATTATCATGGGTGTTGATATGTAAATTATATTCCTGAAATTTGATGTTAGATACATAGGGTTAAAATGCGGAATTAAGAAAAAGCATTCTTTCCTCATACCTGAAGCAAGACCGATCTAAATATAATGGTTAGGGGGTTTCCAGTTGTTAAATCCAATTTAAGCGTATAAAGCAATCACTATGGGGAAAATTACTCTAACCTCTTATGCGGAACCTGTTTCTTCTCAAAAAAGCCCCCGAATCAAGCCGCTTTCACTCCTTCTGTTTGTCCTCATATTAATTCTTTCAGGATCCTTGCATTCGTTTGCGTTGGAGGTTCCTGGCAGCAAAGAAGCCGACAGCCTGAAACTGTTGCTGTCGAAAACCCCTTCACCTCAGAATCAGATCAAAGCCCTTTCGGCCCTGGGTAAAGTCTATTATGATGATTCGGAACTTGAAACAGCGTTAAATACCGATTTTAAGCTTCTTGAAGTGATTAGTAAATGCGGAACAAAGGCGGATTCAGCCAGGTGTTTCAGGCTTATCGGCCTGGTATACCTGAAGATGGCCTGGTACGATAAGGCGCTTGATTATCTGATGCAGGCGCAGCAGCTTTTTGGCGAGTCGGGCGATGCTGTGATGCAGGCCAGGGGGTTAATGAATGTGGGAATAGTACACGATTGTTTAAGTAATTTCCCTATGTCGCTTTCTTACTACAACAAGGCCTTGGATTTTTTTAAACGAAACAAAAACGATGGCGGGATTGCTGATTGTGAACTGAATATTGCCATTGTATTATCCAAGCAGAGAAAGTATGAAAAGGCGTGTGAGATGATGCTTTCGGCAGCCAGGATATACGAGAAGACCGGTAATGATGCATACCTGGGAGTAGCGTATATTGATGCAGGCCTGAACTATAAAAAGATGGGAAAACGGGACCTTGCCATCGAATACCTCAATAAGGCCATGGCTATATTTCAGAAGCAGGATAATCAGTATTATATCTGCTTTTATCATATGAATATGGGTGAAATCATGCTCGACAGCAAGAATTCACAACAAGCCTATAGTCATCTGCATCAGGCCGAAAGCCTGGCCCAAAAACTGGGTACTACCGATCTGCTATCGAAAGTGTATGAATTTTTAGCCGATTACAACGCGGCGAAAAAGGATTACTTTTCAGCCTATACGTATTTGAATAAGTCAAAAAATATGAACGACAGCATACTCAATGCTGAAACCACCGAGAAAGTATCGCAGATTCAGTACCATTATGAAATTGCCAAGAGAGAGGCTGATAATGAGCATCTGGTAAAACAAAACCTGGGTAAGGAATTACAACTTTCAAAACAAAACCTGTTTTTATATATTCTCACGGGCATTCTTTTACTGATTGTGGTGCTGACGATATTCCTGGTGAATCAAAACCGGATTAAGCGAAGGGCAAACCTGCAACTTGAGGAACAAAACAAGCTTATAAAGTCGCAAAAAAACGAGCTTATACTGCTGAATGCATCGAAAGATAAGTTCCTGTCCATACTGGCACACGACATTAAAAACCCGCTGAGTTCCATCTTTGGCATCAGTGAATTGTTGATTTTGGATTATGATAAGCTTACCCGGGAGGAAAAAAGGGTGTTTACCCAGGATATTCATACCCTGTCGACTAACGTGTTCGAAATCATCAATACCCTGCTCACCTGGTCGATGTCGCAGAACGGATTGATTGCCTTCCGGCCCAGTCCCTTTCCCATTGCTGGGCTGTGCCAGAAATCGGTCAATAACCTTCAAACGGTGGCCAAACAGAAGGATATTACCCTGGAAAGCCGGTCTGATGGCGAGCTTTCGGTGCTGGCCGATGAAAATATGATTCTTTCGGTGATGCATAACCTGATCAGCAATGCCATTAAATATTCATACCGGGGCACCCGAATACGTATTAACGTCAGGCAGCTGAATGCATTTGCCGAAATATCGGTAATTGATACAGGAATAGGTCTTTCGGCCGAGAGCCAGGCGAAAATATTCCGTTACGACCAGCATTTCCTGTGTAAAGGTACTGCGGGAGAATCGGGCACCGGCTTAGGGCTTATTTTGTGCAAGGATTTTGTCGAAAAGAATGGCGGTGCCATCAGGGTTGACAGCATACCGGAGAAGGGGAGTACATTTATCTTCACGCTGCCGCTGATTTCGGATCAGGTATCTGCACACCCGTAGGGGTGTCTGACACCGTAGTTTCCTAAGTGAAGTTCTATCCTCTGGGATTGTCAGTAGGCCGGTCATTATTCGACATATTTTTTGGGGTCACTTCAGTGTCTGTACACCCTGCGGGTGAAAGACATGAATCCTTGTTGCCAGGATCGGTATACCCGCAGGGGTGTCTGACACCGTAGTTTCCTAAGTGAAGTTCTATCCTCTGGGATTGTCAGTAGGCCGGTTATCATTCGGACCTATCAGTATGAATTTCATCAGTTGAGCCCGGTATAAGAATTAAACCGGAACGCTTTCAGCGTTTTTGACCCCAGATCCTATATGCGGATGAGTTAAAAATTAAGGGTTTCCTGGAACAGGATGGAGTTGCTTTTCGCAAATGCAATAATTCCGCCTTTTCAGCCAGGCAGTTCCCGTTATGGGGGTGCATCGGGGATTAGCGTGTCAGACACCCTTCGCGAAACTGTATTCTGTTAACCCTCAAAGGGTTAAACGCTCAGGTGTGCAGACACGCTGTGTGTTCGAAAACGCTGCAAAGCCCCCTTACAAACAATAAAAAAGCAGGCAAGTATGCTCCCTTAAGCATACCTGCCTGCTTTTCGTAGTAAAGTACGTAACTGTGCCGGCTATTTCACAAACTGCTCGGCGTAATACTTAGCCGTGAGTTTCTCGCCGGTAGCTTTCTCAATCATATCGTTCCAGCCATAACGGGCACCGGGTTTAAATACATTAGCCTTCAGGTAGTCGCCTACTTCTTTTTGGCCGTAATAGCTCTGGCCGAAATTATCCGATTTGAGCACGGTGGCAGTGATATAATGATTGAACTGCGAAGCAAGCAGTTCTCCCAGCAGGTAGTTGTGGTAGTAACAGGGAGAAGTGGCAATATGGATTTTGCTGGCCCAGTCGGGCAGGTTGCGGTTCGCGGGGCGTTTGATCATCTGGTATTTTTCCACCAGGTCCCACCACAATTTATTCAAATCCTGATCCGGATTGGTGTACAGGGCTTTTTCGAATCTATACATCACCTGTGCCCAGCGGCTGAAAGTGAGTTGCTCGAGCCTCAGCACCTTAAAACTTTCGGCAGCCACTTTACGTGCATCAGCCGTATCGGTGAGTTTCATATCTACCAGGAACTGTGCATTCGACGACATCCTGCCAAAGAACATGGCAATAGCTTCGGTGGTAAAAGTATGGGCCGGGTTACGCAGCGAGAAGGGGAGGGTTTGGTCGATATGTTTATCGTAATTGGCATGGCCGAATTCGTGCAGCATGGTGCCCATCCAGCTCTGGTTAGGTTTGATGTTACACAGTACGCGAATGTCGCTGCGGTTGTCGATGTCGATGCAATAGGCATGCTGGTTTTTACCCGGCTTTTCGTACAGGTCGCTGTTGGCAAGCATATCCCTGATATCGAGACCTATACTGGCGTAATAGTCGGTAGCCAGCTTTTCGATATTCTGGCTTTTATAATATTTATCGAGGTCGACTTTATAAATGGCAGGTGCTTCCTGGAAAAAGCGGTTCTGGTAATGCCAGGGCATCAGTTCCTCAGCTTTTATATTATCCCTTTTCGACAGATAGGTGTCGATTTCGCCTTTCAGGCCGGCGAAAGCATCCCGGGTAAGATTATCGAGTTCGTCGAACAATTTGCTGATTTCTTCAGGATCCTGCTCGCTGAGTTTCAGACTCATTTCGTGGTAGTTTTTAAAGCCCAACTGTTTGGCTATTTCGTTGCGCTTTTTCACCAGGTTAATTATATCCTGTGCCACAATCGGCCCGATAGCTTTATGACCTTCCCATGCCTGCTGCAGTTCCGCGGAACTGGTGGAGGTTTTCAGGATAGCTTCCACATCGTTATCACTGAGCTTTTTGCCATTCACATCCGCACGGAAATTCGAGTATTTCTTTTCGACTTCCGTCTGCATTTTAATAGCACTGTTCAGCAAGGCCGTATCAACCTGGTTACCCAGGTAGCTGTTGTACATTACTTCCAACTGCCGTTTCAGCAGTTCATCGGTAATGGCATCCGATTCCTTGATTTTCTTCAGGATGGCAAAGTCCTCTTTGTTCGAAAAAACTTTGGTAAGTTCAATATTCAGGTCTTCCGATTTCTTCCAGTCCTCGTCCTTCCCGCTTATAGAGGCATTCCAGTATGCCAGCGACGATTCTTTTGTCAGCGGCTGTACCACCGAATCGAATCTCATGATAAAAGTGAGCAATTCTTTTTGCATATGCGATTTGTTGTTTTTGCAACCGTCGAAAGCAATTACCGAGAGTAATGCCATCAGTAGGATAATACGTTTAATGATTTTCATGTATAGATTGGATTACATAGGTTGCATTAGGGGTGAATAAAGGGGATGTTTGATGTTTGATGTGGGATGTGGGAAAGGAAAGGTTAAAGGATAAAGGTTAAAGGTTAAAGTGGAGAAAGGGAAGGTTAAAGGATAAAGGTTAAAGTGGAGAATGGAAAGGTTAAAGGATAAAGGATAAAGGTTAAAGGATAAAGGATAAAGGTTAAAGGTTAAAGTGGAGTGGTGAGAGTGAAATGTGAAAAGTGAAAAGTGATCCCGATAGCTATCGGGAGTGGGAAGACTAACACGGTCATTGCATTTTTCGAGCAGTTCGGGGCTCCAAATGTAATTATATTATCAACATTTGGATATAATTGATCTGCGATTTACGGAAAATCCGACATCCGACATCCGACATCCGACATCCGCGATTGTCTATTCAAGCTCCCACGATACCCCTTCCTTGGTATCCTTGATAGTTAAACCGGCCTGGACAAGGGCATCGCGCAGACGGTCGCTGGTGGCCCAGTCCTTATTGGTACGGGCTTCGCGACGAAGGTCAAGGATGATATTCACCAGCTTGCTGATTACCTGGTTTCCGGCCTGAGGGTCATTTTCGGGTAGAAGGCCCAGTATGTCGAATACAAAGGTGTGCATCAAAGTACGCATCAGGCTGATATCCCCTGCAGTAAGGGTTTCTTTTTTGTCGAAAGTGGAATTGATGATTCGGGCGGCATCAAAAAGGTGGGCAATCAGTATAGGGCTGTTAAGGTCGTCGTTCATGGCCTCGTAGCATTTCGACTGCAGAGCTTCCATATCCGTGGTTGAAGCAGGGGAGGGTACCAGCCTTTCGATGGTTGTTATACTCTTCAATAGGCGTTGGAAGCCTTTTTCGGAAGCCTGCAGGGCTTCGTTGCTGAAATCGAGGGGGCTGCGGTAGTGGGCCTGAAGAATAAAGAAGCGAACGGTCATCGGGCTGTAGGCTTTTTCGAGTGCAGGGTGATCGCCGGCAAAGAATTCGTCGAGCTGGATAAAATTGCCCAGCGACTTACCCATTTTTGTACCGTTGATGGTAATCATGTTGTTATGCAGCCAGTATTTAGCCGGGGTTTTATGATTTACGACGGTGCTTTGCGCTATCTCGCTCTCATGGTGGGGGAACAAGAGGTCCATTCCGCCGCCGTGAATGTCGAACTGATCGCCCAGGTATTTGGTACTCATGGCCGAGCACTCGAGGTGCCAGCCGGGGAAGCCGTCGCTCCAGTCGGAGGGCCAGCGCATAATATGCTCAGGCTGGGCTTTTTTCCATAAGGCGAAATCAAAGCTGTTGCGTTTCTCATCCTGTCCCTCGAGTTCGCGGGTATTCGACAGGAGATCTTCAACTTTGCGGCCCGAAAGAATGCCGTAATTGTGGGCCTGGTTATATTTTTCGACGTCGAAATATACGGAACCCTTGCTTTCGTAACCCATACCGGCATTCAGTATGTTCTTTACCATAGCAATCTGTTCGATGATATGCCCTGACGCACGTGGTTCTATACTGGGCTTCAGCACATTCAGCTTGTCCATGGCAGAATGGTAACGGTCGGTAAAATACTGCACCACTTCCATGGGTTCCAGCTGTTCGAGCCGGGCTTTTTTAGCAATTTTGTCTTCGCCTTCGTCGGCATCGTTTTCCAGATGGCCCACATCGGTAATGTTGCGTACATAACGTACCTTATAGCCTAGGTGGCGCAGGTAGCGGAACACGAGATCGAAGGTAATGGCAGGCCGGGCGTGCCCAAGATGTGCATCCCCGTAAACTGTGGGCCCGCAAACGTACATGCCTACATGTGGCGCATTAATAGGTACAAACAGTTCCTTCTGACGGGATAAGGTATTGTAAACGAATAGTTTATTTTCCATGCCGGAGTTTTAGCAGGCTGCAAAGGTAGAGAAATTAGAGTATGGAATTAAATAGCCAATCATAACGAAAACAGATGTGCTAAAAATGAATGCCACCAAAAGATAAAACAGGCGGAGGCTGAAAGCAACGATTGGTGCATGGCCGGAGAAAAACGGTATCCAAAAGCATCTCTCAGCCTGTAGACCTGCATCCTTGAGAGATACCGGATGGCGGGCAGGCAGTTATCAAATGCTTCGTTCGCTCAGGGGAACAGTAGCCAGCTGCCGGGCTGAATAATTCCAGACCAGGAACCAGGTCATCATGGCAAGAGCGATACAAACCCCGCTGATCTGCCCGTAAAAGACATCTATGCCAAATCCTTCGGGAGCCACCAGTAAATAAGCGGATACCACCGCCGACATGAATACGGCGGGCAGCAGCGTAATCCAGAAAAGTTTCCGTTCGGTGGCCAGGTATATGGTGATGGTCCACAATACGATAACGGCCAGGGTTTGGTTGGACCAGGCCATATAACGCCAGATGATGGAGAAATCGACCTGGGTGAGCAGGAAGCCAAGTACGAACAAGGGAATGGTAAGTATGAGCCGGTTTTTGATGCTTTTCTGGTCAAATTTAAAGAAGTCGGCGATAATGAGTCGGGCGCTACGGAAGGCCGTATCGCCCGTGGTAATGGGAGCCGCCACCACCCCCAGTATGGCCAGCACGGCACCGAAACGGCCCAGCAAGGTATTTGATATTTCATTCACTATCCATGCGGCATTGCCTTTCTGCACAGCCAGCACATCATTTAATTCCCTTACCCCGCCAAAGAAACTCATGGCCACGGCAGCCCATATTAAGGCCACCAGGCCTTCGGTAATCATGGCGCCGTAAAACACGCGACGGCCATATTTTTCGTGGGTAATGCAACGCGCCATCAAAGGCGACTGGGTGGAATGAAATCCGGAAATGGCGCCACAGGCTATGGTAACAAACAGCATCGGAAAGATGGGAAACTTACCCGGGTTAGCATTCATGTTTATCAAATTGGCTGGAATAAGTTCAGGGATAGGTAAGCCATTCACAATCATGGCCCCGCCAATTCCAACGGCCATAAAAAGCATGGCAAACCCGAAAAACGGATAGATACGGCCGATTAACTTGTCGATAGGCAACATAGTAGCCATTATATAATAAATAAAGTTGACCGTCGCCCTGGCGGTGACTCCCATGAATCCGCTTGTCAGTCCTGAATGTATTTTTGCCGGACCCATAATAAAAACGGCTCCTACCAATATCATCATGGCGACGGTAAACAGGCTCATGAATTGTTTTACCCCGTTGCCCATATATTTCCCCACAATTTCGTGAATGCTTTGCCCGTTACTGCGCAGCGACATCATCCCCGACATAAAATCGTGGACCGCACCTCCAAAAATGGCACCCAGGACAATCCATACGAAGGCAAGCGGTCCCCATACAGCCCCGGCTATGGCCCCGTAAATGGGTCCCAGGCCGGCAATATTCAGGAACTGGATCAGGAATATTTTATTCCACTTCATGGGGACAAAATCCACCCCGTCCGTTAATGTATTTGCCGGCGTAGGCCGGGAAGGTTCAATACCAAATATTTTTTCGACAAATGCCCCATAGAAAAAATATCCTGCAACCAGGGCCGCAATGGATAAAAGAAAAGTGATCATGCAAAGGGTTTTGTGCAAAAATAGAGGAAGTAAGCCAACAAGGGAATAAAAACAACTGAAATCCGCACTTAAATATTTAAAGCTGCCAGGCCATCACAAAGTTTTAATCCAGGAATAGCCTGCCACAGGATTCAATGATAATTGAATATCACCCTCGCCAGGCGCTTATATAAATACTTCGGCAGGCATTTTAATGCTGCAAATGTGGTTTTTAAAGTAAATCAGATGGATCCCGGGGAAATACTGAAGCCTATGCTTTTAAGCATGCTTCAGGAAGAGGAAGGTAAAGGGAAAAGGGTCGGTATATCTCAATCGCTTAAAACAATATGAGGAATTTCAGTGTCAGACACCCCTCCGGGTATTCAAGCCCTGAAACCCTTCGGCTAAACACACCTACAGCCCCTCGGGTGTACAGACACTGAAAAACAGTGCTTTGTGAAGCGAAACGGAAATTTTATTTTTTTGTTTTAAACCCCTAACAAGCCCCGGCCTTATCCCAGCAACAGGGATCCAACCCATACCCAGCCCAGCAAGAGCATAAAGGAACAAACAATATGAAAAGAAGTTACCCTGAACTGGCTTGAGGTTTCTTCGGTCAGCATTTCAGTACACGGGTCGTTTGGAAGTAAGTAAGTAGCTTTCATAACTCAGTCGGTTTTCATAAGTCTGTTATAGGTTTATAAACATGGGTCTGAAAAGTAATATGCATTTTTTAAAATACATTAAAAAAATATTCAGGCATCCAAAAGCTACAGGCCTCAGGGACCGGATTGTCTCACCCAAAAACCGGATTGCGGCCCAGGGCTGTTCAGCCGGCCGGAGTCGCATCGCTTTCCCGTCCGGTACCAGCGACGGAGCTTGTTCCCGGTTTAAAGGCCCCGGACAGGACTTGTGGAAGCGAGCATATTTATTTTAACTTAGCAGCCTTTTAGTTTGGTGCTTATGTGGAAAATTTTCAAAAGAGATCCTTATGCAAAAACCGACCGCCGGAAGACCCTGGCGGAAAAACGGCATAATCAGGCGCGTAAAAAAGCCTGGCTTCGCAGGGAGAGGGCCTCAAAATGGAGGCATTTCAGGAAACGCTTAGCTGAGTTTCTCGAACATCCTTTTGCCGGGAGGGAATTATCACCGCTGCAGCGTGAGAAATTAAGAGTCAGGAAGTTAGTACGACAGGAGCGGCGGATAGCCTGGCAGAAGTGGATGGCTAAGTTCAGGAAGAGGCCATGGAGGACGATCTTCCCGCGAAAGAAACAGAAAATTGAAGGAGGCGGCTATCTGTATGTTTACAATATGACGCGGACTGAACGAAAGGCGCTGGCGCGTAAGAAGCGGAAGGCGGCCGTGGAAAACCTGCGGATACTGATCACCACACCCGAAATCAGGGGCAAGTTTGGACTGGCTTTCCTGTATTCGCTGGCAACCTATATTATTGCTTTCCTCTTGCTGTATATCATCTACCAGGTTATTACCATAGCGGTGGCGTCGTCGTTTCATATACCGGTGGTATGGTATTATTACCAGCTCAAGTTCCCGCTCGATAATTTTTCGCCTTTATACACCCGTCATGCGCTGGTGACCATTTTTGCCGCCGGTCCCCTGATTTCGCTCATGCTGGCCTTCGTTTTCCTGAAGTTGTTTTTTACCAAAAAGCCGGTATTGCGGAAGTTCCAGTTGTTTTATCTGTGGGGATTTATTTGCGGCTGCAATATGTTTTTCGGCTCCTATATTTCGGGTTTCTTCACGCGAACCGAGTTTATTTACACCTCCGAATGGCTGTTTATGAGCAATGTTTTCGATGTGGAAGAAATCGTTTTTACGGTAACGGCCATACTCGTTTTGCTGGTCATCGGCAGGATTGTAACTCCGCTTTTCCTGGTGTCGTCGGGCTCGGTAACCATTATCAAACCCGAATACAGGCTTTATTTTATCATTGTTCAGGTTTTGCTGCCCTGGTTAGCCGGTGCCATCATTCTGTTCCTGATCACGCTTCCAACCTATTACATCCCGCTGATCATCAAAACGCTGACACCTGTGCTGGTGCTGATACCCACCTTTTTCCTGTACAATGCGACAAAGTACAACAACATTCACAAATCGGGGGTGGTGCAGCACAACTACTTCAGATGGAGTATTATTATACTGGTACTGGCATTGCTGTTTTTCTACAGGATAGTGCTGAATTTCGGCCTGAAATTCTTTTAGACGCCTGATAACCGGGAGATGAAATTTCCGGCGACCTTCAACGGAACGAATCCCTCCATGATGCGGCGGTGTTTTTACGCCTGCTGATTTCGGGCGCATGCACCGAAACTTCAACGGTGCTTGTATGCAGCTGAATATCTTCTCTTCCCCAATCGCTTCTGCAACAAGGCGAATCCATCACCATCCGGGTAAAGCAAGCTGATGTGGGAGAGCGGCCTGTTCAGAAAGATAAGAATATCGCCCGAAAACGGGTCTTGGTTCGGTTTGTTGCGCACAATCCCGGCCATTCCGTCAAAGCCTGGGTGCATATTAGTGGTGAGACAATATTGATAATATCGCAAATTTACATTTAATCAGGGCATTTATCCGTAACCTTTTAAGTACAAGTTTCCAAGGAAAGTGAAAGCCAGTGGATGCTGAGTGGTTCTTTGGGTTGTTTTTACGCTAGTTCCATATCAGTCATGGTATATGAACTGACGGTATTAACTCAATAAAGTGACGGGAGGGTTCCCCTATACCCCGGTTTTTAGAAATCAAGTACTCAAAACAACTCCTGGAAATACCTTTAGAACTGACGAACTCCCGCATCCTCCTTCCGCTCTTTTCCCGCTCCTTCGGGCTGGAAAGAACGACTGCCTGCTTATAATTATTTATCATAAACTGCTTTTTCTCCGATTGTCGGCTGGCCGATGCTGCTGTAAAATAAGGTTGTTCCCGGGGTGGATGCGATTACAAAAGCTTATTTTCCCTTCAGTTTAGGTTAAATTACTAAATGCATAGGCTTAAGGGTATGTTTGTCCTCATTCTGACCACAATCAGCCCTGACAATTCATGATATGCGAGCCTATATTTGTATTTAATTGCATTAGGCAACTTGTCCGGAATAGGAATCTTTAGCACACCAGCATACAGCTTTCTTTTGCTAACGCCTCTTTGTCATCCGTGTGGCCGGACAAGTTTTCCTGAACCCCCTGATCTAGCTGATCATTTTTAAACATTGTTGCCTAAATAACGACTCAGCCATGCTAAAAAAACTACACTCTGCTCCCCCTGCTGCAACCACTGTAATCACAGTACTGGTCATCTAACGCTGACCGGGTATTAGCACTGCAAATCATTCGCATGCCGCTGCTTTGTGCGCCTCAGCACTATTATTCCCCTTTTCACTGATTTAACCATGGCATCCCTTTCACTGCTTTCGGGCAGGAGGAGAAATAGGATAGTTTCTTAGCAGAATTACCAGTCTGAAATACCAGGGTGCTTACGTAAGAAACTGATCCGGGAACAGGATGCTATACCTGGCGAAAGCAATTATGAACAGGGAAGAATAAATCTTACCACAGAGCATAATAAAGCAAGCATTTCAATCATTTTTCGCTTGACTCCCCGCTGACCCCATCCCTCTGAATCGATTAAAAATAATAAACCAACATTGTACAAATCGCTGTCAAATACTAACCTTAATACGAATATGTTATGAAAAATACCCGAATACTTTCGGTAATTCTGTTTTTTTCGATGGTACTATTAACTCCTGCTCTTTGGGGACAAAACAAAACAGCAAATAACACTTTGGGATCTGGTAAAAAGGAAATACAGGCCCAGATGGCCTGTGTTCAATCCGACAGAGTAGTTGAAAATGTGCAGGCGCCGGTAAAAGCTGTTTCTGAGGATGATAGCTTTGAAATAATCACTATTCCGGAAGCCCCTTCGCGTTCGCCGATGGCAACAATTACAAGTACGGCAACCGGTGGCAGCTGGGGAACCGGAGCTACATGGGTTGGAGGGAATGTTCCTGTAGCGGCAAATGATGTCGTTATTGCGGCGGGTGCTACCGTTACGGTTGATGCCCCGGCTACTTGCGCTACTTTATCATTTACAACGGTATCGGCAAACACTACATTAACAATCAACAGTACAAATACACTTACTGTTACGGGCGCAGTATCTATGGCAAGACCATCTGCAGGTTTTCTATGTGTAGTAAACATAAATGCTGGTTCAGCCACATTTGGTTCACTCACAATGTCAGCTACAACTTCAACTAGAAATGATAATATAAAACTTACTACTGGTGCACTCACTGTTTCTGGTGCATTAACAACAGGTACAACAGGTTGTGTTTTCTCTTTTACCGGAGCTGGAACTTTTAATATGAATGGTGCGTTAACCGGTACACCTGTGATAACATTGTTTAATGGCAGTACTCTTAACATTGGAAGCACCGGCACACCCTCGATTACTACGGTAACAGGAAGTAATGTTAATTATACAGGTGCATCCGCTCAAACAATACCGGCTCAAACAAATCTTGGCAATATTGGTTTCTCGGGTGCCGGAACAAAAACTATAGCTGCATCTACCTCTGTCACAGTCACAGGAAATTTAACAAATAGCTCAACACTGGTGCTGACCTTAGGAACAAGTACAACCGGTACATATTTATACGTAAAAGGGAATTTTATTAATAATGTTGGTGCTACGTATAACGGTACAGCCGCGTATACTACTTTACAATTTAACGGTACAACTGCGCAATCATTCACCAATGATGGTACTGTAACAGCACCCATGTACACAATGGCATTGGGAAATACAGCGGGATTAACTCTTTTGGGCAGCAATCAGGTTGTTTGCCAACGCGTTAACCTGTATTACGGCACTGTTACAAATTCAAATAAAATAACGCTGGGGAACGGAGGGTCAACATATGGTGTAGTTCAGGTTGGCAGTAGTGCTACTTATGCTGCCGGGGCATTTGACCAGGCACCCACCTTTAGCGCGGGAACCGGGGGCTATCAATTGTTATACGCACCTGCATTAAATAATTATTCCACTTCGTATGAAGTTCCGGCAGATGGTAATATTGCTTATTTTTTACTCACTTGCTCACCAACTATACTTACTCTCAGCCGGGATATTAGCATTCCTAATGTATACACCACAGGCTTGAATTTTTCTAACGGGAATCTTAGCATCGGTGCACACACCCTTACAATCAATGGCACAACAGCAGTAGTAACCGGAACCTTAACCGGGGGAACTTCATCCAACATTACTTTTACAGGTACTCCAGCTACATCATTGCCTGCCGTTTCGGGAGGTTTAAATAACCTGTTAATAAATAATGCTGCCGGAATCACATTAGGCGGTGCAGTAACTGTAAATGGCACACTGACTCTTTCGAACGGGCTTCTAACAAATGGAGCCAATTTAACCATGGCCACCGGTTCCACAATATCACGCTTAGCTGGAAGCTTATACGCTGCCCCGGTATTTGCAGGAACGGTTAACCTTATCTATACAGGGGCTCCGGCTATAAGTACCGGAAAGGAATTACCAACCGGCACATCCGTTTTGAATAATTTAACCTTAAATGACGGAGGGGTGACCCAATATGCATATAATACCAGTACCACAAATTTATTAACAGATGCATTCCCAAATTTAACGAGTTGGACAGGAAATTCAGGAACAGGAGCCGGCCTATTTAACTCAAACGCAACTGCAAATTCGGGAGGCACTTCACCAGAAGTGCAGTTTACTGGTTCGGGCACTCACAGCGCTGCATCGACTACTTATTCTATTTATCGCGGCCCTGTAATTACTACAGGATATACAACATTAAATATTTCATTTAAAATGATGTCAACAGGATATTATATTCAAAATTTCCCAACCTATTTGAAATTACAAACTGCTACAAGTGCTTCTGGCCCATGGACTGATGTATGGTCAGTTCCTTACACTGCTATAGCTGCGCAAACAGTTTCAATTTCAAATGTTACTAGCAATGTGGGAGGCAATATGTATTTTCAGTTTGCTTATGTTGGAGATTATTATTCAACACTTTATTGGTATTTTGATAATTTAGTTATCGATGGTATAAGTAATGTACCTATCGCATGCACAGCAACCGTCAATGGTACTCTTGATCTCACTGCCGGAACCTATACAATTGGCTCAGGCAACAGCCTGGCACTTAACGGAACGGTTGCTGGCAGCAATACGATTACCGGCAGCAATACCAGCAACTTAGCCATAGGCGGCAGTGGCACTAACCTAACCCTGCCAGCTATAACTGCCGGACTAAACAACCTTTCGCTTAACCGGGCCAACGGCGCTATACTCAGCAACGCCAATACAGTTAACGGTGTTTTAGCATTAACAAGCGGAATACTTACCACAACGGCAGCAAACCAGTTGTCGTTGGTTAATACCGCAACGACGGCTATTACAGGTGGATCGGCCACTTCGTTTATTAACGGCCCTGTCGTATGGTCGCTACCGGCCAGCCTGGCATCGGGTTCCACCTATAATTTCGCTGTTGGGAAAGGCAGCACATACCTTCCGTTTGCCCTTGTAAATCCTACTACCTCCACAGGTGCATGCACAGCGCAGGCAGAGGCCTTTACAGGTAGCACAGGCGGAACCTACGACGCAACCTTAGCATCGATAAGCAGTTCCGAATATTGGTCGCTGGTAACTACCGGCAATTTCACCAACAGTTCGGTGTCGCTTACACGCCCAACGGCTATAGCTCCGCTGGATGCCATTGGCGGGCAAACTGTATTAACAGGATCGTATTCATCTTTAACAGGAACGGCAGGCACATATGGCGTTTCAACTTCTGCAGGCATAGGTACAAACAGGTATTTTGTATTAGCAACAAAAAACTGTGTAACTCCCGAAAATCCAGGCGATCCAGCCAGCAATTCACCCCAGTGTATTAATTTTGGTGTAACACTTACCTGCTCTGGCACACCACCCGCAACTGAAACCTGGTACTGGCAAACAACTGCTACGGGCACCAGTACTGTTAATTCGGGCACTACTTTTACAGTTTCAACATCCGGAACCTATTACATACGCTCACAGGATAACTCTACTTTATGTTGGAGTACAGGTGCCGGAAGTATAGCGGTAATAGTTACTCCCTTACCAACTGTAAGTATAACAGGAGCTTCATCTATATGCATAGGAAACACAACAGCACTGTCACCCATCAGCGGCGGCTCATGGATAAGCAACAATACTGGTATTGCTACCGTAACAGATGCCGGAGTGGTTACCGCTGTTGCAGCCGGAAATGCAACTTTTACCTTTACTTTAACTTCGACAGGCTGTTCAAATACTACAACCACAGTAACTGTGAATGCTATACCAGCAGTAAGTATTGCAGGCAGCGCTTCCATTTGCAAAGGACTTACAACCACCCTATTGCCAGCAAGTCTGGGCACCTGGGTAAGCAGCAATACGGGTATTGCTACAGTAACTAATGCAGGCCTTGTAAGCGGAGTAAATGCAGGTGCAGCTACCTTTACCTATACGTTAACGTCGACAGGATGCAGCAATACCACCGCGGCTGTAACGGTGAAACCCCTGCCTACTGCCACCGCTTCGAGTAATACACCCGTTTGCAGCGGATCAAATTTAAATCTTACCGGTACCACCAACATTGGCACAAATTACATTTGGACAGGTCCAAACAGCTTTTCTTCTACAAGCCAGAATCCTATTGTTTCTTCGATAACGGCAGCCGCAACCGGCACGTATTCATTTACGGCCAGTTTAAACGGATGTATATCAGCCACAGGAACTACAAGCGTTACGGTTAACGCCACGCCATCAGCAGTTACCATTTCTCCTGCTTCTGCTACCATATCGGCTGGTACAGTGCAGTCATTGGTTGCAAGTGGAGGTACATTGCCGGGAATAACTATTCTGAGTGAGAACTTTAATAGCGGGGTTGGTTCATTTTCAATTGTAGCATCCTCTTCAACCGCTGCCCAGGATTGGACTGCAAGAGCAAATGGTTATGTATATTCTTCTTCTTATACGTTTTCGGGTTCAACAGGAGGATTTATGTTGGCAAATTCGGATGTTGGAGGTTCGTCGAGTGCTACAACCAACACTCAACTGGTATCACCTGCGTTCAGCACTTTAGGATATTATGGTATGTCTTTAAGTTTTAAGGAATATTTGAAAAATGCTACTGATGTTGCTGCAGCTATTGAGATATCAAATGATAATTTTGCTACAACAACAGTTTTAAGAAATGATATCATCAATGTTATTGGTACAATTTCAACATTTGCAACAACTTCATTGGCCATTCCTATAGCTTTTGAAAATAAAGCAAGTGTTAAGATCAGATTCAGATATGCCGGAAGTTTCGATTGGTTCTGGGCTGTTGATGAGATTACTATAACGGGTACAGCAAGCAATCCAACCACCTGGTCGCCAGCCACAGGCCTTTATACAAATAATTCAGCGACCATACCTTATGTCGCAAACACGGTTGCAAGCTCGGTATGGGCAAAACCGGCAACAAATCAAACCTATACAGCTACTGCCACCAGTGCTGCTGGATGCACCTCTTCCGCTTCCGGCAGTATTACGGTTTCCTCTTCGTCCTGGATAGGTGGAATAAGCACTGACTGGAACAACGCTCTTAACTGGGGTAACGGGATCCCTCTGGCATCAACTGATGCGGATATTCCGGGTACTGCTGTGTTTATGCCGATTGTAACTTCCCTGCTTACTTCCCCTGCCGTATGTAACAATCTCACGATAAACCCCGGGGCAACATTTACCGTGGCCACCAGCAAAGCCCTTACCGTTTCCGGCACCCTCACCAACTCTTCCGGCAACACCGGCCTTGTAATTAACTCCGGCGGCTCCCTTATTCAAAATACAGCAGGCGTAAATGCCACTGTAAACAGGTCTGTCGCCGATGCAAGCGATATCAACTGGCACTATTTTATCTCCCCCATTACCAGCAGCATTCAGGCCTCGGCTTCTTCCTGCTTTAACGGCGCTTACCTCGACAGATACGAAGAATCCACAGGAGCATGGGTACGATTGCTCACGAATCAGGATGTGCTTCCCGAAACCGGATATTCGCTTAATTACCTGGCGGGTACCCATACACTGGATTTCCCTGGCATTCTTCAATCAAGTCCTGTTGCCTTTTCAAATCTTTCTTATACCGGAGTTGCTACCGGTGACTATGGCGCAGGCTGGCACCTGGTCGGAAATCCATATCCTTGCGGAATTAATCCTGCCTTATGCAGCCTGCCAACAAATATGAATGCGTTTGCATACGTTTGGGACGGAGTTCAATATAAAACGCCTTCAATAGGCAACTCTGATATTCCCGGCACAATTGCTTCGCTCCAGGGATTCTTTGTCAGGACAACTTCCGGTACAAATTCCCTTACCCTTGCCAATGTGGCAAAAATACATGGAGGAACTTTTTATAAAAGCAATACTACTGATTCCCGTATACTTTCTATTTCAATAGAAGGGAACAATTATTCCGATAAAATGTATGTGCGATTTAACCCTGATGCTACCGCAAACTTCGACCAGGCTTTCGATGCGTATAAACGTTTAGGTATCGACGCTGCTCCTCAATTGTATTCAATTCTGCCGGATGTAAAAGCTGCCGTTAACACCTTACCCGACTATACCACAAACCCCAATGTACCTCTCGGGCTTAAAGTTGGCGCTGCCACTACCTATAACTTAACAGTGGATGGTATAAGCAGTTTCGATCAGCAGCTCCCTATCCGCCTCGATGACCTAAAGCTGGGTACCAGTCAGGATCTACGTGCCTTTCCAACCTATTCGTTTACCGCCTCACCCGGTGATGCCGAAAATCGTTTCCGCCTCAGGTTTGCATCGGCTTTAGGTATTGATGAGCCTAACAGTACAGGATTAAATATTTATACAAGTCCGGGGCTTATCCATATTACCCTGGAGAGCCCTGCTTCAGGTACGGCTTATTTGTATTCTGTTTCCGGTCAGTTACTGGCAACTGCAGCTCTTAACCCCGGCGAAACCCTTTTGCGCTATAAGGCACAGGGAGTGTACCTGGTAAAAGTAATAAGCGGGAAAACCTTTTGTACCCAAAAAGTGGTAGTAACCCAATAATAAATAAGAAACGAGATTAATTTAATCCAAAATATTAACAGCAAATGAAAAAATCGATTCAATATAGTTTACTAACGGCATTCCTGGTGTTTTCCACTTTTATCAACCTCAATGCACAACCTCATCCCGGAGAGCAGAGTGGCACAGGCACCGTGAATGGAGGACGTATCGGTAACTCCCCGGCAGGAGCACCCATTGGCAGCGGAACCTTTATGCTGATTGGGCTGGCAGCTGCTTATTCAGTGCGAAAAGTGCAAATGCTGCGCGCTGCTGCTGAAGAAGAATAAAACATTTTATCTTGTTTTGGTCAGCGATTCATTGTCGCACAGCTATCCGGCCTGGCCGGGTAGCTGTTTAATTTACTGCACCCGATATGGGCCATAAAGCCGGGATTCAAGTCCTGAATGCAGTGAGTCTGGCGGCTCGACTGACAGCTTCCAGATGCCGACTGACACCTCCCAGATCCCGACTGCCAGCTCCCAGATGATGTCTGACACCTTCCGGATGATATCTGACAGCTCCCAGATGATATCTGAGACCTTCCAGATGATGTCTGACAGCTCCCAGAAGATGTCTGTCGGCTTCCGGATGATATCTGACAGCTCCCAGAAGATGTCTGTCGCCTTCCGGATGATATCTGTCAGCTCCCAGAAGATGTCTGTCGGCTTCCGGAAGATATCTGACAGCTCCCAGAAGATGTCTGTCGGCTTCCGGAAGATATGCGTCGGCTTCCGGAAGATATCTGTCGCCTTCCGGATGCAGACTGTCAGCAGGCGGTACTTAACGTGAAATACAGGTTCAGGATTAAAAGTATAAGAATAAGAAATAAGTTTGAAAGTTGTGAAAAATCTATATTCCTACTTTATTCATTTACAATAGAAAATGATTCATTTGGTTCCTGCTGCGACAGCATAGAGGTCGTAAAAAGATTTTTATCATAGGATTAATTCCTCCAGGCAACAGGGATTTATTAAAAACAACAAAGCCAGCCGGGATAAGCGGATGGCTGTGTATTAAGCTGTAAATTTTAAGCGGGGATGTGAGTTTACTTCAGTCTTATAAAAGGCTGACAGAAAAAACCTGTCCGGGCAGAATGATGGCAAAGGGAGTTAGTGAGAGAGTCGCAATGTAGTTTGAATTAGTTTTCTGACCCGGACAAGTCATTCAACATTAACTGTACAAATATAAGCCTAAGGGGTAGTTTTTGTATACGCGGGAAGCCCTTAAAAACAGCGGGAATTATGGTCAAAAGATAGACAAACTGGCGATTTGGGTATCTATTCTGATAAATCCGACCGGAACGGCAGTTTTATATCTGCATAAGGCAGGGATTTGTATTGGGAAATATGGGGTCAGTATCAAAAGTTGGGGAGTGAGTAATATAGTTCAAGATTTTTCAAAGGTTGTATGTCAGGATAAATTTCATTCTTTCTTACTTTCTTTTACCTTGATGTAAAAGAAAGTAACAAAGAAAAGATCAAGGCTT
>CAIPFN010000362.1 GCA_903864265.1 uncultured Bacteroidales bacterium | reverse complement strand
TGTACTTTCATGATTTTGGTTGACAAAAAAGACTAAACTTCTAATTCAACTGTTTGTAAATCAATTTTATTTTTTAGTTGACTGAATTTAACTTTGCATGGTCAGATGAAACGGAGGAAAGCTCTGCCGGGGGGCAACTTTCCAAGGGATAATCTGACCCAGGGGAATAACCTGCCGTAGTTTTGGTATTCAATTCTACGGCATTTTTTTTAGGGGTAATTCTCATGGTTTGATGCCTCGAAAAACCCAACCGAGAATTTTCTTCTTTCGTTTTATTAAAGTCATAAAGGGTTAACGAAGGAGATTCAGGGGGCGGAATTTGTGTAACTACCTGTTCAAAATCCACCGGACTGAGCATTCCCAAACTTCCATTTGGACAATGATTATAAAGCTCAACTGCTTTTGACAACGCTTTTTTAAGATCATTTAATGAAGTGATTTTCTTGTTTGCCAGATAATCATTCTTGATAATCCCATTAATCCGTTCCGCATAAGGATTTTCCAAACAGTTCTGTGCCATACTGATATGTACCCCTGCTTCGTTCAGAACACGTACATACTCATTGCTGCCATATTGACTTCCCTTGTCCGAGTGATGAATCAATCCATCGTATCGCGTAGAACCTCGTGTTCCCATGGCTATCGACAATGCCTGAAGATTGTTTACTGCGAACATATTATCACTGGCTGTATGGCCGATGATCCTTTGGCTATAAACATCAAGGATAAACACAAGGTAATATGTTGGACCACTCGTTAGAAAATAGGTAATATCACTTACCCATAACTGATTTAATCCATTGATCTGTAAACCATGTATCATATTGGTAAAACTGACCGCCCCTCTGTGGGTCGTGCGTATAACGGATCGGTGCTTTTGTATGGTCAATCCTTGTTTGGAGACAAACTGCTCGAACCGGTTAATCCCTACCTCATTGATCCCAAGCATATAATGAATTTTCCTTGCACTGATTCGCGGATAGTCTTTCCTTACCTCATAAACCATCTCCAGCATTCGTTGCCATAATGCTTGATCATGGTGTGACTTAAGAATGGCTTTGTAAAACCCCTGCCGACTTATTCCTGATAGTACATACATCTGCTCCATCATGATACCTTGTTTGACTTTGTTTGATTTGAACCATGTAAGTACTCGGATCCGAACTTTTTTTTCATGTCTTCTCCTATCTCCTCTTCAATCAGATCAATCAACTTTTTAAAATAATCAATCTCCAATTGCTTTTGCCCCACTACCCGTTCCAGTTCTGCTACCCTTTTCATCAAGGCCAGAGTCTTGATTCCTTCTGATTCTTTCTCAACAACAATCTTCTCTCCTAATCCTAAAACTGCCGAGTATTTTCTAACCCATTTGTAAATAGCCGCCTCAGATACTTCGTATATCCTACTCAACTGCTTAACGGTGATTTGTCTATCTTCAAGCATTTTAACCTTCTCCCGCTTGAATGGTTCACTGAAGGTGCGTCGCACTTTGTTCTGTTCCATTTCTGACAAATTGTAAAGTTATGAACTAAACTTCTTGTCAACCTATTTCATGATAAGACAGTAGGGAGCATTAATGCTTGTCCCCTATAGGTTTCAATGTTTTTCAGAGGTGAAGCGGAGTTCGATATTGTGCTATTTCCCTTGCCCAGGTTTGGCTTAGCGCTTTCGGAATAATTAAGACTTCATCACACGGACAGGTAGTTGAATTATTTCCCTACAATAAACTTCTTGAGCTTAAAAATCTCGCCAACCGTTTTATCGATAAAAGCATACAGCTTTTCTTTTTGCTGCAGTAAACGGATCAATTGCCCGATGTTACTCACATAAAAATACCTGTATTCAACCAGGTCATCAGCCATATCGGGAAAATTGTTTTTTAAACAGATGAGCGATTCCTGCTTGGCCAGTGGAAAATGTGAAGGATTGCTGCTGATGCCGTTGAGGTTAAAATAGCTAAAGCTAATATCTACTTTCTGATAGGTTTTTTTAAATACCACAATGGCTTTCAGGAAAAACTCGAAATCGGATACTATCCTGAACGATTCGTTATACATCCCGATTTCATCGAAAAGTTCGCGCCTGATCAGGGATGCCTGGTGGGGAAGGCTGTGGATGCAGAGTTTGTGCAAGGTGGGCTTATCATGGGGCCTGATGGTACGATGCTTACCATTATTCCTGATTTTCAGCACATTTCCTGAGACGATATCGGCGTGTATATCCATTTTAAACAGATCGTCGAACAAGGTATCGTTCACAAGGTAATCGCCTGAATTCAGGAAGTAACAATACTCGCCGCGGGCAACGGCAATTCCCTTATTCATGGCGTGATACGTCCCCTTGTCCTTTTCACTCACCCAGTACGCTATATCTTTTTCATGCTGCCTGATGATATCCTGGCTGCCATCGGTCGACCCCCCGTCGATCACTATCAGCTCATAATCCCGGAAGGATTGCTGAACCACGCTCTTCACTGTTTTCGCCAATCCGGCTTTGTTATTCAGGTTGACTGTAATAATCGAAAGTTTCATTCCTGTATGGTTGACCGGCTAATACCCTGTAATTTAACTTACTACGAATTCTTCAATCAGGTGAAATTTGCCGGGATGTACAAAGAAACAATTGCTTACCCCATTATTCACCTTACGGATTATGCTATCCTGTTTTTGCAGCCCGGTTTCAATATGGTTATAAAACTCATACCCGTATGCTTTCATAATCTTCTCCAGTTCCGGCTCTATGGTATTGAAGAGTGTTTCACAGATGATGATAGGCTTCATCTCTCCCAGAACCAGGCCTGCCTTCTCCAGGATCAGGTTTTCGGTGCCCTCGGTATCCATTTTAATCAGGTCGATGCTTCTGACAAAGTTGGTTTTCACATAATTATCGAGGGTTGAGGTTTTCACCTTGTTGACAACAAAATTCCGACCGCTTGTATTACTGCCTGCATTACTCTCCCCGGCCAGGTTATGCTCAAGGTACTTGTATTTCTTATTCTTTATCTCATAGAATTCAATTTCGCCTTCCTTATGCGAAAGGGCCAGCGATTCGACCCTGATATTCTTAAAGTTATTGATACGCACGTTTTCGCGAAAGTAGAAAAGCGGTCCGGTGGCAGGTTCAAAGCCCACTACTTGTATATCCTTGTTTTCCATAGCCGCGATCAGGGAATAATACCCTATGTTCGCTCCTATGTCGTAAAATGAGCTGACTTTTTTAATCAGTTTGACGAAGATATCGGTATACTCGAACTTTTCGTAGCCACCTTCCCAGAAGATCAGCTTGGTTAAGTAGTTGGTTTGGTTTGTCTTGAATTTCATGATGCGCCCTTCCCGGTTCCGTATCTTCATAATGCCGGAAGGCGGCAGTTTAATTTTCGGCGGTAGTACGGGGAGCAACCATTTGTTGAGATTGCGCAACACTAAATTTACTTTAGCATTGTAGATGATTTTATAAGCGGCTTGTTTCATTGACTTGAATTGTACTGGTAGGTATTTATTTACAGAATAGATTAATCGCGCAGGAAAACGCCGTCGAACTGAAGCAGTTCGCCATTGGCCCGGGTAATTCCACGCACGATTTTAGCCAGGCGGAAACCTTCACGGTAGAGATGATCACTCAACTGGTAATAAAGATCTTCGCCGGTATATAAGGCCTGCACCGACATTTCCAGTTGCACGGCTTTGATGGATTTAAGCGTGGCTTTGGCACCCAGGAGTACATTTTTCTCGAATCCCTGGGTATCCACTTTCATATAAACAGACTGCCCTGCCAGATTCAGTTCAGGGAAGAGGGAATCCATGCTGCGTATTTCTATCGTCTGTATGCCTGTATATTTCGAATCGGGGGCAGCCACGATGTGAGCCTCGTTCATTTTGAGAATGGAACTGCTCACCGAATTGCCTGCAATATTGATCTCGGTTTTACCGTCGGTATTACCTAAAGCTATATTGTATACATCCCATAGCGGGTCTTTCGAGGCCATCTTTTTCAGAACGGCAAAAGGCTCTTTGACGGGTTCAAATGAAATAATCCTGTTCTTATATCCTCCAATCCTGATGTTTTTGGCATACTGCCCCTCGTTGGCCCCTATATCAAGCACACAGGCAATATTCATCGAAATAAGCATCTGCTCTATTTCCTGTTCATGTTTGGAATATTTGCATTTAACCACATCGTATCCGGTTTTACGGATCGTCCTGTGAAAGATTGTTTCAAGCCTTTTCTTTAAATACATAGGTACGTTATTTTTAATCTTTTTAAGAGTTTGATATACATTTTACCAGGGTTTCCCCGCGTTTCGACCGGCTGAAGTTTTCGACAATCCGTTTCACGCCGGCTGACTCTAAACCTGGCCGGCCGGCCGCGGCACCGCTGATCAGGTGGCTGATCACGGCAGCATCACGCCTCACTATATATCCTGCATCGCCAACCAGTTCGGGCATACCACCTTCGCTGGTAACAATTGGAATGCAGGCATACAACATGGATTCGGCTATGGATACGCCAAACGACTCGGAACGTGACAACTGGCAATAAAACCTGGCCCTGGAGTACCATCCCGGTAATTCATCGTGGGGCATGCGTGCATAAATGGTAACATTCGGAGGCAGATCCGATACTAAATCCGCCAGTTTGAATGTATCCAACCCAACGATCACAAATTTGTAAGCTGGCGTTTGAGCTGCCACTTCCATAAATGTGTCGATCCCCTTCAGTAAAAAGGATCGCTTGGTGTCAATGATCCCTACCGTGAGAACCAGGTCTTCTTTTACTGCCCTGTCGGCAGGAAGCACAAAATCAACACAGTTGGGCACCAGTTGCCTGTTGGATGAAGGTGCAAGGTATTTAACCTTGCGGTCGGTGTATTTTGAAACTGTAAGATTCAGGCTGCACCACTGCATGGATTTCACGCAGAAGAATCCCCGGAAACGGGAGCATAAGGCTCCGTAATTCAGCTCCTTTATCCTGCATACCTCGTAACCGCCTATCACAACAAAGGATTTTCGGCGGGCCATCCCAGCGAACAGCACCGGCAATAACGAATGGTAATCGGCAAACCAGGTAAAAACAGCATCACACTTCCAAATGTTAAGGGCAAGAAACCAAAACTGCTTTATCAGCTCAACAGCTGTATTTACCAATCCTGTTACAGGTTTAAACTGGTATTTCCTCACCGTGTAAACCGACGAAAGTATCTCAAAGTCAGTCCGGACAAAGGAGGTATAGTTGGTATAAAAGAATAGTATTGATTTACTTTTCACCCGGTATGCTGTTTTGATATACGGTACTGTTTGCGGCAAAATTAATCTTTTTCGGATGGAAATGAGTGCATTATTAATTGGTTCCTGGTTCCACCTGCCGGGTGCCGCGTTCCGGGGGAAGATATGAAGATGTGAAGTGCTGAAGATGTAAAGCAGCGAAACCCTCAAACCCGGAACGTAAATCCCCCTGATTTCTTCAATCCCAACTTCCCGCCTGAGCTCTAATTCCAAATGCCCAACCCCATCCTCAATAATACCTTTCCTAATACCTTTCGTTGATCATTTTATCCACAAAGCCGGCAATATCGGTATCGCCCGAAAACACCTTATCGAGTTGAAGCATCATATGGTATCCGGTTTCGGGCATGCTGCTTTCTTTTAGTTTATCGAGGATGATGCTCATGGCAATGCGGCCTTCGAGCACTACCTTGTTGGGTATTCCTTCGTTAAAGAATCCTTTGCCGATCAGCAGTCCCAGGGTGCGATTGCGGCTCAGGTCGTTCAGGGCGGTGAGGCCAAAATCGCCAATGCCGCAATAGTGAAACATGGTTTCCTCCTGTCCGCCAAAATGAATCAGGATCTTACGCATCTCGTTGAAAGCCCTGGTGAACATCATAAACCGCAGGTTCGGCGAGTTGAAGTGCGCATCCACTATGCCTATGAGAATGGCATATATATTTTTAAGTATGCTGATAATCTCAACTCCGAGCAAATCGGAGGAAGTATCAATAAAAAGATTGGTCTCATCGAACAGCGGTTCCATTAAGTTACATATTTCCAGATCGGCGGCAGCCAGGGTGAAGGAGGTGGGGCTGTTGTTGATGATTTCGCGGGCAAAAGAAGGTCCTTTAAGCGCACATATCGGGTTAGGCAGGTATTCCGCCAGGCAGGCCGATATAATCTGCTTGCGGAAGCCGAATCCTTTTGCCAGGTTTACCAGTATGGCATCTTCGGGTATCAGGTGCCTGGCTGCCAGTATATAATCCACCACGGCTACCGAAGGCAGGGCAATAAAAATCACACCGGCTTCTTTAAGTATATCCTGGTCGGTAGTGGCGCTTAAAGCCGGGGTAAGCCGTATATTCGGAAAATATTTCTGGTTGATATGCAAAGCCGTAATGGTGCGTACCACCTCACTTTCGATGGACAACAGGCTGACGTTCAAATCGGCACGTACGGCAAGCGAGTTACCCAATGCAGTGCCAATGGATCCGGCACCCAGAAAAACTATGTTTTTTAAATTTCTCATGATCGGTTTTATCGTTTATACAATATTTATTTTGTTCAACCCCCCGCATCAATGGCCGGATAATCGTTTGATATTTTTCCGCAATGCGGACCATTTGGTCCAGGTTTTCCATCCGCCCCTGATGCGTTCCAGTTCGACCGCTTCATAAAAGCGGAATAGGTATAAAACAAAAGGGAAGGATGCTATGACCAGTGTTTTTGCCAGCAGGCGCGGCAACAGATCCCACGAATTGAATAACATCGACAGTGTATACATCACGGCCGCCACGATCAGCATCAGCGATATTCGTTTCATTTCGTATGGGATGGGATACACTTTCTGCGCATAATACAGGGTAAGCACGAAGAATACAAGCATCGAAAGCATTTTCGACAAGGCAGCCCCCTGATTGCCCATCAGTGGAATCAGGATAGTATTCAGAAGCAGGTTTAGTATGGCTGTTATAATAACCGTAATGGCTATGACTCTTGTTTTCTTGGAGATGCTGAGCCCGGTGGTTGCCACATCTTTCATCATACCGAACACCACCGAATAAATGATAAACGGAAATATGTACCAGGCATCGAAATACTCAACCCTGCGCGCAAACACCCGGGTGATCTCCATCCCGAATACCATCATGCCCAGGGCAAAAATCATGGTTCCGAAGGTATAATAAGTCATTAATTTGGCATAGAACCGCTTGTTACCGGGAGCATCCATCATGCGGTAAATCATGGGTTGTATGGCAAAGTTAATGGAGGTGATCAGGAAAACATTCAGGGTATTTGCCAGTTTGAAACCATACGAATACAAGCCAACATCCGTCATATTGCCCAGCACCTTCAGCGAATAGCGGTCGGTTACGTTCAGCATTACCAGGGCCACTCCCGAAAGGAAAAGGGGAAAACAATACACGATAATATCGCGCAGTATAGCCGTTTCGAATTTAAATACCATATTCCGCAGGGTATGCCGTATCAGTACCGAGGCAAAAGCCAGGCTGCCAGCAATCTGCCCGTAATAAATCCCTTCGATGCCGGCATGGCGGTAGGCAATATAATACACGGTCACCAGCAGGCTGAAAACCAGCTGAACCATGTTGGCCAGGGTAAAAAGCCAGGGTTTTTCCTGCAGCCTCAGCAAGGTATTCGGCATCACCAGCACCAGTTGAATAAGCGACGAAATGAGCATCAGCCTCAGGAGGTAATAATAATCGGGAGTGTCGAGTATCAGTTGCGATAGCCCTTTGAGGAAGGGCTGAGCCGCGAAATAGGTCAATATAACTATGCCCGCCTGGAAGATGGTTACCGTAAAAAAGATAGATTCCTTTTTGCCTTCCCCGCTCTTATCCCAATACCAGCGAAAAAATCCCGAATACAGGGCAAATCCGAAGAAGGATATAACTACGGCCGCGCTCACTTCGAGCAGGCCCAAGATGCCGAACTGTGCCACGGTAAAGCTCCTGGTGTACAGCGGAATAAGCACAAAGCCGGCCAGTTTGGTCGACAAGGTGCCCAGGCCATAAATGGCCGACTGGCGGAACAGTTTTCGGAAATCAGCTAACACGTGTTGGTATTACTTGGGTGAGCAAAGATAGGGAGAAAAGGGATGTGGGATGTGGGATGTGGGATGTGGAATGTCGGATGTAGGATGTCGGTCCCGATAGCTATCGGGATCGGATGTAGGATTTCGGATTTGGAATCCTCTCACTCCCACTCAAACTACCCTATCGTCCAATCCATCTCTGCCCTCTTCTCCTTGTCCCCCCTTCTCCCTGTCCCCTTGTCTCTAATCAATCTCCTCAATCTCATCAATCTCATCAATCTCATCAATCCCCTCAATCTCCTCAATCCCACCTGTGAACGAGCTACCCCAAACCCCTAAAGGGGCTTTTGCATACGAGCATTAATACTTCATTTATGTCTCCTTGTCTCTTAAAAAAAACCTCATCCCCTCCCTTCTCCTTAAGGAGAAGGGCGATCATCTGTACCTTCGATTTACAATCTCCTCAATCTGCTCAATCCCATCAATCCCATCAATCCCATCAATCCCATCAACCCTCGCCTTGTCGCCCCTCGCCTTGTCGCCTTGTCCCTCAATCAATCCCCTCAATCCCATCAATCCCCTCAATCCCCTCAATCCTCACTTTGTCCGTCCTTTGCTCAACTTTAATAGTCTCAACATGAATTAGAGAATAGCTGTCAATAACATTAACCATCACTGCCGTAAAAAGGGAAGCGGTTATCTTTAACTTTTAGGGGCTTTACTGCATTTTCACAATAGTGATCCAATGTCGTTTAGTTAAGCAAAGCTACATAAAAGCCTGATTTAATTGCAAATAAATGCAATAATAGTTCTTTGAAAATTTTGTGGTGTGCAAATAGATCACTATCTTTCGGGGGTATAT
>CAIPFN010000361.1 GCA_903864265.1 uncultured Bacteroidales bacterium | reverse complement strand
CTCAGCTGGTTCAGAGCATCCCGATGCAATCGGGAGGGTCCGGCAAACAGATTACAGACAGTTCTTTAAATTGAGGAAATAAAAATATTGGGAGCATAGCTCAGCTGGTTCAGAGCATCTGCCTTACAAGCAGAGGGTCCTTGGTTCGAATCCATGTGCTCCCACAACAACGACAAGGGTTTCAGAAGGTTTACTTCTGAGGCCCTTTTTCGATTTCGGATAAAATGGCTCTGGTTTATATTTTACATTCGGACCTGCTTCATAAATATTATATCGGAAGTACCGAAGGCCATGTTGAGGATCGCTTAAGGCGCCACCTGACCGACCATGACGGATTTACCGGGCATGCCAGGGATTGGAAGGTGGTTTACCAGGAAGTCTTTCCGGATAAGCATCAGGCTTTACTCAGGGAAAAGCAGATTAAATCATGGAAAAGCAGGATTATGATCGAAGCATTGATCAGCCGTTCCACTGAATAAGTTGGTCACTCGCTGGTTCAGAGTATCACTATGCAATCGGGAGGGTCCTTGGTTCGAACTAAAGCCCGAAGGGCTGATCTCATGAGCGAAGCGAATAATCCATCCCGATTTCATCGGGACATGTAGTGCTCCCACAACAACGACAAGGGTTTCAGAAGGTTTACTTCTGATGCCCTTTTTCGATTTCGGATAAAATGGCTCTTGTTTATATTTTATATTCGGACCTGCTTCATAAATATTATATCGGAAGTACCGAAGGCCATGTTGAGGATAGCTTAAGACGCCACCTGACCGGCCATGACGGATCGTATTTTGCAAAGGGATTATCCTTGCTGTGACGAAGCTATAAATCAAAAAAAAACAGCCATAGGGCTGTTTTTTTTGATTTGGGATGGTCACTATCAGGTTATTCCGCTTCTTGAAGCTTTAAAACAAGCTTCGATGAAAATTTTCTGCGCCGTACCCATACAGCTAAAATCGACAAAGAAAACGCTGCAGGCAGCATAATAAATACCAGGGTGGAATTGCCCAGGAAATTGAAGAAGTAGGCAAAAGCGATAAATGCGATGTTTATCAGGATTAAAAGTAACGTAGTTTGCAGGTGGGTGAAGCCCAGATCGAGCAGTATATGATGCAGATGCCGGTGGTCGGCTTTAAATGGGCTGCCTCCGCGGAATATCCGTATGGCAAATACCCTTAAGGTATCGAACATTGGAAGGATTATGATAGCAAAAGAAAAAGCTGGCCCTGCAATAAAATGAGGATTGTGAGCCGCCATCGAATTCATCTCGTTAAACCTGAAAACTAATACGGTCAGCATAAAGCCAAGTATAAGAGAACCCGTGTCTCCCATGAAGATCTTATTGGAGGTTCCGAAGGCGTTGTAAAGAAAGAAAGGGATAATGGCCCCCAGAATGGTAAAGGATAATACCGCATATTCCCATTCGTAAGTCACAAGAAAATAAGCCCCGAAAACCAGGCTTCCCAACATGGCTACTGATGCAGCTAAGCCATCTATCCCGTCAATCAGATTAAATGCGTTGATAATCACTATGCCGGCGAATAACGAAAGGCCTACACTCACCGGATAGCTCAACTCATAAATGCCGAACATACCCTGCATGCTGTTAAGTCTTACATCTCCTATTACAGTCAGAATAAATAAAGCCATGAACTCAACCGCAAGTTTCTTGAAAGCGGAAATGTCGAGCAGGTCGTCCTTCATTCCGATGAAGAAAATCATAGTTAAGCCTGCTACTATAGGGGGGAGAGATGTAAGACTGCTTGAAATCCCTCCTCCATTCATTCCGCAGGTATTGATCAGGGTGAGACTAACGGAAGCAATGGTGGCATATATCCCCAGGCCGCCCAGTGTTGGAACCGAGGACTGGTGATTCTTCCGTTCATCGGGGACATCAAATAATTTCTTGGCCCTCGCTATCCTGATTATCACAGGAATAGCATAAAAGTTGAATGCAACGGCAAGGAAAAATGCAGCCGCAATGCGGTACTGGGGGTGAAAAAAATGGAAATAGAAATTGTTAAAGGATCCCATCGCGAGTTTGTGTTATACGTAAATTATGAGGATATACAAAGCTTGATAGTAAGAGAGTAGTACAAATATATAACAATTCACTCAAAAGTTTACTAAGCCGATGTACAAAAATGTGTGGAACCATAGCACTTTTTTTTTGAAAAATTGACAATTAGTTGATTGTGTTAGTGTTCCATCATTTCTTCACCGATCTAAAAACTTAGTCAGTCATGTTCCTGTATATTGTTTATTGACAAAGGTAGTAAAAGTAATACAGGGATTGTTCAATTTACCCCAATTTGTAAGAAATTCAGTATGAAGAGTCGAGAATTTTACTGATTTGATGGAACTGTTTCCTTACTCGGGAATTAAGGGACTTAAACTTATACGTTTCCTGAATCATCAGAATTTTCTGTTCCGGATTACAGGCTGTATTGAAGGCTTTAATCAAAATCACTTGCATCCCTGCCAAACCCTTCAATAATAACAGAAAATCCCTGTTTCTTGTAAATCCTAATGCATGTCAAAGGTAATACCTGATTCAAAGCTTTATTCATCATATAATGTCTGAATTAAAGCAGAACTTATATCAGACATGTAGAGTGGTGGGAGTCTGAGTGTAAAATATGTTTAATGCGGAATTCGAAATATGAAAAGGCGAACCGGAATTGGGTGAATGAGACTGTGGTTAGAAGCATTCGAAAAAGTAAAGCCGGATTCTTCTTAGGCTACAGGCTGTTCTGGATTCAATTTGACCGGAGTTTGGCGCTGTTGAATCTGCCCGGTTTGACATTGGTTTCCATCCGGTAGATTTTCCCTGATGGCGCGATCAAACATTGGTTAGCGAATGCTGACTATTCTGTTCACGTTAAAATGCCTGAAATGACTTTCTGTCCGGATACGGTTTCCCGAATAGATTAAACGGTTTTAAGCGATACTGCATTTGGGTTTAAAAAAAATGACTTTGGCTTTTACGGGCTCTTAGCACACTTTATTCTACTATGAGTCTGCTGCAAAAGGCTGCCTAAATTCGCTAACTTAAAGCTGAACAACAGCTGCTGTTGCCCAGTTAATGGCAGTATCGGCCGTACGGAGATCCGTAAAAGGGAATTCGCTTATCCAGCGTTCCAGTTTATGTTGGGATGAACTTAATCCATAATATGCCCTGAACCTGCGGTAAGGCCCCAGGTCGTCAAGTACAGGTTGCATGATATCGAAGTCGCGGGGATGAAAATAACTCATTGTATATGGCGAATGCTTTGTATAATGACGGATCATCTGATAGGGCCAGAATCTGAAATAGCCACCTCCGGCAAGTACAGTGCGCAAACCTGCTATATTGTTGTAGTTTACAGGAAATTCTTTTATTGATATTCCATTGTGCTGAATGATACAAGGAAAATTATGCGGGAAAGTGGGCATACCTCCATGTGCCCTTGTTGCCGGGAAAATGCTGGCATCCGTCATGATTCCTGCTTCCGCCAAAACATCAAATGCCCAGAGATTAGAGCTTTTAACGGAAAAGCCGGGGGCACGGTATTTATCGACCTTATAACCCAGTTGATCTTCAAGTACCCCTATATTCCGAAGCAAGTCCTGCCTGAATTCTTCCGGCGTTTGCTGCCAGATCAGTTGGTGGCTGTATGAATGCATTCCAATCTCATGTCCGGCATCAGCTATCTCTTTCACCAGGCCGGGATTTTTCGCGGCAATCCACCCTATAATGAAAAAAGTGGCTTTTTGATTATGTTTCTCGAGAAATTCAAGGATATTAGCCGTATTCTGCCTTACCCGGGGTTGAAAATCCTTCCATTGTATTTCATCGCGCGTCGAACTGTGCTCCAGGAAATGGAACCAGTCTTCAATATCAAAGGTTAGTATGCGCATTCATTCTATTGTTAGGCAGTATCGGCAAAGATAATGTAAATACGGAAGTATCAAAATGCCGGAATTAAAGCTGGTTGCGTAAAGGCCGTATGCTGTTAAAATATTTTACTTTGAATAAACTTAAAAACAGTGAAATTTTGGTTAAACTGTATTTGATTATTTCGGTAATATATTGAATGCCTTCAAGTTGTTATTATTTTAGTGGGTAAAACGGGCGTTACGTTCATTCGCCTTTTTATTCGTGATTTTTTTACAAAAACATAAATTCAATACATTTATGATGCTCTTTCCTAATAAAACCTCCCGGCCACATAGGGGCCCAGGAACCGGGCAAGCTGGAACGGCAAGAGTTTCCATACCCTGGGAAGAAAGCTAAAACTCCGGATATTCCTGGTCGGGGGGTGCGAATAGTTCCAGACCAGGGGCCGGTCGATACCGCCCCATTGTTGCTTGAATTTGTGAACGCCGCTCTGTTCCGAACTGCGTCCGAACGAAAAAATATTCCCTTTTTGCTGAATGGTATATTGAATTAAATACCAGTATAATGCATAGGCCGTGTATAGCTTGTTGTATCTTGACAAAGTTGAAAACCAGCAGGCCTCATTGAATCCGTTGTAACTTAACAGGAATGCGGCACCTGCCGGTTTCCCTTCCACATAAGCACAGGCAATAAGCGCATCACCCTGGGTGTATTGGTCAAGTAAAGCCGCAAACCACTTCCGGGGCAGGGCAGGAGATCCCAGCCGGTGCATATTGCGTGAATATATATCATAAAATTCAGGCAGAAGTTCGGATTTGCCGGTCTTTACCGTTATCCCGTTGGATGCCGATTTCCTGATCTTGCGCCGCACATTGGCATCGAGTTGAGCAAATTGCGTTTCGCAATCAGTAAGAATAGGCAGGAACGTGCTTACCTTATCCTTGAAATTGAATTCCGAAACCCGTTCGAAGAGCCTCCATTCGCAGGAATAGCCATCAACTTTTAACGCTTCTATTACTTTCGACGCAACACCTGCAGGAGCCGATGGGCCGTATGAGAAATGGGGCAGCATAACTACTTTGCGCCCCATACGGCAGGCCCCGAACTGGTGGACCTGACCCTCATCGTCAGTATATTCTATAGTTATGGATTCCCATCCAAAAGTTGCGGCAATGATCCGGGGCAGGCATGGGTTATCAGCCAGTGTATATGATTCACCGCAATGATGGATCATGCCGACAGTTTCTTTATAATGCAGGATTTTTAGCACTTGCTTAAATGGAGGGATGTGAAATCAGGCAAAATGATGAATTCTGTTTGTACACCAACGGATTGACCTTCACCTGGGAAATACATCGGGCTATAATGTGTGATCACTGTCTTCAGTAGTGCTTTTCAGTTTGCTGATCATTTTCCAGAAAAGCCAACCTGGGAAGAAACCCAGACTGTTAGCCAATTCATCCCTGAGGTCGAATGAGCGCCCAAGGAAACTAATACGCTGTAAGGTTTCCATAAAGAACCCATAGGCCACCACTACAAGGAATGGCAGAAATTGCCGCATGCCGCTGAATTTAACCGGCCAGGCCCAGAGCATAAGAAAGGTAAATCCCGCATACATCCCTGCATGAATAAATTTATCGGCATAGGGGAATAGCATCACATCCGGCAAATGATTCGAAGGCCAGAGGCTCAGAGCCGTTATTAAAACCAGGTAGGCGTAAAAGAAAATCTGTTTGGACATAAGCTGTTATGACTTTTTAAATTCACGGAAGCCAATGGAGTAAAAAAGTAGTTCTGTGCAGATGTTTGCTTTCAGACAGATGCCCGCTTTAAAAAAGGATCAGCGGTAAGATTTCTTAAGCCGCCAGTTGATGCATTTTCGACATTAGTTACAGGCTTGTGCTTTTCAACCCATAGTCGACCAGCGGTTGGCCGTCGGCAGTTTAATACAGAAAGCGTTCAACATATGTAACTATTCGTAAAGGTTCGCTTCAGCTGTTGGTGGAACCTGCTTTCTTTATCTTCATAGCTTCTTCCTGCCTCCTGGTAATTATGGTTTCTCGAAATACCTCTTCATTCCCCCGAATTTCTCCACCCATATTACCCAAAGGATAAAGATAACCACATAATAGAACGGCCTTAATATCCATAGATGTATGAAATCCCAGTGTTGAGGCCAGAGTATCATGGCAAAACTTAAACCGACAATCCGAAGCACGTTAACCAGGAACATGGACACCATTCCCATTGGAATATACCATAATTTATACTTCCAGGGCCCCGGAAATAACAGGAATAAAACCAGGACCTGCCACATCTGTTTGAACCCTGAGCAGCTTTCATTCACGTTAATGGCCGTATTATTGGCGTTGAAATGAATCACATTTGGAGTATACAATACGATATCCATCCTGAAAATATGCGCATCCAGCCAGGCACTGGCCGCATATACAGTTGCAGCAAGCCAGTTGGATACAGTGATAAAAGATGAGAGCCCGTATATCTGTGCACTGAACATCCACCAGATTTTATGAAATCCCAGGGTGATCACCACAAATATCAATACATCAATCATCGGCCACAAACGGTTATGGGCAAGGTATTCTTTAGTCTTATGAATCATATTGCTGTTGGTTACGAAAGTGCTAAGATATAAAGGTTTCGGATAATTTTCAAATTCAAAAACGGGAAGGTATAAGGTTAAAGGCTAAAGGCTAAAGGTTAAAGGAGAAAGGCTATAGGTTAAAGGCAAAAGGTAAAAGGTTAAAGGAGAAAGGGGGAAGGAGAAACATAAAGGCGAAGGGTTGAAAGTTACAGGAGTGTGATGAATGGTGGTTGATGAGAAGTGAGCATTAATGCTTGTCTCCGATAGCCCCCAACGGTCCCGAAAGCTATCGG
>CAIPFN010000360.1 GCA_903864265.1 uncultured Bacteroidales bacterium | reverse complement strand
GACAACAGCACAGGAGGCGTAATTTAAATTAAATATGGACATTTCGGTATTAATACCCTTACTCAACGAAGAAGAATCACTGCCTGAACTTTGCCAATGGATAGGGAAAGTTATGCTGAAAAATGCTTTTACCTACGAAATCCTGCTGGTTGACGATGGCAGCAGCGATAATTCCTGGAACGTAATTCAGCAGTTGCATCAAAATGATCCGAGGATCAAAGGGATTAAATTCCGGAGGAACTACGGCAAATCAGCCGCTCTGAATACCGGTTTCAAGACCGCGGCAGGAGAGGTGATAATAACCATGGATGCTGACCTGCAGGATAGCCCGGATGAAATCCCGGGATTGTACGCCATGATCAAAAATGAAGGTTACGACCTGGTTTCGGGCTGGAAAAAGGTTCGTCATGATCCTTCTCTTACAAAGAATATCCCCTCTAAATTTTATAACTCCATGACCAGCACCATGTCGGGAGTGAAATTGCACGATCATAACTGTGGATTAAAAGCATATAAAAAGGATGTGGTGAAAAGCATCGAAGTATATGGCGAAATGCACCGTTATATCCCGGTAATTGCCAAGTGGAACGGGTTTAAAAAAATAGGGGAGAAGGTGGTCGAACATCGGAAACGGCAGTATGGAGTAACTAAATTCGGGGTGAACCGGTTTGTAAACGGTCCACTGGATTTGATTTCGATCATGTTTGTTTCAAAGTTTGGCAAAAAACCTATGCACCTGTTCGGAATGCTGGGTATGTTTCTGTTTACCATTGGATTTGTGATTGCAGGCGTTTTGACCTACGCCAAATTTTTCCTGGCTGAATACAAGATGACCGATCGGCCGCTCTTTTATTTTGGCTTACTGGCTATGGTTCTGGGCACACAGTTGTTTATGACCGGATTCCTGGCCGAAATGGTAGCCCGCAACTCGCCCGAACGCAATCATTATTTGATTGAGAAGGAACTTTTCTAAATAAATCTGACAGTCAATTTGTAAGCCGGGGGGAATGGAAAAACGCAAGGTGATCATCATTGGTACGGCTTATCCATTCAGGGGCGGAGGAATGTCAACCTACAACGAAAGGCTGGCAGAGGCTTTCATGCAGCGTGGCGACCAGGTTACCATCTACACCTTCAGCCTGCAGTACCCGGGTTTTCTTTTCCCCGGCAAGACGCAGTATTCCACTGACCCTCCACCCAAAAATCTGGACATCAGAGTAGCCGTTAATTCAGTGAACCCGTTCAACTGGATAAAGGTTGGGCTGGAAATCAAAAGGCTCAGGGCCGAGATCGTCGTTATACGCTACTGGATGCCTTTTATGGCTCCCTGCCTGGGAACCCTGGCCCGCATCATCAGGGGCAATAAGTTCAGCAAAGTGGTAGCGATTACTGATAATATTGTTCCTCACGAGAAAATGCCGGGAGGAGGCCTGCTTTCACGGTATTTTGTGAAGAGTTGCGATGGTTTTATTGCCATGTCGCGGGCGGTGCTTAACGACCTGGATAAATTTGATACCGTAAAACCCCGCATGTTTTCGCCCCACCCTTTGTACGATAATTTTGGTCCCGCCATTCCAAAAGAACTGGCCAGGAAGAAATTAGGGCTCGAGGAAGGTATAAAATATATTCTCTTCTTTGGTTTTATACGCGAATACAAGGGCCTGGATTTACTGATCAAGGCATTCGGTGATGAACGCTTCCGAAATCTGCCGGTTAAATTACTGATTGCCGGTGAGTTTTACATCGATAGCCAACCCTACCTGGAACTGATTACGCGGCTCGGGCTGAACGACCAGATCGTACTTCGTACCGAATTTATTGAGAACAAGGAGATTGTAAACTATTTCTGTGCTTCCGATATAGTGGCACAACCGTATAAAGATGCAACCCAAAGTGGCGTAACGCAGATTGCCTACCATTTCGATAAGCCCATGCTCACTACCAATGTGGGTGGATTATCCGAAATGGTTCCCGACGGAATAGTCGGCTATGTGGTTGCTCCCCTGGTGAATGAAATAAGTGAGGCTTTATGGCGTTTTTTTAACGAAAATAAAGAAAAGGAATTCTCGGCCAATGCCGCCATCGAAAAAAAACGCTTCAGCTGGGAAATACTGCTTGAGAGGATTGAAGCCGTGGCAGGGTTTAGGGAAAGGAAAAGTGAAAAGTGATCCCGATAGCTATCGGGAGTGAAGAGTGATCCCGATAGCTTTCGGGAGTGAAGAGTGAAAAATGATCCCGATAGCTATCGGGAGTGAAGAGTGATCCCGATAGCTTTCGGGAGTGAAGAGTGAAAAATGATCCCGATAGCTATCGGGAGTGAAAAGGTTCCATTTCAAAAT
>CAIPFN010000359.1 GCA_903864265.1 uncultured Bacteroidales bacterium | reverse complement strand
TTACCTGATCCTGTTCTACAGGCGTAAGATGGTTAAGATCTTTGCGGTCGTCGAACATTACGGCCTCGAATTTATCCAGATTGGTCTTCCGGCTCATGCTTTGAAGTGTATATGCTGTTCCATACCATCCATAAGTATGGTTTCATAAGCCTTTTTATCGTGGGTTACAATTTCATTCTGCCGCGTTTTGCTAGTTGTTTGCTGGTAATAATGATGCACCCGGCTTTCCGGCGCATAAACGACCTGCATGCCGGCCTCTTTTGTGATATCCTGGAACCAGTTATCGCCATAATAATGCCGTAAATCTTCAGGAACATAACCGATACGATCGATCAAACTGCTCCTGAACATGAAACAGCAACCCAAAATTTCAAGTCCCAAAGGGTTTACCGATCCCACCAGGGGGAATCTCCTGTGTAACTGGTTGCCATAAGTGGAATAAGGGCTCACGATTCCTATGTTTTCATCATCCAGCTTATTTTTAAGCGGAAGATCCCATTTGGGCGCTAACTCCAGGTCGTTGTTCAGTATTGCCATATATTCGGCTCCTATGCTTCTGGCAATGCGGATTCCCTTGTTCCAGGAATAATTAACGCCCCTGTTAACTTCATTATAGTAGTAAATAAGCGGAACTGTCGCTTTCAGCTTACTTATATACTCAATAGTACCATCCGTGGAGGCATCATCAATGATTATAAGTGTATAAGGAGAAAAGGTATTTTGCTTTAAACCTTCGATAAGCTTGCGCGTGAATTCCAGGTTATTGAAAACAGGCACAATTACGGCCAGTTCAGGCGAAAAAACGCTGCAGTTCAGTTCACCTATCCGTACTTCCAGGCTTTCTTCGAATCCGATTCTGACCGGGAATAACGGTTCTACTTTGCAGCTTATAATCTTCCAGGAGAAAGCATTGATTACCTTCGTCTGAAACCCGTCTTTCCTGTTACAAAAAGCGTGTATTGAGAAATTCTCGTCGTGTTTGGTTCCCAACTTCAGCCATCCTTTCGCGTGCGGGTGGATGACCAGCGGGATATTCCGCTTCTGGCACTCCAGGCTGAAATAAATATCAGTCATATTCGAATGCGGGAACCAGGATAAATCCAGCATAAGCGTATCGCTGTGGAATGCCAGTACACCGGTCCCGACATTATGCACAAACGTCAGTTCGCTGGCCGACTGGTAATGAAATGCTTTGGCGATATCAAAGTAATAAGAGCTGGATGGCCTGTTTGTATGAAAGTTATGGCCATGGTTCGAAACAGCGGCTTTTCTCCCGGTGCGCTCAATGGTCTGAACCATCTTACGTACATAATCGGGAGGGTACAATATTTTGTCGTCAACAGTGAAGATGTATCCTTTCTGGTTCGCTACTTTATAGAATTTCCCGACATCTCCGAGATCTCCCTTGTGTTTTTTCCCCAGGAAGGTTTTTATTTTCGGATGCACCAGGAAGGCCGGCACTTCATCGAAGTTATTGAGGTAAATATTGAGCAGATCACACTGGGGAAGGATCGTTAAAACAGTATCCTGCAAAGCTTCGACGCGTGCAGGCATGGTGGCCATGTTGAATGTGACCTGCTCATTATTATACATAAAATCATTTTTACTTATAACTCTTTAACGGCAATCGGAGCTTCAGCCTGAAGCGGTGCATTTTTCGCGATGATGCCGAGCCGGATCAGCTCGCTGCGCGTTTCTCCTGTAACAGGTGCATCGTAGGAAACAAGTTTTTCAATCCGCACCTTCATTTCTGCGATGCGTTTTCCCTTTTTCTTTTCGTCGAGTTTTTCGAGATCGTTGATGCCGCGCGAAATGTAGCTCCTGCAGGCGTTGATCTCTTTGCTCATCTCGAGCGCCGTAACGGCTTTTGCTTTGGCCGGAACTTTATCGCCCGATTTAATGAACGCATCCAGTCCTTTCCAGCCATCTGATATCAAGTCGTCGAGTTTCACGATTTCTTCGCGGGCTGCTTTACGATCTTCAACCGTAACGGCGAGCTTCATTTTTTCATGGTAAACGCGCTGCAGCTTGTAAGCTTCCGAAATCTCGGCATGGATCTTCTTTTGCGCTTCCGGGAGCATTTCCGCGTTAATCTTGTTCAGGTGTCCGATGATAATACCGAAAGTCTTATCCAGCTGCCCGCTGACTTTGCGCAGCTCCCTTTCCATTTTCCCGTTTGATGAAATAATCCTTCCCATTGGTGCGGTCAACTTAACCTCGTCCGATTTCAGCACGGGGATCTGGTAAAGTTTTTTAATCTCATATTCTAATTTTGCGTTATCCTGTTTCCGGGCCAGGTAAAGCATGATGTTTTTATTGCGCGAATACTTCACGAACAGGTCGTAACCTGCCTGGAATGAACGCCCGGGATCATCGATCCATGCTTTTATTTCTTCATGTGCTGTATTTTCCATCTTTTTTAAAATTAAGCCCTGCCCCGGGTTAAATAACACAAGGCAGGGCTGATGATCAAGTTTTAAATTAAGATATCGATTCGGTGAATTCTCCTGTTTCGCAATCCAGGGTACCATCTTCGAGAACAATAGCTCCCACGTAACCGGGAAGCGGTGTGGTGCAAGGCGATTCCACGTCGAAAGTAAGGCCCTTTGCAGAACCTGGCTTGTCGCCTGAATCTCCTTTAATGGTCACGGTAACGTCGTAATCAGCATCGCCGATCTGCACAAAACGGACCTCCGATTCGTGAGGCATCTTCACGATGAACACAACATTGCTGTTGATGCTCTGTTTTGCGAACGACCTGGCTTCAACGCCGATATCGGGAAAGGAAAACATTCCTTTGTTGAGGAACATCTTATGGTCCTTTTCGCCGAGGGGTTCCCAGAATACTTTCCCGACTCCCTGAGTCGTGTAAAGTTTCTTGAAGAATTTGCCAGGTTGCATCTCGTGATCTCCTGCGAGGTTCACGTTATCTTCCGCTGTCGCAGGAGCAGGTGTCCGAACGATACGTGCCATGGTCTTGATCTCGGATTTCAGCGCATAATACACCGTGGTTCCGATGCCTGAAGGGTTGATCTGTCCGTCAGCCCATTCCAATGATTCCAATAAATTTGACATATCGCTGGGGTTTAGCTATCGGATTCGGTGGTGAATTCAAGAACGTTGATGAATGCTTTGTCCAGGTTGTCGTAACCGGTTCCGAAGTAAGACATCATGAAGAACTGAACAGCCTTTGGGTTGTCGCACTCACGAATTCTTGCAATCTCTTTATCCGATTCCTGGTCAACAAGGATCTGCATGTTGTCGCTAACAGAAAAGAACATATAGTCCTGGTCTTCCATGTTGGCGAGCGGAACGAAGGTGCATTTTTCGGACGAACCAACAAGTTTCCTCTGCTGGAATCCGGCATTCCATGGAGCTGTTCCATACTCCACCTGGTACCAGTCTTCGTACATCTCCAGGATGGAAGTCGGGAGGTAGAGGAAAACATTGGCTTTTTTCTTGAACAGCTTATTGCAGTTACGATAGGCAGCTTTCAGAACTTCACCGCAGTTGCTGGTGGTGATGGTGGTTTCGGTAAGATCCTGGTAATTTTTCTTTGCAGCGGAAAGCGTTCCGGCAATGATGGCTTTTGCGGCCAGTGTCGAAAACCCGTCGAAAAGATCGTGGGTGGTTGTTCCGGCTACATTGCGGACGGCTGTAAACAGCTCATCGTACAATGCCTCGCCAACTTTTGCGGCCATCCCGAGGGCAACCATACGTGCGATTTCGCGCTCGCTAGGTTTTTTAGCCGTAATTTCGGTGTAGAGTGTACCCAAAATTGCATTCGGGTCGAATTCTTTCACAACATCGCCCAGGTAATTCTCCGATTCGTAGGGCTCGATGGTTGTGCCGTCAGTCTGAACATTCTTATCCGTTTTATAAGGGCGAAGCTCAGCGTTGGTATTCAGGATACCTCCGATGATTTTTCCCTGTACGCCGGTTTTGATGGTCATAAACTGGGCCACTTCAGCCAGCTGTGCAACCGGCATAGTGAGGAGATCTTTGCGGTATTGAATACCTGCGTCGATCAGTGTTTGATTGATTGTGATTGCCACTGGATTATTTGGTTTTAGGTTTGGGTGCAAGTGCAAAATACCGCGACCAGAAATTTCCTTCGGTCTGAAGGCCCTCATTTGCGTCTGTATTTTTATCTACAGTTGCCGTATCTGCTCCGGGTTCCTTTGAGAGTTCGGCAATGCGGTCGTTGGCTGTCTTGAGGTTTCCTTCAAGTTCAGTAATTCTCGCCTGCTGATTGGTAGAAGCATCCACTTTAGCCTGGAGATCTTCCTGGGCCGTTTCGTGCGCTTCGAGGGCGGACTCAACATCCAGTGCATTCTCGGCCGAAAGCGAAATCGTGCCATCCGCAGTTTCGAAATGCGGAATAGCTGCAGCTTTTGCAAGCCGCTTCAATTCAGGTTTTGTCATGGTTGTATTTGGTGGATTAAAGGTGGCGGATGGAGTGGCCAGTTCTGCAACACGCTGCAGCGCCTGGTCGAATGTGCCGATGCTGTCGACCAGGGAGCCGATTACATCTTTGGCGAAGTAAACAGCGCCTTTGGTCTGGGATTCGTTAACGTTGGCACGGTTGCCCGTTACCGTATCGATGAATTTTGCTGCCAGTGGCGCCAGTACTGTGTTTTTGTATTCTTCGTATTCGCCTGCCCGGATCTTGTCGAACATGGCGGTTTTCTCCGTGCTCTGGGGAGCGGTGATGGTATGAAAAACAACGCCTTCGCGTTCGAGCGCCGGCTGTATGTCCATAAATGAAAGAAGTACGCCGATGGATCCTACCTGGGCTGTGGTCGTATTGGCAATGATCTCATCGCAGTTGCAGGCCAGCCAGTAACCGGCTGAAGCTGCAAGATCTTCGACGTATGCCACGATAGGTTTTTTGGTGCCTTTAATGATAGCGCCCAGATCTTCGGTACCGCTGACGGTTCCGCCAGGCGAATCGATCACGAGCAGAATGCCATCTACGCCGGGATCCTTATCGGCCTGCTTTATCCAGTTACCCATGCTTTTCATTCCGGCAGGTCCGCAGTATTGGTCGTTTTTCATGAGCGGACCGGAAATGGTAATGACCTGGATCTGTTTAACGCCAGGATCACCTACTGCCGATCCCCGGGAAGCGGGACCGGCAGTCGGTGAGGAAGCAGCATGAAGCGAAGGCAGCGAGGGAGAACCTTTTTCGAATTCGATTTTAGGATCGAAAATCCGGGATAATAATGAAGATAAGCCTAAAGCATGGATTTCTGAAATTGCCCAGGGCTCGTTTAAAATGGCAGATATGAAATGAGGTTGAATCATTGCGCGGTATTATGCACAATGATAAATCGGTAAGGCTAATTGGTAAAGGACGACATTTTTGCACCCAACACAGAAAGGCATGTAATCTTGATATCCCAGCCATAGGCAACGCCAGGGTTAGGACCTATTTTTTCCGATCCCGAAAAAACAGCCAGCTCGGCATCGCTGCCGATTTCAAAATAATGGTTGCAGGCATCTGTTACCCGGAAAATAGCCGGACGGCGGTTCAGCTGACCGACCATTGCATTTTTGGTATCATCGATCACCGGCATGTATGCGGTAACTTCCGCTGACATCAGGATGCCGGCATCGGTTTGTTCGGGTTGTTCGACGAATGATCCTGAATATTGTTGTATCGGGATGGGGACCCAGGTCCCGTTTTCGGTGAATTTGTAATCGAGTGCCAGGATGATCATTTTATGAGATTTTATGGTTTTATCTGTTGTTTGTCCCTCTACAGGGGACATATGGCAGAATTTTTTATTAACTACCTGTAACCAAACTCTTTAGCTGTCTTTTGCAACCAAAGTTTCATTTTTTTCCGCTTCCGGTACTCATCTTTCTTCAATGTTTCGTAGCGATCGTCGCCATAAATGAGCTGGGAATAGATCGACATCACCGTTTTTTTATCCATCTCCAGGTCGATGGAACCGGTCGCGATCATGGAACGCAGATCGATGTATGCCATGCTTTCGATGTAATCGCTTATCCGGATCACATCCTCGGCCGAATAGTACATGAATTTATACTTGGCCGTGTCCAATTCATTATTGGGCATGATCAGCTTCACGTACGGACGGTCGAGCATGATCTGTACCGGGAATTGCGCCGTGCGCACCCTGGAGAATAAGTATTGGCCGATTTCTTCGTTCCGGTTGATCTTTATCGGCTCTGAATCGTCGCCGAAAACATATTTAAGATAATTGAGATACCAGGGCTTCTTTAGTTCCAGGTTAATGGTACGGTAAGTTACTGAATCACATCCCATTTATATACACTATTTAAAGCAAAGTTGCAAGGATAAATAAGGAAATAAAAGGGCTTTTTCGAAAAAATGTGATGGTAATTTGTGATTAGTGATTGGTGACTGGTTGGCTTGTTAGTTGGACTTGCAGAAAAACGGTAAAATTTTAGTACAGGAGTGCAAAATATCAGTTATTTTTATAATTCGCTAAATATTAGTATATTATATTTTTTCGTGCTGCACGAATCCGATATTCGTACGTGATTGTACGTACTAGTACGAAAGTGCTATTGATAATCAGCGTATTGTACTAAAAAACAAATGCACGATTTTTTTCCTATTTTTAATGAAGTATCTTCTTAAAAAGAGAGTATTATATAAGTATTTATATATATTTATTAGCCAACGACTTACAAATTTTCCTCTGTTCAATTGCACTAAAATTAATTCACAAACATAAAGGGGGTGGCGGGGGCGTACACTTTTTGAAGAAAGTTAAAAGGTCTCCGCACAAAGTGCGGAGGATTAAAAAAGCCCGCGAAGGGCGGGCTAAGGATTAAGGAATTCGCGCTGCGCGCTCATGATTAATTATCCAACGATGCGACGGGTGTCGCATCGTTGGTTAGTCGAGTATGCACCAATCTTCTGCTAATATATCAGAAGCTCCGGCATCCCAACCAGTGATCGTATTGTCAGGATCTACCATTGCCAACTGATTGCAGTATCGGATACTTTCGCCTCGCTTGACAAATTCATCTTTAACAGATTGAGGAAGGGATTGCATTTTAGGAATAATTTCTAATCCTATCTCTGACGGTACTTGTTCGAAAATAAAGAAGATACCATCTTCATTCTCCCATTGTTGTCGTGATACTCTTTTACCCTGTTTTAAGGCTTCAACAGCCTGTCCAAAATTTAAGCTTTCATCCATATTTGTTTGTGGGTTTTACAATGCCCGCCCAGGGCTTTATTTTATATAAATTATTGCTCTAAATAAACATTCGTCGTATTCAGCATATTTGCACTGTCGCGCTCATTACCATCCCGAATAAATACACCATCAAAAATGAGCGCTTTATAATTTGCCCTGGAAGTATATATCCTGCAGTCGCGGCCATCGACAGATAAAGTCATTTCGATAATATCCTCATGATCCGGCATGGGGCCCCGAACGTCGATTTGTAAGCTTCTTTTCTTTGCCATGTTCGCTTAATTAACTGTTTATAGCTTCATTTTCCTCCACTAATTCCCCTGCAGGGATTTCTATCGCAATCTCAGGCAGATATGGAATGCGTTTCAGCGCCGTGTAATCCGAATTAAATGTTACCTGGTTAAACAGGCTATACATGATCATCGCGTAGCTGCATGAGCGGTAAAAGATTTCCTGGTTCTCAGTCTTTACCTTGGAGCTGATAAGCGTTACAGCTTCCGGCAGATCCTTCACGAATGAAATAACATCGGCCAGGTATTGTTTGTCGGCTTCTGAGAGCGCTTCGCACCAGTCCCAGGCATTGCGGAAGGTATGGAACATCCATTGCGCAGGATCGGCCTGCTGAAGTGTTATGACCGGTTCTGCAGGAGCTTCCAGCAGTGAGCCGAGGGTTGGACCTTTATAGGCTGTTTTTGTTTCCATAAATTATAAATTAATTCGTTTAAACTCGATTACCCATACCCATGGGTTTTTATCCCAATTACCACCACCATTGATGGAATCCCATAATGAATGAAAAGAATATGTAGCTGGTGTATAACCTCCGAAAGCACTGTTAACTGAAACATATGATCCATCTATTCTGCACGGACCAGCAAATAAGCCTTTGTTTTTTTCTTTTGGTGGATATACCAGGTAATGATATTCGTCATCATAAAAAGCTCTTTTTATTCCTTCAGATTTAGCATCATCTTCGCTGATATCCTGCAATCGTTCAATTTTCAAAGATTCAATCTGCAACCAGATCCTTGCAGCTTTTTTAGGCATATAGATGGAGGGCTTCCATGTATAGCCGCATTCTTTATATTGCTTTATTTCAAGTTCAGAACGATCGGCCTTATATATATAATCACCCATGCATCCTTCTTCAAATGTTTCGCGCACCCAAAGTTTGTCTCCGATCTTTCCATAATTACACTTATCCAAAGCGCCCCATTTGATCAGGGTTTCAACATCCCAGTCTTGTGAAGGAGCAGGAATAAATGATTTGCATCCTTTAACCTTTAAAATTCTCCTGGTCTTCGTTTTTTGGCCTTTCAGAATTGCCTGAACCATGGACGTACTGAATAAGATTGGATGTTCTGTTTTTTGTGTTTTCACAGCATTTTTCATAAAGCATACCTCGAATTTGCAACCGTAAAAAATTCCTTTCCGCCCGATTTATCGTCGCTTATCATGCCGTCGAATTCCTGTTTCTGCGGATTGAAAGCCAGGCCGCGGAACTTGCACCAGGCGATGAGTTTTTTCTTGAATTTATGGGCGTTCATATACTTGCTTTCCTGCTTATTGTTCTCGATAAAATCGTCCCATAATTCCTTCCGGAAGATGCGTGTGTTGATATGGGAATTCGTGATCGGGAGACCGGTACCCGGATCCTGCCCGATATCGGCTTCACGGATATCGTCGCCGGCGCCGTAATATTCGTCGGCCCAGGTGAGGAATGTTTCGCCGATAAACTGCCGCAGCTTACGGCGTTCGAGGCGCTGCACCGGGCACTGGATGAGACCGGAACCATTCACGCCCCAACCCATCCTGGCGGCCTTGAAATAAAGATGCAAGGCATAGGCCGCGTAATTGTAAAACAGGTTGCGCTGGATGTCGTCCCAGGCATCGAAAAAGGTTACGCCAAAATCATCAACCGGCTTATGATTTTCGTTGTAGTAATCGCTGAAGGCGATCAGGTGTTGCCGGTCCCGGTACGACCCGGTGTCGCCGTTGATGGCGTGGTTCGTGGCAATGTAGAACTTCTGGATGGATGATTTGGGCAGGGTGTATTTCTGCGAGCCCTTGGCGTTGATCACGAGCTTGTCCTCGATAAGCGGAAACAGGAATTCAAAATCGAAATTGGCGCGCACGTCGTTGATGAAGATGTTTTCCGTTTTCTCGGTAACGCCCTCCAGGAGGAACTTATCTTCCATCAGGTCCTTGGCCTTCCCTGGGATCACATGCTGAGGCACGACTTCCGCCAGGCCGAAACCGAAAATACTTTTCCCTGAGCGGCCGTTCGAGTCGCCTACTACGCCAATCTTGCCATCCATGCCTATCACAGCTTTCTCGCAGCTCTTATCACGGTAATGATGCAGCAGGAACCCGAATGCGGTCGTTTTGCTCAGGAAATGCAGGTTTGTTTCAAATTTCTCGGCCAGCGAGCGGGTATCCACCGGCTTGCCGTTCTCGAGCTTTGGTTTCCAGCCCTCCTTGTTATCGATGAATTTATCCCAGAAGAATTCGCCGGTGTTGATCAGGAACTGCTGGAAATGGCATTCCCTGGCTTCTTTGGAAGCAATGATATCAAACTGCCCTTTGTAGTCCTCAAGCATTGCAGCTTTCGCCGGGTTCGCCTTCAGGAAGTCGTCGTCGATGCGCGTAACCACGTTGAATTCCTTCGCTACGAGCCTGGCATCAAATTCCCGCACCTTATCCTTCCACACCATATGCTTCAGGTCGCCCATGGGATGCTCTTCAATGCCTTCGGCCGTGATCATCCAGTATTTATCGCGGAAAAACATGATCTGTGAATCCTTTTCAGAAGTCTCAAAATGCGGATATACATAAGAGAGATGGCTGAGGCTGTCGGGGCCCAAATACATTTTTGAGCCGCGGAAAAACATGTCCATCACTTCGTCGATATCGGCCTGCTCGGCGATGGCCTCGGTAAACTCGAGCACGTAATCGCGCACTTTATGCGGAACGATTTCCTTTACGATCCGGTTCTCGATATGCACCCAGGTGTATTTATCCTGGCCGCCGTATTCGTAGCGGCCGAAACCGCGCCGGCTGAGGAATTTATAGCACTTCCGGTATTTGAATTTGAAGGTGTCGTAATCGTCGCCGCCGCGTGTGCGCCTGGTGATCTTTTCGAAGTAGATCTCATCTTCCTGCAGCGGCTGTGCCGGCTCGAGCTTCCCGTTTTCGTCGAAGCGCCATTTGTGTTTCCCGATCAGGAATTCAGGAAGCACCGAAAGTTCCGTTTTGTAACGCCTGGCGAACGATTCGGTATTGTGAAGGTTCCACAGCTCGAGAAGCTTCAGATCGGCCATGGTGGAGATCTTATGCACCTGTACGAATTCGCCCGATCCATCCTTCATGAGCACCGACCGGTTTACGTCATCCATGAGAGCGATTTCCCTGCCGGTAAGGGTATTTGTCAACAGGTCGTCGATGCCTTTGTCGTGCTTCTCGTTGGGCTTCACGTGGCCGAAATAGATCTCGAGATAGATTCCTTCATTCTCGAAAGCTTTGAAGTATTCCCGGAAATTCCTTACAGCATAGAAAAAGCTGTAGGGACGCTTATCAACGCGTTCGCCCGGGAGCAGGTTTTGTCCCAGGTCGTAACAATCGGCATCGAGCAGGAGCATTACTTCCTGCACGTGGCAATCCTTTATGATCTGCTGGAATTCGTAAGGCAGTTTCCCTTCCGAAGCGATGTTGTGGATGCCCATGATGCCCACGCTTGGCAGACCATGCATGCAGGACTTATCCGTCTTTTTTTCGCCTTCCTGCACGTACAGGCGTTTTATCACGCGCTTATCGCGGTACATCTGCCTGATCATTTCGGGAATATACAGATGCGACCCGCTTCCGTAGGGCGATGAATATTTCATCGGACGTCCGCTCTTGTCGCAATGCAGGCTCGGGTTCTGCCAGCGGACCCGGTAGAGGTGTTCGGTTTTGGTACTCTTGGGTTTTTGGTACATCACCGGCCGGCCTTCGAGGTTGTAATACCAGATGATCATGTCGGTCTCCTTCGAGAAATCGAGCTGGTAATATTCGTTCCTGGTACCGGCGACGTAGGTATCGACAATAATCTGCTTATCGCCGTCCCATACGGTTGCCTTTTGCTGAGCATCCGGGATACCGGAAAGCTTCAGCTGTTTGTCCCGGAAGGTTTCAGGCTTTTTATTGAGTTTGCGTTGTGGTCCTTTGGGATGGCCATCCTCGATAACGATATTGTATTTATCGGCCAGCCATTTCAGCGCATCCGGGTAACTCTTTTTTTCGACTTCGAGCAGGTAACTTACTGCAGTGTTTCCGCCAAAGCCACAGCCGAAACATTTGTAAATGCCTTTCGCCTTTGTGACCTGGAGTCCTTTGCCTTTTCCGGAAGCGTGGCACATGGGACATTCGCACACGTAGGCGCTGCCTGATTTTTTAAGGTCGAGGAAATCGGAAAGCACATCGAAAACATCGGATTTCTGGAGAATTTCGGCTTTTTTATCGTCGGGGATCAGCATTGGTAGGGTAGTGAAAAGTGAAAAATTAAAAGTTAAAAGTTAGTATACCTTATTCGGCCGGTTGTACAGGAAGTAATCCTTTCCTCTTACGTCGCGGTACCGCATGCTCGACCGGTCGAGGCGGTAATGGATCCTGCGGTGGTGACTTGGTTGATACCTTCGCGCGTTTGGGCTTGTTGCCGTGCATTGCGGCAGGATCATTATTATCAGGTATAACAGGTACAGGAACTGGAGTTTCAGCAGGTAAAACTGGAGCTTCAGCAGCAATCTTGATTTTCTGAATAATTTGCTCATTTGGTTTTGGGTTTGAGGACATGAATCGGTTTTTGTCGCCGCAGCATCGTTTTTGCTTCTTTCCGAAACCGCAGAAGCAGGGATTATTCGGGCGGTATTTTATGCTGATCAGCTGGCCTTTTTTCTGATCAGGGAAATAGGATGTGCCGGTGGTGGTTGGGTTTTTGGGGTGCTTTTTGCTCATTTTTTTGTTTGTGTTGATCCATCAGTTAAAAAAAATCCGGTTTGATTCATGTTATGGACCAGTTTATCTGAACTATCCAATTTTTCAGCTACTCTAAGGAAATCAACTTCTATCTTAGAGGAGTTGACGATAACCTTTGCAGCTTCGGTTATCTCTTTTGCTATTTCCAGGCTTATCGTGTCTTTTGTATCCGCTGACGGATCGTTCGATTCTTTTAATCTTTCGATCACATCAAAGAGGTGATTACGCAGTGCCTGCAGATTGTTGTTGCTCATGATTTCTGATTGTTTTGTTTAACTTCTCGAGTGTTCTGATCACCTGTTTAATTTCATTCGGATACCGGTGAATCGTATTCCTATGCATGTTTTCGCGCCTGGTGATCAGCTCCAGGTTGTCCACTTCGCAATTAAGCGTATCTCCATTTTTGAAAACGATAATCATTCCCTTCGGAACCGGGCCGTTTACCTGCTTCCAGTTATATACATGTAGCATTTCCCAGTTCATTTTTGAAATCCGGATCCATTTATATGGTTTACTATCCCTTTCCTTGTGATTATGCCTGGTAACAATCATTCCGTCGATGAGTGTATTTTGTGGCACTTGTCCAGGTTTAAACATTGTTTGCCTGGCGCGTTCATAAAGTTCAGGCGTCATTTTCTTTCCCTTATTCGCGGGAATATGTCCTTTGGGAAATCTGTATCGCTTACCGGATTCTGTAAGATTATTCAGCCTTCCATTTTGGACAGAACCATTAAATGCTTCACTTTTAATCAGGCCAAGCTGGTGCGCTTTCCGATATACCTGCCAGATTGTAATTTTGAAAGCTTCAGCCAGGATATCCGTGCGTGTATTCTTGTAATTGTTGACCAGGTATGTAATTGCTCCTTTGCTCCATTTTGTTTCGTCTGCTATTTTTCTCAATCCCATCTCCATGACTTTTCTCTTAACCTGGTTATAAGTAATCCCAAACTGACCGGCAAGTTCTTTGGTAGTAAACCTGCAGTAATTATCCCGGAGATATTTTTCGGCGCCTTTTGGCCAGTATAATTTCTGATAGCTCATTGAATTATTTATAGTGATAAATTTTTGGATCATTTTCTGCAAGACTAAGAATGGCTGAATCGGCCATTAATTGAGAATCATACCATTCACTGGTGTATCGCGACCAGGCTCCTTTTAAAGTTTTGCATACGATTACCCATTTTCCTTTTATTATTTGCGATCGTAAGATTATGCGGCCATTATTTTGAAGTTGATTCGCTTCTGATTTTGATAACATGGCAAAATGATTCAAGAAAATTCTTCAGAAAGCAATGCAATAATTTCTTCGCAACGTTCCGCTTCTGCTATAAGATTATCATGCTTATCAGCACTTTTGCATGTGCCATAACCTGTTTTAGTTTTTGCCGCATTACCTTTATTTTTCTTACTTAATGCCAATAATGCCTTTTCAATTATTTGATAATCGCTGATATGCAAGTGAATTGCGCTGCTGATTTCTGTTCCCATTTTTAAATTGCTTTTTTTAATTGTTTGCGGATGCGTAAACAGACACTTACCAGGTCGTCGAGTTTATTAAGGGATTTCTGGTAAGATGGGTTTGTTGGAAAAGGAAGAATGGCGCGCAGATCTTGCTCATAATTGAGTACCTGCATTGTAATTCCGCGCAAAGTTTCAGTTTCGGAAGTTCTGATGTAAGCCTTCAGGCGGTTGCTGGCCATCTTGCGACGTTTATTCTTGTATTCGCCGTTAAAGGAGCAATGCTTCACGTTTTCGGAATGACTCACGATTTTTACCAGCGTATCGTGGATCCAGCGCGTCATATGTTTTTCGACATAGGTATATGCATCGTCGCCGCTGAAGAAAAAAGGGTTGATGCTTTCCACCTGCTTCGAGTTTATCGAAAATGTAATACCGACAGAGAAGCCGGTACCATCCGGAACGATTTCATATTTGTACATGACCTTACTATTTTCGTAACAATCCCTCGATATGATCGTGAAGCTGCTGCAGCTCCCGGATATAGGCTACCTTCCATTTCAGGTCGGAGAGATCGTCGGGCTTTGCTTCGATAGCTGCTTTTTTGCACGATAAATTCACCTTGCAGGAATCGAGCAGGATCTGGAGCAATGGCTTGGATTCGACGTGTAGATAAGTCATACCGGGTAGATTTCTGAAGTTTCCAAAAGATGTATGTCGTTGTATTCGTCGGTTACGATCATATCTCCATCGTTATATGTAGATACGACACCAATCCTTTTTTCTTCCTTAACGTAGAAACGGCAAAGCATTCCTACTTCCACATTCTTCCTGAAATGATCTGTTTTCTTGTTCAGATAAATGGTCCTCAGGACCAGCAGCACGAAAGCGCTGCCCAGGATAATAAGTAAGATGATCGCCGGATTCAGCATATGCCTAATTGTTTGAGCATTGAACTATCGAGGTTATCGGCCATTTTTTCGATGGAGAGATCGACGGATTGCTTCATCTCCAGGATGCGCTGCTCTTCGTGAAGCAGGCTTTTGCGTGACTGAAAAGGATATTTGATACGGTTCAGATCCTTCCTGATCTGTTTTAGCGTTCTGCTGTACGAGCACTGAGATATCGAGAGCTCGCGGTAAATTTTCAATGCGCTGTCTTCGTTCATGTCAGGATTCTTTAAGGGTTTCTTTGATTTTGTAATCAGTCACGCCGTAGACTTTTAATTTGGCCTCCAGCTGCTTTTCGGCATCATCGGTTGAAACAGCTGAAAACGGTGCATCTTTGGGATACTCGGTACCATTCACGATCATGGAATAGTACACGCGAAAAAGGGACATTTTTCTTTTCATGATTCTGATTGTTATGGCGTGGGGACGCGGTTAGATTATTTTGTTTGAATAGGCGTAGCTCAGCAACAGGCGTTCGGGATGGGTATTTCCTGACAGACCTAATTTGTGGTAGATATTCGTCATGTGGTTGTGCACGGTTGAGCGCGCAATGAAAAGCTTCACGGCTATCGAGTCTTCGTCACAGCCCTGGGCGAATAATCTAACGATCTCCGTTTCCCTTACGGAAAGCATGTTTTCGTTGGAGCAATAACCGGCACTGCATTTATGCCTCACAGGGCAGGGCACACGTTCGACCGTGAACAGCCAGTCGACACCGATATCGGCCCGGCCGTCGTGCGTGGAAAAATTACAGGCCGAGAACTGGTAAACCCTGTTGAAAGCGAATTGCGGACCATAACCAAACCCTTCACAGAGGGCTTTATATACCTTAGGCCGCTGACTGGCAATTTCAGAATCGTATCGCTGAATATCTTCACCCGGCCATTCATCCAGGCGCATATTTTTAGCGGTTTCGATGACTTCGGTTAGAAGAACATTCCGGGTTTCGTTCCAATAGATTTCTTTGCTCATATCAGAATGCATTTGAAAGTTCGGTATTCAAATCGTTTACTATTTTTTCAATAGCTTCCAGTTCTATTGTTGTCCATGAATTTCCATTCATTTTATTATAGAATGTTTTGAAGCTTATTTCCAGCCTGTCACATATCCTTCGGCGCAGTTCACCCTGAGATTCTGAGTAGCTTTTGTAATAGTCTGTAAAGTTTAATTTTCCGGAGAAATCCATCTTTTGATTGTATTGTTCTGTTAAAAGTTGTAATTTTTACAATGCGAATGTAAACTAATTAATACTCAAAAGTCAAGTAAACTCTACTTTTAAGTAGAAATAAATCTATATTTAGAATAATTCTAATTAAAAGTCAATGGATTACAGCAAGTTAACCTTACTTAAAAATAAATTCAGATTAACACGGAAGGAATTCGCAGAGATATTAGGCGTTACCGTAACAGGTTTGGATAATAAACTTAATAATCAAACATTTACGGTAAAGGATCTTGAAATTCTATCGAGTCACCTTAGAATTCCTATCTCTTATTTTTTCGGTGAAAAATATACATCAGTTGCTGAACCAATAGAAAAATATGGAGATTGCAAGGATTGCTTAAAAAAGGATGGCATTATTGAGACTTTGAAAGAACAACTACATCATAAAGAAAAAATTATTGCGCAGTTGAATAGGGAAATAGGAGTATCACCACCATCAAGGAAGTCAAATTCAGGCTAACTTAAGGTTATACATAGTAAATATAATAAGCTGTAAAGATTAATTTCCAGACAAAAAGTAAAGTATGAGATCAAAAAAATACAAAACAGACAAATTGTAAGTAGCTGACCAGCTGCATGGTTTGGAGTAATTATACGCTTCCCATACGCTCCACAAAACCCCGGAAAGTACCGTTAATAGGGACTTCCAGGAATTGAATGAAAAAATAGACAGGTTTTTCAGACAAAAAGTTATGGCGTGGGGACGCAGAATAACTTGAAAAATGAAAAACGTCGAAGTTGTTTTGCCTTATTTGGTATCGGGAGATACGGGATGGTTTGTTGAATATCGCTGCTTTAATCCAAAAGGATTGATGCAGCGATTTCGCGTTTATAAGGGATTTAAAAATAAACCGGATCCCGAAAAGCGAAAATATGCCGATGAGCTGATCGAATATTATACCCGAAAGCTCACCAGCGGTTGGCGCCCATGGGACAAAACAAAATACATCTATACCGATGAGATCGAATACGGCCAGGTAAAAGCGCACTGGGGCGCGAATAAGAAGGACTTCAACCATCTCCGGAAGTACATGTCGCAGTTTCTCCTGGAGAAAAAACAGGAGATTTCTCCCAAGAGTTATGAGTCCTATAACTCAAAGATCCGCCTGTTCTGCCAATACCTGGAGAATAAAGGATTGAATAATATCCGGCCGTTTGAAATAACAAACGATATGGTGAAGGATTTTTTCAACTACCTGGTGAACGATCGCAAACTGGACCGCATTACGATCAATAAATACCGGCAGAATGTGGGCATGATGTTCCAGTATTTCAAGAAAAAAAAGATTGTTGAAACCATTCCCATGGAAGATCTCCCCAGGGGAAAAAAGACAAAGGATATGGCCGCCAGGCCGATTATGGACGAAGACATGGTAACTTTCCTTAATTATGTGGCGATAAATGATCCCCAGATGTTCCTGGCCAGCCTGTTCGAATTTTATTTATGCTGCAGGCCCGGGAATGAATTGCGCCTTATGAAAATAGAGGATATCGATTTTCATAACCAGCGGATTTATATCCGGATTGATACCGGTAAGACCGGCGCCAGGCGTATTTCAATGCCGGATGCAATGCTCGAGCTTTGTCACGATTTTAAACTCATGGGATACCAGCGAAATTTTTATGTTTTCGGGAAAAAGGGAATACCAGGTACTGAGCCACATGGTAAGAATCATTTTACGAACAGGTTTGCAACACACAGGGATGCGCTTAATTTATCGCAGTTATATAAGTTTTACAGCTTCAAACATACCGGAGCGGGTAAACTCCTGGAGAGCGGAGCAACGATCGCTGAAGTAAAATCTCACCTGGGACATACCTCTGTCGAAAGTACGATTCGGTATGTTCACCAGCATTTCGGTGAAAAGTCGCAGAAGGTTATGGATTTCCGTCCGGCGTTCCTGAGCCAGCTGAAAAAATAAAACGGGCCACATTGCTGCAGCCCGTTCCAGGAATCGAAAAAATCAAAGAACGCTCTTATTCCTACTTCCGGAGTCTTATTTTTACGGCGGTACCGGCCTTATAAATATGCTTAAATGGATCGATAGATGCCTGGTAAAGATTATCGCGCTTTGTGACCAGGTAAAGATCTGCCGACGTGGAAAGATAAATCCTGTCCGAAGCCAAAGAAGCCCCTATAAACACTTTATTCCTTGTTATGGCAGGAATGGTTCTTTCGGTTGTTTTGATGCGGTATTTCACATAACCATGGCCTACCAGCCTGTATTTTCCCAGTTGATTGAATTGCACTGATGTGACCAGGTTATATTTTCCGGTTGAGTCATCGAGAATCGGGAGATCATATTCATACCTGGCATTGTAAGCGTAAAACGTAACAATTGCATTATTCCGGATAGCGGCTGAATCAACTTCACGGATAACGGTATCGTGTTTATCTGTTGGAGCTGGCTTATCATGCGTTTTATCCACAGGAATTTCAACGATTGAATCCTTAACGGATGTAATCGCTTTCCATTTGATTGTTTCGGATTGGTGATCGCATTCCCTCATCAGCGCGGCCATAATAACGGCTCCCAGAATGATAAAAGCGATTGAACTGAAGTATTTTTTCATTACAGGTGGATATAAATGTTCTTTGAATTAATTCCGATGGCTTTAAGCCATGCAGGCACATTGAAGGAAGGACAGGCTTTTTGTGCGAACTGGTTGTGACCGGCTACCAATGCTTGCGGATTCTTTACCAGGAATTCGCGAACGTATTTGATCATGGCCACCTTCTGATCATTCGTCCGGGTATCTTTCGGCGATTTGGCATCAGCTGTTAAACCACCGGCATAAACGACATGCCGGCAGATGGAATTGATTCCTTCGACGCCGTTCGTGATTTCCCAGGAATCCACATTGGCGTCTTCGTTATTCGCTACCAGGCGTTCAACGCCTCCGTTCAGGTTAATAAGGTCAGTATAACCTACCTGACGCCATCCGCGGCCTGCAGGAGGAGGATCGAGGTGCCAGTGACGTATCTGTTCACTAGTTACTTCTCGGCCTTCAGGGGTGGCCGTACAATGAATTACGAGGTATTTAAGCTTTGTCATTTGCCTGGCTATTTTTTTCTTTCATATTACTCATTAGGGCATCAAGTTTTGTTTTCAGCGTTTCCCAAAGCGCCATTGCTAAATCAGTTTTAGTGATCCGGCTGATGTTTTCGTAAATTGATTTTACTTCGATACTGGCTATATATATCGCTACTATCCTGGGAAGTTCAACACCTTCCGAAATAATACGCTGCAGCATATATGCTGATATTATTGCCAGCGCATAAAAGACAAATTTTTCCACCGTGTCACGAAGTTTCCTCGCTTCGAATTTCTGTCCTTCTTTGAGCGATGCATAGATACCCGTGATCAGGTCGATAGCAATCAGCACCAGGACAATATGAACATAGTTGGCAATAGGAGTGAGATAAAGAATTACAAATGCAAAAATCTGAACTATTGTAGCGCAAATCTGATGAATGATGTAGGGGATCCTGTACATGTTTTTCATTTTATTACAAATTACACTTTTACTTATATTTATATAAAGGACATTATTACCTGGTATAGATATCCATTTCGGCAATGCTCAATCCATCGGTCATCAAATTGATGCGGATTTCTTTTATCAGGAAAACAACGCCGTGTGTATCAATGTAGGGCTCATGCAGTTTAGTGGCCGCGAGCTGGCCGCGCGTAAATATTGCCTTATATGTAACCGGCTTTGCATCATAGGCCAGCCAATTCATAAAGGTTTTGTGGGCGAGATACATATTAGCGGAATCTCCGGCAGCACAAAGAGCAACACTGAAACCGAAAATATCGTTGTTGAAGTTCTTATTTCCAGGTGTCCCGAGCGGGTATAGATTCCCTTGTCCATCGAGTTGCATACCACGGTAAAACAAGATCTGTTTGCTGAATTCGTTATCGGTATTCGGAACGCCTTCCATAATACCCGGCTGCGAGGTTACTGGTATAAGCCAACCGCGTTCAACGGCAGATACAACCGTATTATCCATTGTTGCATGGGTAAGGAGCGGGCAAAATTCGTTGCTTATGGTAAGGAATGGTTCTACGCCTTCCTGGTATGAAAGAAAAAAGTTCGTACTGTAGAACATCCAGCCAACCTGGTATGTTTTGGGATCGTATCTCCAGACATATAATTCGTTTACGGCCAGCATCAGATAACAATCGTTTATTTTCTGACCTGTTATGGCAAAAAGATCGTGAGGATTGGCGACAGAACCTTTATACACGATTGTCGGATCAATTTCCTTAAGGTGACCGGCAATGTAATTATCGCGCGGCGCTTTTTTAAATTCGAACTTAATGCCTTTGTATTCAGGGGATACTTTTATCAATGGATTTGCCTGAAGAATTCCCGGGAATTGTTTTGGCGCTAGATTTATCTGATCCTGAAGCGAAACAAAGGTAATGGTACGCTCATTGTTACTTACCACCAGACGCATGCCGGCTACCTTGGCAGCTTCGCGAAGGAACTCGATCTGGCTCATGGCCGGAACATGGTCAATGAGATTAAAAGTTGGCTTTACTGGAGCAATATGTGTATCGCTTTCCAGATAGGTATTTTCGGCAAAAGGATAATATAGAACAGCATTGTAATGGCTGTTCGCAGTCGATTCGTTTCCGGTATATGGGCTGTTTAAAATGCGGTACCCGGCAGCTGCAGAGATTTTATTTAAAAGGGTATTAAAATAAACGAATGGAGTAAACAAATTTGATGCGCTTAAATATTCTCCCTCCAGGTGTCCTCCCAGGATCATCGAAAATTGTCCATCCTTGTAATAATTCTGTACCGGAAAATATTTCGAATATAATTCCTTTAGGCTTCGATTATCTAGCATGAAATGATCATCCGGGAAATTGGTAAAAAACTCAGGATTTTCGACCGGGAAAATGGCAAAATCAAACGTATTCTGATTCCCCTGGCATGCCATATTGAATATATTCACAGATGAAAATTCAATGAATCCTCCCTTACCCATTTTATAATACAGATACCATCCATTATGTAATGCATCATAGGTTGTAATTAAATCAAAATAGATCGAAACTACATCTCCTGCCGATAAATTCAATGCAATAGATTCATTCAATTCGGCCCAATAGATTGATTTATCATTCATTGTCAAAACAACTGCATCAATACCGTTTACCTTTAAACGCAACAGGCAATTACCATCCAGGTAATGATAAATAATCTTCAGGCGAAGAGTCAACGATACGGCATTAGGAGCTGTAAAAATTCCACCATTACTACTCATTGAATTGGTAAGATCCTGGATTATCAATCCAGAATTAAAAGTACCCGCGAAATGCTGTTCGTGATCCGTTTGAATATTTATCAAATCTCCCTCGGTGGGCATATTTGCAAGCGAAAAAACATCTGCTACAGGTATGTCTCCCCCCAGATCAAGATCTTTCAACGTTTTATCTTTTAACGCAAATGCCAGATCACCATTTTCGACCGCAAAACTAATTGAGTATGAATCTGAATCGGCTTCTATAAGTGTGCAGGTTCCTTCGTATTTTAAACTTCCATCTTTTAATTTATATGGCAGCGTTGCCGTTGCCCTTCCGCCGCGAAGTGTCCGGTGAGCCTGTCCAAATTGTCGACGAAGATCAGGCGTTGCCGGAAGATTAAAATTAAAGATAAAACTTCCCGGGGTTTTGCCGTCGCTGGTGTCGAAAAGTGGCGAACGGAGAACAAGCGGAAGGCTGATGCCTGTTGCTAAAGGAATATTGGAATTACCTATAATTAATTTCATAAACGCATTATTAAACCATAATATCATTTTCAATCAGTTTCCCGCGAAATAACTGCCTTATGCTCCATACATAGGCTTTCATAGCCTTTGGCGTTTTCGCATAACGTACGGCCAGTTCTCCCACTTTATACCCTTCGCTCAGCAGGCGGATTACTTCGCGCTGCCGTTCGGTAAGTTCGCCCATGCATTTAGTTATAAGTTTCGAGTCGTGTGAAGGTTCCTGGCTGCATATCGAATACGAAGCCATGCGGGAATAATCCTCAATATAGGTAAGTCGTTCCTTTTTAAATTCATGCTGCAGCTTCAGATGATTTGCAATAGAATACAACCAGGTATGCATCCCGCATCGTTTCGGATTCCAGTTCGCATGGCAACGTAGCGCTTCATCTATCGTCCAGCTTACAATTTCTTCATCAAAATGAGCAAGTAAACGGTTTCGGTTTTTTACAAGTTCTGTATCAAAAAATTCGGTTCGTCCTGCCCTTAATCGTTTGTAGCGCTTTGCCTTATTACCTATCCCGGATAGTCCAAGTAAGCTGCAGTGTGCTTTAACTTTTTCCTGATCAACACCTTCAAGCCGTTTACGGAGCATAATCCTGGTTTGTTCCGATACCTGGTCGCGCGTGCGTCCTTTGTGGTGTTTTTTAAATTTGTGGTTATGACCTATAATGTTTCGACTGATACATTTATCGTAATTTGAAAGTGTTTTTTCGCGGGTAAGCAAACTGCTTTCGGCACTGCAAATTCCTTTACTCACATCAAAACCGAATTGCTTCTTATATTCCCGTGCCGTTAAATCGTGTTTCTGACGCACATGCGATACGACCCTGTTAAAATATTCGCCACACAGTTCACATTTTGGAAGACCCGCAGCATCATATTCGATTATACCGTAGGCCATGCTATTTCGTGACTGTTATTTTAGCCCAGGCTTTAACCGTATTCGTCTTGCCACCGGATACCACAGGCGTGTCCGTTACGGCAATGATCAGATTCCAGGTTCGCGACGATTTAAACGTTTTACCGGCCGTGCCTTTCATTGTAATATAACCGGTTGCCTGGTTGATGGAAAAGAAATTCTCGGAATTGCCATATACGATGGCATAGGATAGTGTTGTACCGAAATTGCGGTCCGTTGCCAGGAATGGACCAAAGGTCACCGGATTTGTTCCTGAAGCTTTAATATAAAATACCTGGTTTACCACCGCCGGTGGAACGTTATCCTGGGTAATGGTAAATGTCACAATGGCCGTTGTAAACAGGGGAGGAGAACCATTATCCGACGCCCTGAGCGTGATGGAATAGGTGGCTGCAGTGCTGCTGTTGATCGTGGAGGAATTACTTACCAGGATGTCATTTCCAAGCAAGCCGAATAAGTTGGAAGATGTGCCTGGTAAAATTTCAAGCGTATCATGTTGCCCTGCATCAGGATCGCAGATTTTTACTGAACCAATCTTCTGATTCAGCACAAGCGGTTTGGGAACATTAAAATAAAGATGTGCAACTGTTGGCGGGCAGGTAACCTGTCCGGATACTCCTATTGCGATGAAGAGGAGCAGGATAATCAGTAATTTTTTCATTGCTTATGTTTTTAGATAAGCAATGATAATTTAGAATGTGGTTTTGTTAAAGGACAAAAGAAAAGCCCTGACGGGTTCAGGGCTTTTTTAAAAGATTCAGAAGGATTATTCGGTTAAAAAATTATTCTGATCATAATTTTAAATTGTCAAAGTTATTAACCCAATTGCCTGATCTGTCCCATGTGTTGCTGTTACATAGATACCATTACTATCCAAGTCTACTAATGTATTCTCATCAAATGGAATAATCTCAATCACAAATTTTATAAATTCTCCATTAGTTTGATCTACAGTACATCTAAATATATCACCTGCTTGATTAACAAAATCAGAATCATTAACATCCAGTATATTACCATCCCCAATAATCTGTACACCTCTTCCGGGTAGAAAACTCCCTGTATTTGATTGGACAATTTCAATATAAGGATTTCTACTAGCTGGAGTGATAAAATACTGAGCAATGGGATTATCTATAACGCTCACCATAGCATAATCAGATTCTATTGGAGTTATACCAAGAGGTTCCCAAAGTGTATTCTCAATAGATAATTCAGAAAAAGCAGCTAATTCAACCCCTTCTTCATTTGTTACTATAATACCTTTTTTTTGAGTATAGGATAAAGTAAAAATATCAGTATAGAAGAGTAAATTTTCACAACCTATATTTAACCTTAGGATATTATCTTCTATTATAGAAAATCCTTCAATATATATCCCCAATGAAGATGTGATATCAAAACCTGTAGTATCAGTATATTCGAATAAAAAAGCCTCATTAAAGATTATATCAATATAATCTCCAAGCTCACTTAATTTAACATCTACTATTTGCAAAAATGAAAGATGCTGAACTATAAGATTATCAATCGGATAATCTAATACCGGAGCAATTTCTCCATCTTCAATAATATCGATACTATTTAATAAAGTAAGACTTAAATCTGAGCCAGGTAATAAAGCATTACTCATTATAACTTTGATAGATTTTTCATTATATATTTCTATTGATAAAATAGAAACGGGTACTCCATCTTCCTTAATAACTATGTCATCTTTGGCTGGAAGCATTATATTTTTATCTGTATTGATTAAAACATAATTACCATCTTCGGATGTATAGGCTCCTATAAGAAAATTTTCAGAAGGGTTCCCATTTGCTAAAAGTTGATATATTGCTTTTAAATATTTATTAATCGAATGCGAACTATTAATATCCAGTGCAGCATTTTCACCTGCTATCATCCTGTAAATCTCCTTTAGAAGTTTGTTGCAGCTCAGGGCAGCATTGATATCCAAAGGAGGCGGAATAATATCTTTGGCCATTAGCCTATAGATTTCCCTGAGATATTTTATTGTGCTGTTTCCTGCATTAAAATCAAGAACTGAAAACTCCTGTCCTCCCGATTGTAGACGGTAGATTTCTTTTACATATTTATTAGTACTATTTAACTGGTCCAGGTTAAGCGGCGGCGGATTAATACCCGTAGCCATGATGCTGTATATTTCCCGGATTAACTTGTGGTCGCTGATGGCTTTTGTAAGATCGAGGCTCATGTTCTATTGTATGTGTTGCAATTATAATCCTGATTGAATTGTTGTTAAAGGACAATTATAAAAATGTGATTTGTGGAGTGAATGAACTGCGATCGAGCATGATTCCGCTTGCTGATTTAGCAAGAAATGTAATTATTACAGATAAGTCCATGAGTCCACCATAATAATCAACGACAGCACCTGTAATCTTATGCTTATTGAAGCAATTACCGTAGATATATCCATTTATCAACGGTTCATATTGGCAAATAAGTGCCACCAATCCTTCAGCTTGTACGGAATTAATGATTCCAAATCCGACAGCTATTCTTCCATCAACTAAAGCATTAATGAAATTAAATTCAGGGTAAGTGTAAGTAACATTGAGTGTACTTATATCCAATGAATTCTCCGATTCATAGAGAAGGTTATTCGGATTTCCATTAAGGTCTACTGAATAAATGTAAGCTTTAATGTTGCCTGAAGCCAGGAGCGGCAAATTCGGAACATATACAAGAACTTTAAGGGATGTTATTTGTCCTGAAAGATTAGCAGTTGTTTGCACTAAATTATAACCTACAGTAAAATTAATGGCATTTTGACCTTTTGCAATTGTATGTGAATCAAGAGAAATAAAGGATGTCCCCTGTAGATTGCTCCTGTTTTTTATATTGGCAGTTTGATAGGTAGAAATATTCTCACGCCTTTTGATCTGGCTCTGTACAAACAGATCAGCTACACTCCCAGTGCCACCTATGTTATATCCAGATAAATTTCCCATTAATCCTCAATAAAAGCAAGAGCACCGGTACTAAATTCAGGTGTTACTCCAACAACTACAGGTAAAGCAACATTTAATTGTCCCCATAATATTCTGTCTCCCCCGGTTAAAGCAGTATAGATTGCAAAATACGCGACTGTTTCAGCGCCAGCCGAACATGGCGGAAATGTTATTGGAGCCGCATTACTGGCCTGGCCAAGGCCAATTGTAACATTCCATCCGGTTGCAGAACGAACAACGGCAACGCGTGCATAACCTGTATATGCGCATTCTGTACCAGCGGATGAATCGTTTACCGTTGTGGCTGTTGTGAATAGAGCAACATATAAATTTCCTGCTGCAGCTGACGGCTGTAATCCCGAGCTATCTCCTATATTCGCCAAGGCAGTATTTTTGAATATATGACTTAATATCGATATTTCGAATGCATCTGTCTTACTCATAATTTCATGCGTTAAATGTTAAAATGACTCCTAATCCTTTACTTGCTTCGGCCACAGTGTCAATATCAACCGCGATAAGATCACCGGTGAAAACCTGCCGGTATGCCGGGTTGATTACCGGTGCTGCTGCAGCTGTATAACTTGTAAGTTCGCCTGAATCTATTGTGATCCTGGTAATAAGCATATCGTGCGTAGTTGTGATATTCCTCAATTGTAATGTTGTAACTCCTACAGCGGAGGTAGTAAGGTAACAATGCGCCCTGGAGAGTATCATGCCATTCAGTTCCTGGGGAATGCAGAAGATTAGTTTCCCATCACCAACAAGGGGATTAAGAATATCACTTACCACCTTCAATTCGATAATACGAGGTATTATAACTGTTTCCGAATGCACATTAACAGTCTCCACGCTCCAGGATGTAGTTGCCTGGGTCCATTTCAGGTAATTAAATACCTCAGTCATTGTAGATACTACGATGTTACCAAAATGCGTGTATACACCAACTTCAGTGGCGCTCCACCACTCATCGGATGTAGGGCTTCCGGGATTGGTAACGAGTGTCGCTGTGCCTTTGAAATCTCCTGCAGGAACAATAACAGGTGGATTTGTACCGTTGATGGCAACTACAGATTTAAAGCTACCTACCACACGCAAAGCATAAATTAAGCCATCTGCTCGGTTATACCCTAATCCGGAATCCGTCCTATCCAGTTGGTTAACTGTGGGTATTTTTCCGGGAACATTTGAAATTAAAATCGTGCTCATCCCTGTTCAATGTTTTCGTAATGTACATACTCATACTCCAGATCTGCGGAGTATTGGTAAATTCCATCATGCACGACCGGAAGTTTCAGATCATGCATTACGATGGGTACCAGGTTGCCCCCGATCATCTCGTAAGCTTCGCGGAAATCGAGATCCGAAATCCATTGCATGACGGCTTCCGGTTTAAACCCGGTGTTAACTTTCACCGCGTCGGTTTTAGTAGTTTTCCAGTTCAGCTTATCGGGCAGCGATTGTCCATCGGTAATGGCCTGCTCGGGCTTAATCTCATTTTCCTGGCTGGCCTGCCCGGTGCATAGCAGTACTTCCCATAAACCAAAGCCATTGCGCACCCACAGGAACCTCGGGTTCTGGTACCAAGCATCGTCGACCTGGTATTTCACAACTTCACTTATAAGTGAAGATCCTGATTTAACATAAACGGAATAGCTGGCCAGCATTTTATCCGGGTAGGCCGAAGACATGATGATCGGAATACCCAATTGCGTAGCTCCGGTAGGGAAATAAACCAACTGCATATATGCGCAGTTGAGCACGGTAAAGGCCGTTTGTTCGGCCGAGGTAGCATCGGTAAAGGTGAGCAGCAGCTTCAGCGTGATGGTGATGGGTGATTGGCTGGAGAGCTGCAAAAAATTCAGAAATTCGTGCTGCAGTGGAAGTACTTTCCGGGTTTCGCCTGCAGGCCACCAGCTGAGGAAGCGTTTTGTGCTTACCAGGTAAGCGAGAAGGCTGGCATGCGCGGCATAAAATGCCTGGGATATGGATGCCGGCACACGGCCATCGAGCAGCCAGTAAGTGGGCGTTTCGATATCGTCGCCAGTCGCCTGTGGGTTTCCGATCCATTCCAGGAAGGAAAATGTGAGCTGCCTGGGAACTCCTGAATAAACAGCCGGCACGTTGGCTGTTTTACCCCGCTCGGTGATTAATCCCTGGAGCCAGTCGGAGAGTTCGAATGTTGCCTTTTTATCGCCATCGGCCGGGATGATATCGCCACCCGAATCGGATGTAACGCCGCCGCCGATGCGCAGGGGCGAACCGGTTGCATCGCTTTGTACTTTGAATACGACCGGTTGCTGCGATTGTATGAGAAATGCCGGGTGCTGAAGTATAGTTAACATTGGTGATTGCTGATTAGTTACATATTTGTTGATGATTCCATGTTGTCTTTCTCGGCCTTTATCTTTTCGAAATCGAAATACACCCATTTCCCTTTTACGCCATCTTTCTCAACTTTCTCCAGCACATTGGAGACGCGGTCTAGCGCCCGGGCCAAGGCATTGTTTTTATCCGGCTGAACAGAATTGAATACTTTCCCGGCACCGGGTGTTACACTGTCTGTATCGGAAGCATAACCTCCCGACTGCCTGCCTTTATACGTGGTGGAAGCAATTACCGCCGGCAGGTCTATCTGCGAGATGGTCCCCGATTTCTGCGCGTAATCGATGATATCGAAAATCTTTTTCACGGATGGGTTGCGTACGGCTTGGGCTGAGCCTATAAATTCGTTGGCGTGTACGATACCGGTTGGTTTGCTGTCGTTGGTATCTTTATCCGTATATCCGCCAAATTGAAATTCAGGAACCTTTTGTGCAGTTACTGCAGCAACTTGCATGCCTCCTTCTATTGCAGCTGCGGCCATCATTGGGATAGCCGGTACCGGCCACATATTAATAGCTGCCTTACCAACCATTAATGCCAGGTTTACCCATGCCTGTGCAATATCAGCCTTGTGCTGTTTTTCCCAGGCTGCTTTTTTAACTGCCCGTTCCTGGGCATCGTATTTTTTATTGATTGCATCTTTCTGGGCTTCGGTCAGATTTTTATTTGACAATTCAGCATCGCGCTCCTTAGCAATCGAATTAAGCTTATCGTCCAGAATGCGTTGGTTTTTATCCCTGGATATCTGAAATTCTGTATTTGCAATTGTTGTAGCTGCATCAATGGCATCGCGACCGGCCTGTTCAGCCGTATATTTCGTTTTATCCTTACTGCCATCACCGGTATCAGTTCCTACTGATTCATATTTAAAACGTAATGCCGCTAAATCTTGTTCTGCCTGCGTTACATCGCCACCGGCTTTTTTTATTATTTCAATTTCACGTTCAGCTTTGCCTATGGCAATTTGCAGACTATCTTTTGTAAATTGATTTTGTAATGCAATCCATTCTTTATGAAATTCCTTTTGCGAAATCGTACCATCAGCGCGTTTTTGCTTTAAGGCCGCTTCTTTTTTTTGTTCGGCATCGGTAAGATTTGTAATTTCCTTCTTTAAGCGTTCATCGAGGAATTGCAAACTGTATTTCTCATCAGCATCGGCCTGTTGCCTGGCATATTTTGCACGAATAGATTTTGTCAGAGCTGCCTTTTGCGCTTCGGTGCCAGTAACCGAAGCTATTTCAATTTGCATACTGTTATCAAGCAATTGTTTTTCCAATTGATATTCTTCAACTGAACCTTCTCGGGTATCCGCCAATTTCAATTCGATAAGTTGTTTGTCGTATTGGAGTTGTTTTAAATCTCTCTCTTTTGCAAGCTTATCAGCATCCTGTACATATTTTGTATCGAGACTGATAAGAGTTGCATTTAATTCATCTTTTTGAGCTACAGTTAATTTTTTATTTGTTGCAAGCTCATGTAAAATTGCTTCGCGTTTATCAGCATAAGCAGAATGTAATGTATCCAGTTCTTTCTTGTAACCTTCCATTTCGATTGCAATGGCTGCATCACGTGCCTGGATGGCTATTGTTTGTTCTTGTTTATAAGCATCTTCCAGTGCTTTATCCGCATTGGGATCAGGAGCTTTTTTTTGAGGGTTAATCAATTCATTCAGAACTGCTATTTTCGATTTAATCGTATTTATAGAATTCTTTTCCAGCTGCTCAGCGACTCCAGATAAATTATTTGAATTTTTAAGTGCATCTTCTTGTTTTTTTAATCCTTCAGTTAGCTCATCTCTTTGTTTTTTAAGTTCAGAAACGGAAGGTTTCGATTTTTCTATAGCTTCACGAAATCTGTTAACACTTTCGGTAGTAGATTGAATTCCTTCCTGTTGTGCTTCCCATGCCCGAACATTACCACCAAATGATAATAATACATCGGCACCAATTTTATATAGTTTTAATAAATAGGTCATTTTCTCAATTACCCAGTTAATAGGACCGGTTGTACCACCACCCAGAGATTCCATAAATTCTCCCCAGGCTTGAGTCATTTTAGATAAGGATGTTGCGCTTTCGGCAGCTGTTCCGCCATATTTTTGAAGCACCATATCAATAGCTGCTCCATTAGCAAGTTGCTCCTTTGTTAAATCTTTAAAATCTGCTGACAAACGAGGAAGTGATTTTCCGAGTTTACCAGCAAATGTACCATTCAACTGTAAAAATGAACCCTGAAGATCTTCACCGGTAATAGAAGATAATTCAATGGCAGCTTCAGTAATTTTTTTAACATCTGCGGTACTTTTACCACTTTGCACACCAAGCATTTGTATCTGACTTATTACAGAATCATCAATACCTGTTGCCTGCTGTAATTTACTCGATTGTTCATTTAGTTGTTGAAAAGCATCAATATTTCCATTTACAGCAAAAAGAAGTCGTTTATCAGCAACTCTTTGTTCTTCGTAAGCATCATACAATTTTTTAAATGCATAACCTACAGCCATAATGGCAGCAGCCCACACGATGGCTTTCGACTTTAATTCGCTAAAAGTCATCCCCTGGTTCCTGATACTACCCGATGCACTATCGAGTTCTTTCTTAAGCGCCTGTACCTGTACCTTTTTTTCGTTATATCCAGGATCATTACGCTTCATTGCAATCAATTCCCTATTTAATTGCTGGAAAGCGCCCTGCAGTTCTCGTACAGATGCGGAAGAAAGGTTTTTCAATACATCGTTTACATCGAGTGTCTGTCTGCTAAGTTTTGTGGCTTCGGTAGTAAGTTTTTTGAATTCGGCATTCAGCTGGTTGAATCCTTTTACATCGCCATCGGTCATGGCTTTATCGCGCATGGCTTTTACGCCGGCCAGCTGAGTTTGTATTTCCTTCAATGCGGCTTTGGCCTGTTCGCCGTTTATGATTACATCTACTTTCGCCTGTTTGCTCATACGTTAATTTCATTAAAGCCGAAATCGGCATTGTCCTCTATGTTCCGCACCACGAAACGCTCGATGCCCAGCGCGTTCTTTTCCTCGAGCAGGTGGCGGAGCACTTCTAGCTGCTTGTAAAAGGTATCGGTAAACCAGGGCTTCGGGCGGCGGCGTGTCATTCCACCGGCGATCATGCCGTCGCGATCGGCAAGGCTCACATGCTTTCCTACGCCGTAATCGACCATCTTCAAATACCACTCGAAAGCGAACACCACGCGCGAAGGATCGCCACCGGCTGCCGTGTAAACGGTATTTACAAAACTGTTCATCGAAGCGCCGGAACTGCCGATATTGAGGGCATTGGCCTTTTTGATAAATTCCTTTATCACGATATCGGCCCAGGCTTCGACGGTAAGTTTAATATTGGTATTTTCACTCATAAATAAGTTGAAAGTTTATAAAGTTGAAAGTTCATCAAGTTCCGTTTTAGGATGAAACAAATTAAACGTGTTTGCACATCAGGGTAAAGGACAAAACAAAAGCCCCGCTTTGTGGGCGGGGCTGATAAGCGTGGGGAATCCTGCAATGGATACGCTTATATTATCATGCTTTGAGTTGTTCGAATTCTTCGGACATATGGGCCAGGCTTTCAATTACATATTCGAACCGGTCTTTTTTACCTGTTCCTAATCCTTCGCGAAGTATGGTCAGAAACATGATAGCTTCGAGCATGGTTCGCGTACGGCTGTCGATACCTTCGTTATCATTTTCCTGCAATGTTTCGATATAGTGAAGGCATTCGTCCTGGAGAACCACTTTGCCTATGTGCATGATGTTTTTGGCTTCAGGCATTGGTTACCTCGCTTTCTTCACCAAACTGGATACGCAGCTGGTCCTTATCTGCAAAATAAGCTTCCTCGGTAATTTTGCGGGCTTCGTTGAGCAGGTCGCGGGCATCCTGCACTTTATCCTTTGCGTCGCGGAATTCCAACCGGGCGGCATCATAGAGCGTGAGCCTTTCGGCGATAACCTTATCGCGCCACTCCAGGTATTCGTCGTGACGGGTAAAGTAGTTGTAAAGGGCGTTGTAACATTCCAACTGATATTTTAACACAACTTCCCTGGCTTCGGGTTTTACGTTGCGGCTGTCGATACGAAACAACCATCCAAAAACAAATTTAAGCGGAATGGTGACCATTTCGTACTGCTTTTTATCCGATCCAGTTGTTATGCTGGTCATAACAACTGAACTCAAAATCGGATCAGTTTTCAGCTTTACAAATTGGGCTTCGAATGCGATGCCAAGAGCCTGGCAAATTGGTTTAACGGCAACTTGTTTTTCGCCGTTCATGATGATTTGAATGTCAACTTCGTTGACACGGGCAACAGTGGTTACTGTCGTTTCCATAATTTGTCTCCTTAATGGGGAAACCCTCGCTCATCCGTTCCAAAGCCGACCAAGGCTTCTGGCTCATTGCTGAGCCAAGATAAACGAGGGTTTCCCCTATTAAGTACGTAATATGAACTCTGGACATGGTTTGGTCGTATCGGAACTTCGTTTAGATGTCTGGCTAAACGATAGGGTAAATATACAATGAAAATGTAAAATTGATGCTGAGTGATGTTTATTTTTTTTCATTTTTATGCCAGCTCATAACCAGGGCTATTATCCATCCAACAACTGTCCATCCAAATAAAAGATTAACGACAAATGTTGCCCAGAACTCTGGCCTTTTGTAGGCATTAAATGATGGTACGAAGTAAATAAATCCAATTACGAGATAAAGAATAATAATTCCCATGGTCAATAATATTAAGTTAGACCATGCAAGATAAGAAAAAATTAAAAACTATGCTCCATGGTAAATGAAAAGGAATAGCCGTAGTAATTGAGGCCGATGGGACCAATTTCGGCGTAATCCACGCGGCTGTCGTCGAAACCGTAAGCCGGCTGGTTAAAGCTCTGCGCGTCCTTTTTCATCAGCGTAAACAGGGTAATGGCTTTTGCCATGGCGGCACGCTTGGCTGCCAGGTTGGCGCTGTGGTCGTTAAATTTCCCGCGCTGGAAGATATACAGGGTATGGTAGCCGGTATCGAGGCGGCGGTCCTTAAAGTCGAGATGGCCGTCGCCGGAGTCGCGGACCACCAGGCAGTTTTCGGGATTGTTTTTGAGATCAGAAAGCAGCTCTTCAACGGAAGCAATGCCGGAGGCTTTATAGATCTTCAGCAGGCCGACTGCTTCGAAGATGGTTTGGAAATATTCAAACGCATTGAACATGGCTTTTGTATTTTGAGTTAAACCCTTCGACTTCGCTCAGGGTGACGGGTTATTTCAGAAGTTTAAAGATTTTTCGATTTTGCGGTTAAGCTCGTAAAACACCTCGTGGCAATCGGTGGCTTTTAGCGCTGGGTTGTGCGTAACGTCGCCTTCGTTCAAAGCTGAAAGCAAGCCCAGGACATACTCATTTGGCGACTGGCTGCCTTTGCTTTCCGGCGGTGTGAACAGGAAACGGTATTCCGATTTAAGCCAGAGCTTCACGGAAGTGTACCAGAGAAAGACCAGGTATTTGCGGAAGCGCGGCACGCGGCGGAAACGCTTTTCGCGGCTTTTGAGCGATGTATCGGCGTTCCATTTTTCGCCGGCTTTGGTGTAAAAAACAGCCAGCATCTTATCCAGGAATTTCGGGTCCTTCGTTTTGGCAAAGGCGATGTACATCTGGTCGGCGATAAGCCATTCCTCGAGCGTAACACCATACAGCTTGAAGTGGCACCCGGTGTAATGCTTAATGGCTGCCGGGTTGGCGAATAAGGTAACCTCACCTGTTAGCCACTCCAGGCGCTGTATGATGGAAGCGGTAAGATCCACGTCGAGCGGGAAGCGCCCTACGTGGTATTTCTTGAACAGGTAACAGAGTTCGCCGTCGAGCATCACCGGGTCCTTATGCAGGATTTTGATGCCGGTGAAATTGAAAAAGCAGCGGGTGATCATTTCCACGGCCGGGATTTCGCGCAGCAGCAGCTTAGCGACAAACTCGAGCTGCTTTTCGCTGAGCTGGTCCCAGCGTTCGGGAAGCGTGATATGGATCACCTGGTTGCTCATACGCCGAAATTGGCAATGGATTGCGTGTTTACGTCAACAGGAAGCTGTGCGAGCCAGTCGGTGTAGATCTTGCTGGCTTTGAATTCGGGATAATCGTCCACCGAAGCCAGGAGAATATTTCGGGCTTTGCTGAGCATGTTCATGCCCATCGGGTCGGAGCCTGTAATAAAAGCGGCCAACGCGTGGCGGAGCGGTTCAATAATCGCCTGGTTAACGTCGCTGAGCGAATTCTCTTTCAGCTGCTGCAGGATAAGGTCGGTAAGTTCTGAGCTGATCACGTTGCGGATCATCATCATGGCCTGGGTAACCTTGTACAAATCTTTCTTCCATTCGAGGTGCGAACCTTCATACCTGGCATAGCGCCGGAATTCGGTAAGCGTGAAGATGAAGCTGTCGTGGTTGAGCGTGTAGGCTTTGCAACCGGCCCAGTCCCCGAGGTGATCAATGCTCGTCTCGAGGAACGATAAAAGCAATTCTATGCTGTCGCTTAGGCGTATTTCGAGCCCTTTCACCAGGGCGGCCACGCGTTGCTGCGAAGCCGGCGCCAGGTTCGGGTTGGAGGTAACCGCGAAGCCGGTATCGGTTTCCACCAGGTCGAGCATCGGGATGGCATCCAGGTAACCTTTCAGGCAAACGATCTGTTCGCAATGGCGGAGCAGTTTCGGATCCGGCGTATTGGCCTCGATGGGAGGTTCGGCATCCGGGTTGGCTGCCACGGTCGAAAGTTTATCGAACAGGGTTTCGCCGATGAGTTCGGTAAGCAGGTATTGCTCTGCCGATTCCAGAAAAACGCTGTAACGATCGAGACTGGATCCCATCACCGTGGGAATGTACGCTTTGAGTTGTTCTATGCTATTGATTAACATCGGCTATAGAGTTTGGATCGGGTGTATTGTCGTTCATTTGTTTGCCAGATTTGTTCTTATCGAGCGTGGTGAACTCGTAATCGGGCACCGTAAAAACTAATTCTTCGGGCCATTTGTTGAAGCGCTTGATCAGCTGAAGCGGTCGGATAAGGCGGTCGCGGTATGGTTTCATAAGGGCCGACTTGATCATGTACATTTCGCGCTTATCGGTGCCCGAAAGGCTGCCGCCGGTCTTCCCGGGCGTGGAACCGATCAGCTGTGTGTACACGCTCATGGCATAGCTCAGGGTGCTGTTTACTTCGGAACTATCCTCGAGGTATTCGCCTCCCTTGGCGCCTGTTTTGATTTCCTCGATAGTGATATATTTTTCCTCGATGGCGCTGGTTCCGGAAGCGATCATTTTCTTCAGTGCTATGATGCCTTTCCCGGCGTTCTTTTCGTTGGAAAGGAAATCGCGGAATTTGGCAAATTCTATTTCTTTGCGATCTTTAACGGCTTTCGGGTCGTTGCGGTCGATCTTTTCCTCCTGGAAGATCTGGTCCCAGTACTTATCCGAAACGTAAATTATGTAGCGGATGGCGAGGCCCTGTTTGAGCAGGTTTTTCTTGAATTCCCAGAGCATCACGGCAAAGTCGAACGAACCGGATCGGAAGATGGACCACCAGGGAGGGCGCTGGTAATACACGCGGCCGGGAGTGGGGAAATTGAGCGGAACGATGAAGCGTGGAACGCCAACGGTCCTGTTTGCAATACGGTTCGTTAAATCACGGTAGGGATTGTAACGGTTCAGGACTTTGGTCATCACGGTATTGTTTTCCGTGGCGCCATCGTCCCAGTCGCCGCAATAATAATGCTTAATGATTTCTCCGGTATTTTTATCGGATACTCCCCAGCGGCTGAACACGGCCTCTTTGGACCGCAGGGAAACGATTTCGGTTAAACCCTTATTTAGAATGATTTCAGGGAAGCAGTTAAAAAACGCCTGCAGGTCGGTGCATTGTTCGAGGAAATAACCGGCGATATCGTTATCTTCGAAAAATGCATTTACGCGGGGATCCTCGCATTCCACGAAGCGGATCTTTTCGTTCTCTACTTTCCGCATCATTGGCTTTATGCCTTGTCCGTAACATATGCGGATATTCAGGTCGAGATTGGAGGAAACGACTTCGCTTTTGGAAATCTTATGCATTACTTCGGCAGGGCGGTTATTCGAAATTCCCCAGGGAACGATGCGTTCGCCTCCTACGGTGATAAAGCGTTCCGGTTCGTCGAACACATCGCGGCTGTCGTCCTGGAATATGGCCAGGCTGGCTTCGGGTATAACGGTAATTGTACCGATATCAAATGTTTCACTCATAATGCTACCTCCTGATCGTTAAAGGCAATGATTGTGCAGCGGCGGATGGTGCGGATTTCTTTCGAATCCAGGAACTTGATATTCATCGTTCGTCCGGCCGAATGCCAGCTGGTGCAGATGGCCCGTTTGGCATGAATGATTTCGCCCGATTCTGCTACGAAACCGATGGAGAATTCGCCATGCTCGATAAGTTTATGGAGTTGATTGATAAGGATGATGGACATTGCTATAAAGTTTACGGCAATGATACAGCGGGCGGCGATTTTGGTAAAGGACAAAAGAAAAGCCCTGCCATGGAGGCAGGGCTTTGTTATGCTATTATTTTTATCTGTCGTTAGATCCTGATCAGCTGACTTAGATTATAGGGATCTGCATTGGAAGGTGAAATCGTTCTGATAAAGCCGATACTATTGATTACTGCCGATCGCTCCAGCGCATCTATCCGTTTAAGTTGAATTTTTATAAGCAAATTACTATAAAGATCGGGAGGCTTAGGAAGGTCAGCAGATGAAACGTTTTGCACCAGAACAGCCCGCGCCTGTGGAAGCGCCTGGATAATGTAATGGTTGCAGGTAAACGTTTTTTCACTTATTACATTGATTGCAGCCTGATCCGGCTGCGTCTGTCCGAAGCTCAGGGCCACGGCAACAGGAGGAGCGTGTGTTCGCGTGTGCGCGAATGATTGCAAGGCAACGCCAAGCAGCATGACAAGCATGCAAAGCATAAACTTTTTCATTTGTTGATTAATTTAGTTTTCACTGATGTGAATTGTAAAGAGTTGCTAAATTAAGCAGCAATGAAAAAACGTAAAGGACATTTATTTATGTAGATTAATTTCACCGGAAGCTATAGCGCACTCAATGAGAAGTTCAGCCCGATATCTATTATTTATTGTAAATGCCGCATAAGTAAGCCCTGATCCAATCTTATGAGTAATAAAGTAATTAATGATATAAAATTTCTTCGCATAAGTCTTGCCAAGATAAACCAGTGGAGCATTGCCGTAGTCTTCAACCCATTTGTTTTGCAACAGTATTCCGCATCTGAATGTACCATCCGGCATTGATCCTTTAACCAGGTGAATTGTATCACCTACTTTTAATATCTGCCCACTCTTTAATTTAAAAGGTGAGTATGATTTATTCGTAGTCTGACATTGCGCGTAAACACAAATCAAAACAAAGATTGAAACCATGATTCTTTTCATCTTATGAAGCATTTAAATATATGCAATATAATAAAATGGTAATTACGAGATGAATAATGGGTTCCGTAACTAATTATTTAGAATAATTATATATTAATCATGACATGCATATATCGTAAAATTCGAAAATGGTATTCACCGACACGTTTCAGCGCGGTGCGGGGTCTAGATTCTGAAAAATGGAATAATCCTAACTGTTTTTAGACTTTTTAGGCTATTAAACAGCAAATTACTTTTTGATAAGCCGGAATTTTCTGAGATAAATAAAAGAAGATAAAATAAATTATAAAAAGGTAGAAGTTCCGCCACTTGATGAGCTTGAATAGCTTTGGTTTGGATAGAAAAACATTCCAAGCATCAACGTATCGAAAGCATCTGTACCATCGGTTCTATTTTCGAGAAGATCTTCCTCGGTTTCGGCTAGTTTTTCTCCTGATTTATCTTTTTGAAAACCAAGTGGACCGATCTTAACTCCGCAATGTTCGAGGCCAAGTTTTAACGCTTCATTATTTGGAGCGTTAATTTGTGGCATCAGATATTTCTGACCTTTTAATCCCTGGTCGATGATAAGGTATTTCTCATTGTGTTTAAGAGTTCCTCCAATATGCTGGCGCTGCACGTTCCAGCCGTTCTTTTCAAACTGGCTGCAGATTACTGATATGAAATCTTCGTCGCTTACGGCATAGTTAGATCCTAGCGCCGTGCTATCGTAATAAATAACAACTTCCCTGGAGCGGTGATGCCGGTAATAATTGCAGAAATCATCAACAACTTCGCGAAGCTTACGCTGATACTTCACATAAAATGATTTCAGGACCAAAGCTTTAATGCCATGCTGCTGACCGGCAACAAGCCAGTTTATATTTGAGTTATAATCGAATGCAATACAAATCGGCCGCGATAAATCCACATCAGCATCCTGCCGGCAGTCTTGCATGCGGGCTTTATCAAAATCATAATCTAAATTCTGAAGATAGCTGTTATCAAATGCAGTATAGTAATGAACCGATTCACGCAGAGCCGGGTAAAATCCATCTTTAAGTTTACCAGGGCGAATGCTCATGATCGAAGTCATGAATACAAGCGGAGGAAGATCCCGCTTCATCTGGGCGATGTACTTCTTTCCAAGCAATTCAACGTTTTCAATAGTACTCCATTCCCGATAATATACTGCAACACTCCGGAACTGTGCCAGGAGAAGCGACATTTCCTTTATTCTCCTTATTGTATAAGAAGTCTGTTCTTTCTGTTTGAGTAAATAAATGTCATACACCAGTGACTTAATCCCATCAATCAGCTCCGGATCCATCTTATTTTTATAATTCAGGAACCAGCTGCCTTTTTTAGTAGTCGGCATGTCGCTCGTGATCAGGATGGAATTGAGCCACGGGCAATTTTTCCACGGACCTTTATAGCCTCCGTTCGCAGGGAAAGTTTCGTCTTTTAACTTGTCGTAGTTTGTGTACTTAGCTTCATCAATTAGAAGCGACTGCAGCGTGAGCGAATTACTCGATCCTGGTACATCCTGCGAGATTAAATAGTTAATTGACCCATTATACCAGCTCATCACATGATCGTAACTCACGGGCTCAATTACGGGCTTTCTGAATCCTGATTCCGGTGAAGGTTTTCTCCCGATAAAATAATGGATATCGCGAATATATCCCATGTCTTCCAGGGCTTTCATTGTCCCAGGTAATGTCCTGGTAAGCAATTGCTGAAATGTACTTCCTACAATTCCTCCCGAGCTCCGCGGCATATGCTGCGCATTGCGCAACATCCAGGGTGCGATGATGCCATGGCCTTTTCCAAGTCTCCTGCCTCCGACAATCACTGACGTATGCGCCGCAACATAACGGAACTCGAGCTGCGGATTATTGAAATAGATCTGTTTCTTTTCCTGGCTCATTCCTGTCGTTCATTTCCTGGTAATCGATATCTTCAACTTCGATATCTCCCTTGTATTTTTCGTAAAGTTTACGGATCACTTCCTCCTTATTAGCCAGAGGAGTTATACCGAGAACGGTAGGATCACTGGTAGGTTCTATCTGCACAGGGATAATATCATCCCATGGCAATTGATCAGTATCCTTCTGATCAAGTTTATTGTACTTTGCAAGTACATCAAGTGCTTTTCTGTGTTTATCGACGTCAGTAATATTTCCTTCATCATCCTTACACTTCGCGATGTTAGCTCTTATCTCTTCATTGAATAAATAGCGCATCCATTCTTTACCCGCGTTCCTTATATTCGGGAGGATCACTTTAATATTCGAAATATCTACGTAAGCCTGCGACGATCCGATGCCGAACTCATTCATCAGCTCATCGCGAAGTAATTTATCTGAAATGGCAGGATTATCCAGGCATCTGGCAAAAGCGAACCTGTATCTCATTACCTGATCCTGTTCTACAGGCGTAAGATGGTTAAGATCTTTGCGGTCGTCGAACATTACGGCCTCGAATTTATCCAGATTGGTCTTCCGGCTCATGCTTTGAAGTGTATATGCTGTTCCATACCATCCATAAGTATGGT